>JAWXUS010000011.1:0-51163 GCA_044426235.1 Peptostreptococcaceae bacterium | reverse complement strand
CCATTCTGGAGCAGGATCTGGTGTCCACTCTGGAGTAGGATCTGGTGTCCATTCTGGAGTAGGATCTGGTGTCCATTCTGGAGTAGGATCTGGTGTCCATTCTGGAGTAGGATCTGGTGTCCATTGAGTTTGTGGTGTTTGAGAAACAGAAGGTGCAACAACAGAAGGTTGAACAGTTGTTGTAACACTTGAATTTCTGCTTGGTGCAGTACCATTTATGAATGCTGCATTACTTCCACTTGATGATATACCACCATCGTCTAAATTTATTTTTGAAAAGTAAATATTTTCCGGAACTTTAAAGTTAGTATTTACTAAATTTTTGTGAACTTGTGACATTATATTACCCCAAAGTTGAGTAGGTGCAGCACTTCCTGTTGATACTTCTCTTTGTGCAATATAACTTCCTGTATCAGGATTTATTACCCCTTTATCATCTCCAATATGAATAGCTGCTACATAATAAGGAGTATATCCTGCAAACCAAGTTTCAAGAGAACCATTAGTAGTTCCTGTTTTACCAGCTGATGGCATATTGCTAAGTTGTGCTCTTCTTCCAGTTCCTTCGGTAACAACCGCTTGTAGCATATCAGTTATAACATATGCAACTTCAGGATCTATAACTTTATGACTTTCTGGTGTATTTTTAACTATTAATTGACCATCATATGAAGTTATTGTAGTAAATATTATAGGTTCAATATAAACTCCTTCATTTGCTATAGCCCCATAAGCTGCAGCAAGTTCAAGTGTTGATATACCATTTGTCATACCACCAAGTGTTAAAGCTGGCATGTTTCTATCATTAACATCTGCTGCAATAGTTGTTACTCCAAAGTTTCTTAAGTAATCAATCATAACATCAACAACTTCTTCTTGAGTATCACCAAGAGTCTCAGCAGCTTTAACAGCTATTGTATTTGATGATTTAGCAAGTGCTAAACGAAGACTCATATTTCCAGAACCTGCGGTAGTAGTTTTTGGACTCCATGTTCCGTAATTAAACTTGTACCCACCTTCAGCATCACTGAATATAGTTGATTGAGTTAATTTTAAACTATCAATTACAGGAGTGTAAATAGTAAGTGGTTTTATAGTAGAACCAGGTTGTTTTGGTGTTATCGCTCTATTTAAAGTTTTTCTATCTGTAATATTACGTCCACCAATTAATGCTTTTATATGACCTGATCTATAATCAATTATTACAGATGAAGATTGAGGTTGACTAATTCCATCTGGGCCAATTTGGTGACCTGGGAAATTAGAATTATTCTTATATTCATCTTCAACTATTTCTTGTATTTTTGGATCAATAGTTGAACTAATTGTTAATCCACCATTATAGTACATATTTATTGCCTCATCTTCTGTATGACCATGTTTTACAAGTGAACTTATTACTTGAGATTCAATATATGATTCAACTGAAGATTCAATTATATCATCGGGTTTAGCAAGTTTTATATTTATTTCTTCGTGTTGTGCAGTTTGATATTGTTCATCATTTATGTATCCAAGTTCGTGCATTTTATATAAAACAGTATTTCTTCTATCTATTGCTTCTGGATTTTGAACGGCTTTTCTAACTACCATAGCACCAGATTTTAATTTTTTATATAAATCTTCATTAGAATCATATTCATCAAGAAGTCCCCATTCTTCAAGTTTATCAATAGTTTGAAGTTCAATTTCAGTAGGATCATCTAAATTATCATCTTCAGTATTTATATAAAATAATAATTTATTCTCAACGGTTTCTTTAGTTTCAGAACCATCAAGTTTTGCGGTATTATATGGTGCAAATTTAGTTGGATATTTTGTAACGCCTGCAAGTAATGCAGATTCTGCTAAAGTCAATTCTTTTGCTTCTTTACTGAAATAGCCAGTAGCACCTGCTTGAACTCCGACTAGCCCACGTCCAACGAAGAAGTTATTAAGATAGACTTCAAGTATTTCATTTTTAGTTAAAGTTTTACTCATATCGAATGCATAATAAATATCCTGTATTTTACGAGTAATATTTTTATCAGTCGTAGTAATTAACATTTTTGATATTTGCATAGGAATAGTACTTCCTCCAGGAGTTCCCATTCCAAGGACGTTTTTAACAGCGGCACTTAAAAGTCCTTTTAAATCTACTCCATTATGAGTGTAGAAACGTTGATCTTCAATTGCAACTATTGCATTTATCAAATCATTTGGCATTTGATCAATTGAAATTGGATCTTTCTTATTGACTGAATGAACATTAGTCATAAGTTCTCCTGTAGTATAATCTATTCTACTTGGAGTATAAGTTTTTTGATCTAAGTATGCCTTAGTAACTGGTTGAACATTTTTAAGAGAAGTTGATACTAAAGCAGTAGCTCCCGCTACACCAAGTACAATTAATATTAAAATTGTTATACCTATAAACTGAAATATTTTAGATTTATTTGACTTTTTATTTGGTACTACTTTTTTAGTTTCAGTTTTATTAGTTGAATTACTAGGATTATTCTTTTTGGCATTATTAGTTTTATTTCTATTTAAATTATTAGAAGTAGAACTTGGTTTTTGCCTTACTTTATTATTATTTTTATTATTATTTTTCATAACACAACCTCCTTACTTGAATTAATATTATACCATATCCAAACTATGTTTTGTTATTAATATATGATTAAATTTATTTTTTACTAATAATACTTTAAATATGTTATTAATAGAGTAAATAGTTAGAAAAATAACAAAAACTAAACATATACATATTAATAAATATATTTTTAAGGGAGAAATAAATGAATAGAAGATTAAAAAAGTCAAGGTATAATGATTTTAAAAGATTTATTATATCTATGTTATTTATTTTTATTTTATCCTTATTTGTGGGTACTTTTATATATGTAGATAAGAGCTTAACTCCAGCAATAAAAGTTTTAGCAGAAACTAAGGCTGAGGAAATTGCAAATAGGTCTATAAATAAAGCAGTCGGAGAAATAATAAGTGGAAATCTTGATTATAATGATTTAATGATTACTCAAATAAATTCAGAAGGAAAAGTTTCTATGATACAATCTAATACTGTTTTTATGAATGAAATAGCAAGTGAAGTTGCACTTGAAATTCAAAATGAATTAAAACAAGTAAAAAGTACTACATCGTACATACCAATTGGAACTGCACTAAATAGTCCGATACTTGCAAAATATGGTCCTCAACTTAAAGTAACTATTGAACCTATTGGAACAGTTTATGTTGATTTTATGACAGAATTTGAAGATGCTGGAATAAATCAAACAAGACATAGAATTTATCTTGAAGTTAAAGCGAGAGTTAATATAGTTGTACCACTTACTACTCAGACTAAGGAAGTTAAATCTCAAGTGCCAATTTGTGAAACTATAATAATTGGTGATGTACCAAATAGTTATGTTAATGTACCGGATAGTATTTCACCAAATATGTATCCAACAGAATAAAAATATCAGGAAAATTCCTGATATTTTTATTCTTGCATCATCCATTTTATATATACTCCATAACCATTTTGAGGATTATTTTCAATAGCGTGGGATACTGCACCTATTATTTTATTATTTTGGATAATTGGAGTACCGCTCATACCTTGAACTATACCACCAGTCTTATTTAATAATTTTTCATCTGTAATTTTTATTTTAAATGTTTTAGATTCTGGTGAATTTTGATTGTCAATTGATAAAATTTCTATATCGTATTTTTGAGAAATACCTTCTTCATTAGTACTTATAAGTTGAGCATCTCCATTTTTTACTTCACTAAGAGAGGCAACTTCATATTTTTCAAATTTTGAAGTATCAAATATATTTGCATTACCTTTTATTCCGAAAAGACCATTATAAACGAAACTACCAATATGATTTTCTTTTCTAGCATCTAAAAATCCTACATAGCCTTTTTCTGATTTTTCAATTTTTGTATTAGTAGTTGAAAATATCGAACCTTTTTTGATTGGTACAAATCTACAAGCACCAATGCTAATTGGATGACCTACAGCTCCAAATTCATTAGTTACTGGATCAATATAAGTTAGAGTTGCAAATCCTGAAACTGTGTTATTTAAATTTATTTTTTCTAAATCTTCTTTTTTAACTTTTAAATCAATTTTATGTTCTCCACGATTAATTTGAACCTCAACTCTTGCATCGTGTGTTAAATCATAAAATACTTCTGAAAAATCTCCATAATTATTTATTTTATTATCATTTATACTTAATAGTTCATCTCCAACCATAAAGGGAGAATTTTTTATGTTGTTTCTAACAATTATATTATTAAGTTCTGCATCTATTTGAATTATATTTCCCATTGGAATTAAGTATTCAACTTCTTCTTTTTCATTAGAATAAGTAATATTAAATGAAATACTTACAAATAGAATAGCTAAATATAAAAAAGTATACAATCTTTTCTGAGATGTATTTTTATTACAAAACATAAAACACCTTCCTTTTGATAAAATTTTATGATAATGGTGCTTTTCTATATTTTGTACACTAATCGAGTTTTAATCCGTGGAAATCTTAAGAATTAAAACCTTACTTTTCAAAAAATCAAATATATTAAATAAAAATAAAATAAATTGGAAAAATAATAAGAAATAAGACAAAAAAGAAAGGTGATTTTTATGAAAATTAACAAAATAATTGCGGTTTCAGTATTTTTTTTAACACTAAGTATGGTTCCATTTATGAAATTATTTGAATCTAATGATAAAACATTAGTTTCATTTATAGAAACAAACAAAGATATATTAATATGTATAGATCCTGGTCATCAAGAAAAAGGAGATAAAACTTTAGAAGAGGCGGCACCTGGTTCATCAAACAAAAAGCCAAGAGTATCTCAAGGTGCAACCGGAGTTTCAACGAAAAAACCAGAATATATATTAAATCTTGAAGCATCTTTAATATTAAAGGAAATATTAGTACAAAAAGGATATAATGTTATTATGACAAGAGAAAGTCACGACGTTAATATTAGTAATTCGGAAAGAGCTATTTTTGCGAATGAAAATAATGCAGATTTCGTTGTTAGAATACATGCAGATAGCTTAGATGATTCATCAAAAACTGGAGCTTGTGTTTTAATTCCATCAGTAAATAATAAGTATACAACTGCAATATATGATTTGTCTAAAAAGGGTGGAGAATATATTGGAGAAAGTATGAAAAGTGATGGCATAAAAGTAAATGGAATTTTTGAGAGAGAAGATATAACAGGATTTAATTTTTCAACAGTACCAGTAGTGATTGTTGAAATGGGATTTTTAAGTAACTATAGTGAAGATAATATGATGTCTGATGTTTCTTATCAAAGAAAAATTATGGAATCGATCTCTAATGGCTTAGATAAATTTTTTGAAACTAATTAAGGAGGATTTTTATTGAGAAAAAAAATAGAAAATGCATATGGAAATGCACTACATAAAACTTTTAAAGTTTTTAATCCGATAAAAAAAAGTATAATAACGACAGATTGTATAACTCATATTAACATTCAAAAACAAAGTTTAAACATTTTAAAGCTATATGAATATGAAGATCAGTATAAATTTTTTAATTTATATTCATCAGAAATAAATAATGGATTAGTTTGGGCAGATCAAGATTTTAAATCTTATAATCATTTTTATAATCCAATAACTAAGAAAGGACTTTATGGATATGAAGAAAATGCACTTACAGTTTGTGAAAAATATTATAAAAAAGCAATAGATTTATTCGAAACTGATATTTGTGATAGCCTATTTTACTTTGGTGCATCTTGCCATTTACTTCATGATATGACAATTCCTCAACATGCAAAAGGAAAATTACTTGATAATCATAGGCCATTTGAAATATTTGTAAAATCTAATTATCATAAAGTTAAAAGATATAAGTCTCATGAATGCCCTATAATTTTAGATAATGTAAAAGATTATATAGATCATAACTCACTTTATGCTATGAAAATAGATAAGAATTATCAAAAAGTTAAAGATTTAAATTCAAAATTTTACTTTATATCAATAAAAACTGTTACTATGGCACAAAGAAGTGGTGCCGGGTTTATGTTAATGTTTTTCGATGAAGTATCAAAAAAGACTGATGAAATTTAATATATCAGTCTTTTTTAGTTTAAATTTCCTTTAAAAGTATTCAAAGTTATGTTAAATTATATTTATTAAATAGATTTTAAGAAGTAAATTATAAGAGGTGAAAAAATGTTAGTAGTTGAAAATGTAAGCCATGGATTTGGTGCAAGAACTATACTTGAAAATGTTTCATTTAGACTTAGAAAAGGAGAACATATTGCACTTGTTGGTGCAAATGGAGAAGGAAAATCTACTTTTTTAAATATTATAACTAAAAAACTTATGCCAGATAGCGGAGATATAAAATGGTCTTCAAGAGTTACAGTTGGATATTTAGATCAACATACAATTCTTGAAAAAGGAAGAACTATAAAAGAAGTTTTAAGAGATGCATTTAAAGCTAGTTTTGATTTAGAACAAGAAATGCTTTTAATGTACGATAAAATGGGTGATGCTAATGATGATGAAATGGCAAAACTAATGGAAGACACTGCAGAGATACAAACTATTCTTGAAAATAGTGGTTTCTATATGATAGATTCAAAAATTCAAGAAATTGCAAATGGATTAGGTCTTGGAGAAATTGGACTTGATAAAGATGTTACAGATTTAAGTGGTGGGCAAAGAACTAAAGTTTTACTTACTAAACTCTTACTTGAAAACCCTACTATATTAATTCTTGACGAGCCTACAAATTATCTTGATGAAGAGCACATAACTTGGCTTACAAGATATTTACAAGAGTATGAAAATAGTTTCGTGTTAGTTTCTCACGATATAAGTTTCATAAATGATACTTGCAATGTAATTTATCATATGGAAAATGGAGAATTAAATAGATACAAAGGAAATTATGATGAATTTGTAAGACGTGATTCAATTAAAAAGCAACAAGAGGAAAAAGCATATGATAGACAAATTGAAGAAAGAAAGAAATTAGAAGATTTTGTTCAAAGAAATAAAGCTAGAGTTGCAACACGTGGAATGGCAAATAGTAGACAGAAAATTCTTGATAAAATGGATATATTAGAAAAGCCAAAAGAAAAAATAAAGCCGATATTTGGGTTTATGGAAGCTAGAACTCCAAGTAGATTTATATTTGAAGCTAAAGATTTAATTTTAGGATATGATGAAGCACTTACTAAAGAGCTTAACTTTAATTTAGAAAGAAATCAAAAATTAGCTTTAAAAGGAATGAATGGTATTGGTAAATCTACACTTTTAAAAACTTTACTTGGAATTATAAAACCTTTTGGTGGAGAAGTTTCACAAGGTGAGTTTTTAGAGGTTGGATATTTTGAACAAGAAAGTAATAGAGATAATTACAATACTCCAATGGAAGAAATTTGGGAAGAGTTCCCGGGTCTTAGTAATTTTGAAGTAAGACAAAGTTTATCTAAATGTGGACTTACAAATGAACATATAACTAGTCAAATGAGAGTTTTAAGTGGAGGAGAGGCTGCAAAGGTTAGACTTTGTAAGATTATGCTTAAAAAGATAAATGTATTAGTACTTGATGAGCCAACAAATCACTTAGACGTTGAGGCTAAAGAAGAACTTAAAAAAGCTATAAAAGAATTTAAAGGAACAGTGTTATTAGTTTGTCACGAACCAGAATTCTATTCTGATTTTGTTAGTGATGTTATAAATATTGAAGATTTTACAACTAAAATAGTTTAATTTAAAATAGGTGATTTAATCACCTATTTTTTAATAGTTTTATTTAATGATTTTAGAGAGGTATAAAATATGAAAAATATAGAAAAAATCATAAATATAATTTTTTCAATTTTTATTTCTTTATCAATAATGCTTTTATGTATTAATATAGTTTTAAATTTTAGAGAGTTATATTATTTTGATATTGATTATTTAAAAATTACCGATAGAGTTAATATAAGTAAAGAAGAAATGATTTTAAATTATGATTACTTGGTTGATTATAATTTGGGAAAAGTTGATAAAGAGTTTGAAATGCCGACAATAAAATCTTCCAAAAATGGTAAAATTCATTTTGAGGAAGTTAGAGAATTATTTAGTAGAGTAAATATATTATTAATAAATTGTCTTCTTATTAGTATAGTTGGAATTAATAGAAATATAAAACAAAGGAATGTAAAAATATTAAAATACATATCTATAGATTTAATTTTGATGCCTTTAACTTTACTATCATTAATATTTATAGATTTTGATAAGACATTCGTTTTGTTCCACGAGGTATTTTTTGATAATGATTACTGGGTTTTTGATAGTAATTTAGATCCTGTAATTGAAATATTACCAAAAGGATTTTTTATGCATTGTGCAGTATTAGTTCTAAGCTTAATCCTTTTTAGCAGTATGATTGTATATTTAATCTATAAAAAATTAAAAAAGAATAGCTAGATTTTAGCTATTCTTTTTACTTATTTCAAGTATTTCTGAGTATTTTGAATTTACAAAGTCATAACTTTTTGGATCGTGTGGTAAGTAACAAGAAGAACAATCTTTTATATTGTTATCTAAAAATATAGGATTGCCACCACAATTTTTTCCTAGTGCATAAAGTGGGCAATAACAGAATAAACAGTTAAAGTTTTCTTTATCATTAGTTTCGTGACACGGAAAATACTCGCATTTATTATTATTAAAAAACTTATAACTCAAAATATACCTCCACTAAACTTATTAAAATATAAAGCTTATAATAAAAGAAAATTATCAATTTGTAAATAAATATAGTCAATTTATGATATAATTGTAATATTAATAATTTAACAAAAAAATATATTTTTATATAAATATATTTAAAAATAGAGGTGATTTTGTGGAGCAACAATTCGAAAAACAAATAGAAAAAGCACTTCTTGTAGGACTAAATATAACGTCAATTACAAGAAAGATAGATACAATAGATATAAATGAATCTATGGATGAATTAAAAGAATTAACTAAAGCTGCGGGTGCAGAAGTTGTTGGAAGTTTAATTCAAAATAAGCAAACTAGAGATGCAGCCTATTATATAGGAAAAGGAAAAGTTGAAGAAATAAGAGCATATAGTGAATCACTAGGTGCTACAATGGTAATTTTTAATGATGAATTATCTGGTGCACATATTAGGAATATAGAAGAAGTAGTTGGGATTAAGGTTATAGATAGAACAACTTTAATACTAGATATATTTGCACAAAGAGCACTTGGTAGAGAAGGTAAACTTCAAGTTGAACTTGCCCAACTTAAATACAGACTTCCAAGACTTTATGGTATGAATGGACATATGAGTAGAACTGGTGCTGGAATTGGTACACGTGGACCAGGAGAGCAAAAACTTGAAGTTGATAAAAGACATATTTTAAATAAAGCTGCAGATATTAGACGTGAGCTTAAAGAAGTAAAGAAAAATCGTGAAACTCAAAGAGTACAAAGATTAAAATCGAATTTACCGATAGTTGCAATAGTTGGTTATACTAATGCCGGAAAATCAACATTACTTAATGAAATAATAAAAACTCACAAAGATTATGAACAAGAAAAAGAAGTATTATCAAAAGATATGTTATTTGCAACTTTAGATGTTACACTTAGAAAGGCACTTCTTCCTAACAAAAAAGAATTTTTAGTGGTAGATACTGTTGGATTTGTTAGTAAACTTCCTCACGATTTAGTTGAGGCATTTAAAGCAACACTTGAAGAAGTTCAGTATGCAGATTTAATACTTCACGTTATAGATTCTAGTAATTCAAGTTTTGAACTACAAAAAACTACCACTGAAAGTGTTTTAAAAGAACTTGGTGCAGAGGGTAAGAAAACTATATTAGTATATAATAAGATAGATAAGATAGAACTTGATATATATCCGAAAAATGAAGAAGACACAATCTATATATCTGCAAAAGAAAATATAAATATGGATACACTTATGGAAGTTATTCAAGAAAATGTAATGAAAAATACATATAGTGTAGAATTATTACTTCCATACGATAAAGGTCATATATTTAGTAAGATAAAAGATAAGTATAATGTTTCTGAATTTGAATACGTGGAAACTGGAACTAAATTAAAAGCTAGTCTAGAGGAAATAGACTATAATATGTATAAAGAATATATAATAGAAAGTTAAAAATATACTGGAGGTTAGTTACTCCAGTTATTTTTATATAAAATTTAGGAGAGATTATGAAAGAATATAAAACACTTTACAAAGAAAACAGTCAAGAAATAATAATAGATAAGTCGACATTCATTGGATATGCAAAGCCAATTACTACAGAGGAGGAGGCTATAGAGTTTATTGAAAAGATAAAAACTAAGCATAAAGATGCGAGTCACAATGTATGGGCATATACAGTTGGAGAAAATATGAATATACAAAGATATAGCGATGATGGAGAGCCACAAGGAACTGCAGGTATACCGACACTTGAAGTTATAAAGAAAGAAGATCTTAGAAATGTAGTTATAGTTGTGACTAGATATTTTGGCGGAATAAAACTTGGAGCAGGAGGTTTAGTTCGTGCATATACAAAAGGAACTAAAGCTGGAATTGAGAGTGCAGAAATTATAGAGAAAGTAATTTATAATGAAATTTCTATAAAAATTGATTACACACTTCTTGGGAGAGTGCAAAATGAAATTTTAAATTCAAATTACCTAATTAAGGAAATTATATACGAGGAAAATGTACACTTAATAGTATTTTCAAAAAAAAATTTAAAAAAATTTTAATTGAAAGAATTGAGGAAATTACAGGGGCTAGGGCTATTATTGAGGTATCAAAAGATATGTTTTTATCAGAAAAAAATAAAAAAATACTAATGTAATTTTAATTTCGTACGTAGAATAATTATGTAGGGCAAACGACAAAGAAAATCTTAAAACGACAAAAAATTACAAGGTCGAGTTAAATAAGATTAAAATTGAAAATTAGTAACACTAAACTAGCGAAAGTTAGTTTTGCCCACTTATAAAAATGAATTTAAATATAAAAATTAACTTATACATATAAAATGAAAAATTAGAGGGAGAAAAATAATTATGATACGTTCAAAAAAATTACAAAAATCAATAACAGCAACAATGCTTTCAACTGTAGTAGTATCTGCAGTAGCACCAACAGTAACAGTAATAGCAAATGCAGACACAGGAGTACAAACAATAACAACTGTAGAAAATAATGCAGAAAAAAGAAATGTAATGTATTACGGAGATTGGTCAATATGGGGTGGGCAAGGAAACTTTATGCCAAACCAAATACCAGCACAAGAATTAACTCACTTAAACTTTGCATTCATAGATTTTGATGATAAAGGAAATTTAATGTTTACAGATACTGATGCAGCAATCGGAGCACCAGTTGGACAAGCAGGAGTACAATGGGGAGCACCTAATGCAGGAGTTCTTATAGCACTTCAAGAGTTAAGAGAAAAAAATCCTAACTTAAAAATCGGATTAAGTTTTGGAGGATGGACTAAATCTGGAGATTTCTCAGATATGGCACACGACCCACAAGCAAGAGCAAACTTCATAGATCAATCATTAAAATTACTTGAATATACTAATATGGACTTTATAGATTTAGACTGGGAATTCCCAGGTGAAGAAAGAGAACCAGATTTAGTAGATAATGCAGGTGATGAGGGAACAAAATCAAGACCAGAAGATAAAGCAAACTATATAACTTTATTAGAAGAGTTTAGAGTAGCACTTGATGAGCAAGGTGAAGATTTAGGAAAATACTACGAATTAACAGTAGCACTTCCAGCTCCAAAAAGAAAAGTTGATAATGGAATAGATGTTGAAAAATTATTTAACGTAGTAGATTTTGCAAACATAATGAGTTACGATTTAAGAGGTGGATTTGATAGTATGAGTGGACACCAAACAGGATTATATCCTTCAAATGATCCACTTCACGATGATAATAACTTATCAGTAGATCAATCAGTAAATTATTTAATAGATCAAGGTGCAGCACCAGAGAAAATAGTAATAGGAGCTGCTTATTATACAAGAGGTTGGGATAAAGTAGAAAAAGGTGATGATGAAGAATTACCAGGATTATTCCAAGATGCATCATTAACAGGAATAGATGCAGATCAAACTAAATCATACGGTGCTCCAAACGAAGCTCCGCTTAAAATGGGAGATAGTGGACGTGCAGCAGGAGTATGGTCTTACAATGCAATAGATGATTTAAAGAAACAATATCCAGGATTAAAAGAATATTGGGATGATACAGCTAAAGCACCATATATGTATGATGAAACAACTGGAAAGTTCTTTACATACGATAACCAACAATCAATAGAAGAAAAAGCAGATTATGTACACGAAAATAATTTAGGTGGTATAATAGCTTGGATGGCATCTAACGATAAAGAAACAGTTCCAGGATCTGGAGTAAGAGATGAATTAACTAAAGTTACAAGTAATGCACTTAATGGTGGAGCACAAAATCTTACTCAACATGAAATAGTTCATTCAGAGCTTGATGTAGCAGTTAAAGTAGATACTTATACTCAATCTTGGGGAACTGGTGGTGGATATGAAATAACTATCACAAATAACGAAACAGTTGATGAAACTAATAGTGTTTTAAAAGGTGTTGAAAGAGGTGGAGAAACTATAAAAGCTCCAAAACTATATATCAAATCTGATAAAGCATTAGCAAGTGGAGATCATATGGCAGGTTCTGTAAGTTATAAAGATGGATATACAGAAGTTGACTTAAAGGCTGTATGGGAAGGTAAGAACATAGAGCAAGGGCAAAGCTATAAGTTTAAATTATCAGGAGATGCTAATATAGAAAGTATAGAATTAGTTCAAAGAATGTCTGATAATGGACCTGAAATGTATAGACAAACATTAATGGGAGATACAAACCAAGATGTGGCTCCAGAAGTAAACAATGCTCCAACTATATATGGAATGAGTAATGTAACAGTAACATTAGGAGATAATTTTGATAAAATGGCAGGAGTAACTGCTAATGATAGAGAAGATGGAGATTTAACTAGTAAGATAGTAGTAGAAGGAAATGTTAATACTGCAGTAGCTGGAAGTTATGTATTAACTTACTCAGTAACAGATTCTAAAGGACTTAGAAGTGTGGCTACAAGAACTATAGTGGTTGAAGCTAAAGAAGTTGTAAATCCAGAACAACCAAGTCCAGAACCAGAAGTAAAACCTGAAGTTGAAGTAGAGCCAGAAGTTAAACCAGAAGTTAAACCAGAAGTTGAAGTAGAACCAGAAACTAAACCAGAAATTGAGCAACCAGAAACAGAAAAGCCTCAAATTACAGAATCTAAATTTGATGTAGGTGTTGGAGTTGAGTGGCCAAGTCAAGTAAATGCACCATTCGTTGATATGAGTGCTTGGATAACTAAAGATGGATACTCAAATAATGGAGCTTTCAACTTATCAAAAACTATGGAAGAAACAGGAGTTAAATACTTTAACTTAGGATTCTTACAATCAACTGGAGGAATTTCTAACGGTGTAGTAAACTGGGGATGGGGAGGATTTAATGTCCTAAACGAGAACAACAAAGATAATACTCAGTACCAAGGAATCAAAAAATCTATAAGAGAAGTTAGAGAAAATGGTGGAGACGTTACTATATCATTAGGTGGACTTAATGGAGTAGCAATTTGGGAAGTAACTCAAGATGTTGACATTTTATTTAACACTTACAAAGAAATAGTTGAAGGATACGGATTAACTAGACTAGACTTTGATATAGAAGGTGGAGCTCAAAATAAATCACATAATATAGCTAATGCTAAAGCTGTTAAGAAATTACAAGAAGAAACAGGTGTAGACATAGTTCTTACATTACCAGTACTTCCAAGTGGACTTACTCATACTCAATTAGATGTATTAGAAGCTTACTTATCTGAAGGAGTAGACGTTGAAGTAGTAAACGTTATGACTATGTGTTATGGAAATGGAACTTTACTTCCAGGTGAAAACTACGGAACAGGTTCAGTAAGAGCAGTAGATAGCTTAAAAGATCAATTAATAACTTACTATGATAAGTATGCAAACACAACTTTAACAGAAGAACAAGCATACAGAAAAATAGGAACAACTCCGTCAATAGGATTTGAAGGAAGTGCTCACCCATTATTTACAACTGAGTGGACTCAATTAATAGTTGATCATGCAATAGAAAAAGGAATAGGAATGACTTCAATGTGGTCTCTAAACAGAGATGCTATGACTGAAAGTAACCAAGGAGTTAAGAGTCCATATGAATTTACTAACATATTCAAAGAGTTTGGTAAAGAAGAAGGAACTAATCCAGGAGAGCCTGAAGTTAAGCCAGAACCTGAAGTTAAGCCAGAGCCTGAAATAGAACCAGAAGTTAAACCAGAGCCTGAGGTAGAAGTAGAGCCAGAAATAGAACCAGAAGTAGAGCCAGAACCTGAAGTTGAAGTAGGTCCAGAGTTAGAAGAAGGAGATACTTACGATGCAGATAAGGTATACTTAACAGGTGATACTGTAATATACAAAGGTGAAAAATATACTGCTAAGTGGTGGGTTAAAGGAGAAAATCCTGATCAATCTGCAGCTTGGGAAAAAGAAGCAAGACCAGAAGTTGATGGAAGCTTAAACTATGAAAGTGGAATGATATTCACTGGTGGAGAAGTAGTAAACTACAACGGAAAGCAATACAAAGCTAAGTGGTGGACAAATACAACTCCAGGAAGTGATGCATCTTGGGAATTAGTATCTGGAGGATCATCTTCAGAAGATACTAACTCAAATGAATATATATCAGGAAGCACATATGTTGGTGGAGATATAGTTACTTACCAAGGAAAAACTTACAGAGCTAAGTGGTGGACAACTGCTACTCCAGAAAGCGATGCATCTTGGGAATTAGTATAATAGATTATAAAAACTAGGTGAAAGCCTAGTTTTTATTTATGTAAAAATATATTGCGATAATTGTCGAAATGTGATATAATAAATAAAAAATTAATATAGTACCTTTAAATTAGTTCAGAGAAACTAAAAAGGTTTTCGGAAGAAAAATAGCTTTGCTATGCCAAAAACCTCTTGTAAGAAGAGGTTTTTTTCTTAGGTACTATTCTTAGGAGGAGACATTATGAGCAAAAAATATGAGGACAAAGATTATTCACTAGAGAGTATACCAAAAGAGGCTAAAAAAGGTTTCATACCAATGTTAGTTGTTATGTTAGGATTTACATTCTTCTCAGCTAGTATGTTAACTGGAGGAACTTTAGGAACTAGTTTAGATGTAAGTGATTTTTTAAAGGCAGTATTTATAGGTAATTTTATACTTTGTATATATACAGGACTTTTAGCATACATTGCAGGAGATACAGGACTTTCAACACATTTACTTGCTAGATATTCATTTGGAGAAAAAGGTTCTTATTTAGTATCATTTTTAGTTTCTGCAACTCAAGTTGGTTGGTTTGGAGTAGGGGTTGCAATGTTTTCAATACCAGTTTCAAAGGTAACAGGATTTGATGTAAATGTTTTAGTAATAATTTCAGGACTTTTAATGACTGCAACAGCATTTTTTGGAATGAAGTCGTTAACAATACTTAGTATGATAGCAGTACCATCAATTGCAATACTTGGTTCAGTATCAGTTTTTAAGGCAACGCAAGATATTGGAGGATTAAATGCACTACTTCAAATAAAGCCAATAGAAAGTATTAGTATGAGTGCGGCACTTTCACTATGTGTTGGAACATTTATAAGTGGTGGAACTTTAACACCGGACTTTACAAGATTTGCAAATAGTAAGAAAAATGCAGTAACTACTACTGTAATAGCTTTCTTAATAGGTAATTCACTTATGATAATATTTGGTGCAGTTGGTGCAATGGCAACAGGATTTTCAGATATAGCAGACGTTATGTTTGCACAAGGATTAATAATTCCAGCAATAGTAGTTTTAGGACTTAATATATGGACTACTAATGATAATGCACTTTATGGATCGGGACTTGGTTTTTCAAATATAACTAAGCAACCAAAAAGCAAAATGGTAATAATGAATGGAATAATTGGAACGATATTTGCAATGGTACTTTATAATAACTTTATGGGTTGGTTAGGAATGCTTAATTCATTAATTCCAGCAACAGGAGCTATAATAATTGCAGATTACTATATATTAAATAATAGAAATTATGAAGAATTTGAGAAAATGAGCTTTATAGATGTAAATAAAAATGCTATAATAGCTTGGGTAGCAGGAGTTTTAGGAGCATTCTTATTACCTGGAATAACACCTGTAAACTCTGTAGTGGTAGCAATTATAACTTATGTTAGTCTAAGTAAAGTAGGTCAAAAAACTACAGTTTAAGAGGAGAAAAATATGCTAATTAAAAATGCACAACTTAAAAACAACGAAGAATTAGTAGATATTTTAATAGAAAACGGAAAAATAACTAAAATAGAAAAAGATATAAACGTTTCAGGAGTTGAAACTATAGATGCGAATGGATTTTTAGTAGTACCTCCATTCGTTGAACCACATATTCATTTAGATACAACATTAACAGCAGGAGAACCTAAGTGGAATGAAAGTGGTACTTTATTTGAAGGAATTGAACGTTGGTCAGAAAGAAAGCAAACTTTAACTAAAGAAGACGTTAAAGAAAGAGCTAGAAAAGCTATAATGTGGCAAGTGGCGAATGGAATTCAATATATAAGAACTCACGTAGATACTACAGACAAAGAACTTACTGCAGTTAAAGCTATGGTTGAACTTAGAGAAGAATTAAAAGAGTATATAACTCTACAAATAGTAGCATTCCCACAAGAAGGAATACTTTCATATCCAAATGGACTTGAACTTTTAGAAGAGGCGATAAAACTTGGGTGTGATGTGATCGGTGCAATTCCTCACTTTGAATTTACTAGGGAGTACGGAGTTCAGTCTATTGAAAAAATGTTTGAATTAGCTAAAAAGTACGATGTTTTAGTTGATGTTCACTGTGATGAAATAGATGATGAACAATCAAGATTTATAGAAGTTTTAGCAACTAAAGCACTTGAAAATAATATGGGGCATAAAGTAACTGCAAGTCATACTACTGCAATGCATTCATATAACGGTGCATACACTTATAAATTATTTAGATTATTAAAAATGAGTGGTATAAACTTCGTTGCAAATCCGCTTGTTAATATTCATTTACAAGGAAGATTTGATACATTCCCAAAAAGAAGGGGTATCACTAGAGTAAAAGAAATGTTAGAATCAAATATAAATGTTTGTTTTGGACACGACGACATATTCGATCCTTGGTATCCGCTTGGAACAGGAAATATGATGCAAGTTCTTCATATGGGACTTCACGTTTGTCAAATAATGGGATATAGCCAAATAAATGATTCTCTAGATTTAATAAGTTATAATAGTGCAAGAACATTAAACATATTAGATGATTATGGAATCAAAGTTGGAAATAGTGGAAATCTAATAATACTTCCTGCAGAAAATGGATATGATGCAGTAAGAAGACAAGTTCCAGTTCATTATTCAATAAGAAATGGAAAAGTAATATCTCACACAACTTTAAGCAAAACAACAGTTACTTTTGATGAATTACAAGAAATAAATTTCAAAAGATAAATTTTTAAGAGATGCATAAGCATCTCTTTTTATATGAAAGGTAAAATAAAGATGATAAAAGTTAGTAATATGTCGTACTCTTTTCCTCAAAAAGATCTATACAAAAAAGTTACTTTTAGTATAGAAGAAGGTCAACACTGTGCATTTATAGGTGCTAGTGGAAGTGGAAAAAGTACATTAATAGAAATGATAATGGACACAGAAAAGTATTTATTTGACGGAGAAATTGAAAGAGATGAAAATTTAAAAATTGGATTTGTTAGTCAATTTGTTGAAATAAAAACAGAATTATCTGTATTTGACTATTTAGCACAAGATTTTATAAAGGCGCAAGCTAGAATTGATGAAATATGTAAGGAAATGGAAAGTGGAGAAAATATAGAAAAACTTCTTGAAGATTATCAAGATGCACTTGATGAATTTGATTCATTAGATGGAGATAACTACGAAAGTAATATAAATAAAAAAATAAACTTAGTTAATATGGACAAAAATAAGAGTATCAAAGACCTTAGTGGTGGTGAACTTAAGTTAGTTCAAGTAGCTAAAGAAATGTTAAATAATAAAGATTTAATGATAATGGATGAACCAGATTCATTCCTTGATTTTGATAATTTAAGTTCTTTAAAAGATTTAATAAACTCTCACAAAAAAACTATGATAGTAATAACACATAGTAGATATTTATTAAATCATTGTTTCGATAAGATTATTCACCTTGAAAATGCAGAATTACAAGAATTTGATGGAAGATATATAGAATATAATTTAGGACTTCTTCAAAGTAAGATTGAACTTCAAGAATTATCAATAAAAGATGAAGAAGAAATTCAAAGAAATGAAGATTTAATTGAAAAATTAAGATTTAGATCAACTTATAATACTGATGAATCTAGTGGACGTGCACTAAAAGCTAGAATGAAAATAAAAGAAAGACTTGAAGAAAGAAGAATAAAAGCACCATTTGTATATATTAAAAAGCCTAATATAACATTATCTAATGAAAATATTATTGAAGATACAATAGCACTTAAAGTAGATAATTACTCAGTTTCATTTAATGAAAGTTTACTTCAAAATGTTAGCTTTGAAATAAATAGTAATGAAAAAGTTGCTATAGTTGGAGGAAATGGTCTTGGAAAAACTACACTTTTAAAGGCTATATACAAAAACGAATCAGATAATATTGAAATAAATGAAAATATGAATGTTAGTTACTTATCTCAAAATGCAGATGAAATATTAAATTTAGAAAGAACTATTTTCGCAGATTTTATGGATAATTTCAGGAATCAAGATGAAATAAAAAGATATATATTAAATTATGGATTCAATGAAGGTATATTAAATCAAAAAATAGGTTCGTTATCTGGTGGAGAAAAAACTATATTACAATTAGCAAAAGTTTGTGCAAATAATTCTAATATGTTACTTTTAGATGAACCTACTAGCCATTTAGATATGTATTCTCAAATTGCACTTGAAGAATCGGTAAAAAGTTATAAAGGTTTAATATTAATGATTTCTCACGATTATCAATTCATTGTAAATACTATGGATTACGTATTTCTTATTGAAGATAAAACTGTTAGAAAAGTTAGTATGAAAAAGTTTAAAAGAATGATTTACAGTAAATATTTTGATAGAAATTATTTAGAGATGGAAGATGCTAAAAAATTACTTGAAACTAAAGTTGAAAAAGCACTTATGAATGTTGATTTTGAACTTGCAAGAAAATTAAGCGAAGAACTTGAAGAATTAATTAAAACAATAAAATAGTAAAAAAGAGTTAGGAATTCCTAACTCTTTTATTTATTTATAAAAAATGTTAAGTATACATATTTATGTAGAAGTATGTTATTATATGTAATAATAAATACATATGGAGGAAATTAATGACTAAAAGAATAAAAAATTTAGCACTACTTATGATATTTTGTAATATTAGTAATGCTTTAGCAATAACTGATCTTGGTAATCATTGGGCCAAATCTGAAATAGAAAAATTTATAGAAAATGGATATATAAATGGATATGAAGATGAAACATTTAGACCAAATAATTCAATAACTCGTGCAGAGTTTGTTAAAATATTTAATAATTATCTTGGATTAACTAAAAAAAGTGATGTAGTTTTTGAAGACACTAAAAATCATTGGGCAAAAGATGAAATAGATATTGCGGTTACTAATGGAATTGCAAATGGAATTTCTAAAGATGAATTTCAACCAAACAGTCCAATAACTAGAGAACAAGCATCAGTTATGATTTGTAATTACTTTGCATTAAAGGATAATAATCATAATAATTTAATTAAGTTTACTGATAATAAAACAATTTCAAGTTGGGCAATAGACTCAGTTGAAGGTGTAATCGAAAATGGATATATGAATGGATATGAAGACGATACTTTTAAGCCAAAAGCAAATATAACTCGTGCAGAGGCGGTAGTTACATTGTCTAGAATTGATATTTTAGAGAACAGTATTAAATTATCTAGTGCAAATAAAGATACTAGAGAAAGCAAAGATTCAAGTACCAGTAGATGGGGTGATGTTAGTGAGCAAAGTATATTTTTAGATGAAGAAAATTATTATATACTAGATGCTACTGATAAGGTGAGAATAACTAAAGTTGATAAAGGCAGTATTAGGATTACTGAAGAATTTAGCTTAGAAAAAGAGCTTTCAAAATTTGGTGGGTTTTATGCAGGAAATGAAAATTATTTTATGGTTTTTGGTGAAAATAATTTAGAAGAAATAGATAATAAAGAAGTTATTAGAGTTGTAAAATATGATAAGAAATTTAGAAAAGTTGATTCAATTTCAATATTTTCAGGAGAAAGTAATACTATTGAACCATTTGTAAATGGGACACTTTCGATATCAGAAAAAGAAAATGAACTTATAATACATACTTCAAGAAAAAGATATAAATCTATAGATGGTTTAAATCATCAGTCTCAATTAACTATAGTTTTAGATACTGAAAATATGACTTTAAAAAATGATTTAGGAGGATTTCAGATAAATTATGTTACGCATTCTCTAAATCAATTTGCAAAATATGATGGTGAAAATGCAGTTTTAATAGATCACGGAAATGCATATCCAAGATCAATATTACTGACTATGTTTAATCGTGATATGAATACTGTTAAAAAAGTAAACTTATTAGATATTCCAGGTAGGTTAGGAACATATTCAACAGGAGTTACTGTTGGAGGTTTTGAAATTTCTGATGATTCATATATTGTTGCAATAAATAAAGTTAATTTTGATAAGGTTGAATCATTTAATGCAACTGAAATGGTTGGTCTTGAAAAAGATGAAAGAGATATAATAATTTTAGTTTACGATAAAGATGAAGATGAAGTATACACAAAAAAATTAACAGATTATGTTGATAATAATATTTTAGCTAGTACTCCAAGATTAGTAAAAATAGATAATGAAAATTTTGTTGTTATGTGGCAAGAATTTGACTATGGAAATATATTAAATAGAAATACAGGAGTTAAGTATATGCTACTTGATAAGTATGGTAACCCAAATAGCGATATTAATTTCCAAAAAGGAGTTAATTTATCTAATGAAGTTCAACCTATATTTGATAATAATGAAATAGTTTGGTTCGTTGATAAAGATAATTCTACATATATTCAAAAAATCAAGTTTTAAAAGGAGAATTTATTTCTCCTTTTTTTGTTTTATACCTTTAGTAATTTCCATTACACCAATTATAAATAAAAATCCTCCAAATATTTTTCTAAGTATTTCTGATGAAAGATAATTTGCAAGAAATGAACCACAAATAGCACCTACAACTCCGAAAATGGCAATAGATTTTATTAAGCTAAATTCAACATTCTTATTTTTAATATGTACTATAAGTGCAAAAATTGTCATTGGAATTGATGAAAATAGATTAACACTTTGTGCAATTTTTGGGTCTACATTCATAAATAGCACTAATGCAGGAATTAAAATCGTACCTCCACCCATTCCCATTCCACCTATTATTCCAGCTAAGAAACCTATTAATATGAGCATTTAAAACACCATCCTAATTGATGCTATAATCATAATTATTCCAAAGGAAATTCTAAGGAATTTTCCAGTTAGTTTTGAAAGCATTTTGGCACCAATTATTCCGCCAATTATACTTCCAATACCTACTCTTATTGTTAGTGAAATATCATAAGTTCCCTTTGATGCATAAACTACTGCGCTAGTACTAGATAAAAATAAAATTATACCAAGTGAAGTTGCGTGAGATTTATGTTCTTCAAGTTTTAATATGTTGTTTAAAATTGGAACTAATAATGTTCCTCCTCCTGCACCAAAAACTCCATTTATAAATCCAGTTGAAAGTCCTATTATAGTATTTTTGATATTAAAATTACTTTTTTTCATTATAATCACCCAAAGATATTTTTACCAAAAAAAGTATTAATATTTATTAAAATAATATTTATTAGAATAATATGTTCCAAATGATTTTTAAGGGGTATAAAACAAATGATTATAATTATTAATTGTAATAAAAATTATATGATAAAGTATTTTATTGATATATGTAATACTTTAATATATATTTACAAATAATAATGTATAAATTATAATAAATTTTGTTAGATAAATTAAAATATCAGTAGCATTATAGTTAGGATGAAAATCAAAATGAAGAAAATAAATTTGTTTATTATATTATCTATCTTATCAGTATTATCTCTTTCAATAGGTGCAGGAGAAATAACTTTTGATTCTGATGGACTTAATCTTTTACTTATAAGTAGAATTCCAAGACTTATGAGTATATTAATAGTTGGAATTGGTATGAGTATATGTGGTCTTATTATGCAACAAATAAGTAAGAATAAATTCGTATCACCAACTACTGGGGCAACTATTGACTGTGCCCAACTTGGATTAGTTTTTACAATGCTGTTAATTCCGGGTGCAGGAAGTGTAGGTAAGATGGTTATTGCATTTATTTTTGCTTTTATCGGAAGTATAATATTTATGAGAATGTTAAGAAAATTACAATATAAAAATGCAATATTAGTACCATTAATTGGAGTAATGTTTGGAAATGTAATTGGTTCTGTAACTAACTTTTTTGCATATAAATTCAATTTAATGCAAAGTATGGCATCTTTTATGCAAGGTAACTTTTCAATGACTTTAAGAGGTAATTATGAAATGTTATATATAACTATTCCATTAATAATTATTGCATATATTTATGCAAATAAATTTACTATAGTTGGAATGGGAGAAGATTTTTCTACAAATTTAGGACTTGATTACAATAAGGTTTTAAATATAGGTTTATTTATAGTATCTATGGTTACTGCAAGTGTTGTTATAACTTCAGGAAGTATACCATTTATTGGACTTATAGTTCCAAATATAGTATCAGCATATAATGGAGATAATGTATCTAATAATATTTGGCAAACAGGTATGTTTGGTGCAATATTCGTTTTAATATGTGATATTATATCAAGACTTTTAATATTCCCATATGAAATTCCAATAGGCCTTACGATTGGAGTAATAGGAAGTGCGATATTCCTTACTATGATAATGAGGAGGAATTCAAATGCAAGCTAGTAAAACTATTTCAAATAATGAGTTGAAAACTAAAAATAATGTTTTAGATAAAAATAAAAAAGTACTTTTAATATCGGTAGTGTTAATAGGAATATTCTCGGTATTATTCTTGACTTATGATGTCAATTTTAAATTTATTGATTATGCACTTAGTTTAAGAGTACCAAAATTAATGGCAATATTTTTAACAGGATTTTGTATAGCGGTATCATCTGTTATATTTCAAACTATAGTTAATAATAATATTTTAACACCAAGTGTTTTAGGACTCGATTCTTTATATGTTTTACTTCAAACAACTGTGGTATTTATGGTTGGAGTAGATAGTATTTTAATTAGAGATAAGAATTTAAATTTTATAGTTTCTGTACTTGGAATGATAGTCTTATCATTTGTACTTTATAAAGTTTTATTTGAGAAAAATGGAAATAATATCTTCTTTATGTTACTTGTTGGTATGATATTTGGTACTTTGTTTAGTAGTTTATCAAACTTTATGCAAATAATGATCGATCCAAATGAATTCGATGCACTACAATCTCGTATAAATGCAAGTTTCTTAACTGTAAATATTGATATTATAAGGATTTCTGCAGTTATGATAGTAATTTCTGTAATTGCTATGTATAAAGACTTTAAATATTTAGATGTTATGTCACTTGGAAAGGATCAAGCAATAAACTTAGGTGTTGACTATGATAGATTAGTAAAAAAACTTATGATATTTATAGCTATATTAGTTTCAATATCAACAGCACTTGTTGGACCAATAACATTTTTAGGACTTTTAGTTGTAAATTTAAGTAGACAGCTAGTAACAACTTATAAACATAGTTATTTAATACTTTCTGCAATACTTATAAGTATATTAACTTTAATAGCAGGTCAATTCTTTGTTGAGAGAATTTTCTCGTTTACAACTACAATTGCAACAATAATAAACTTTGTAGGAGGAATATATTTTATATATTTACTTCTAAAGGAGAGTAACAATGATTAGTGTTAAAAGTATATTCAAAAAATATCCAAAGAAAGTCGTTGTTGATGATGTAACAATAGACATCAAAAAAGGTAAAGTAACTTCTTTCATAGGTCCAAATGGAGCAGGTAAGAGTACTGTTTTATCTATAATAACAAGACTTACTGAATGTGATGGCGGTGAAGTTTTAATAGAGGGTAAACCTCTTAAAGATTGGGATAAAAGTGATTTATCAAAAAAGATATCTATACTTAAACAATCTAATAATATTAATTTAAAATTGACAGTTAGAGAATTAGTTTCATTTGGAAGGTTTCCGCATTCTCAAGGAAGATTAACAGATGAGGATGAAGTTAAAATAGATGAGGCTATTGAATATATGAAACTTAAGGAATTTGAAGATAGATATATAGATGAATTAAGTGGAGGTCAAAGACAAAGAGCGTATATTGCAATGGTTATTGCACAAGATACAGAGTATGTATTTTTAGATGAACCATTAAATAATCTTGATATGAAACATTGTGTTGAGATGATGAAAGCAGTAAGAAGTCTTTGTGATAATCTTGGAAAAACTGTTATATTAGTTATGCACGATATAAATTACACTTCTTGTTATTCTGATTATATAGTTGCACTTAAAGATGGAAAAATGTGCAAATATGGTAAAACAGAAGAGATTATAAAAGAAGATGTACTTAATGAAATATATGATATGGACTTTGACATTCAAAATGTTGATGGAAGAAACATTTGTGTTTATTTCTAGTCTATATGGAATTATAAAAAAATTTAATTGATAGTAAGAATTAATAATATGAAATATTTGGTACTAATAAATATTTAGTACCGATTAAATAAAATAAAAGGAGATTTACCTATGAAATTTACAAAATTAGCAAGTTTAGCAGTAGTAGGAGCTTTATTCTTAACAGGTTGTGCAAGTGATGATAGCACAGAAACTGAAACAACAGAGGAAACGCAAACAGAAATATTAAGTATAGTACATGATTCAGGAACTACAGATGTTTCGGTTGATCCTCAAAGAGTTGTAGTATTTGATTTTGCAATGCTTGATACTATGGCAAACTTAGGACTTCAAGATAGAGTAGTTGGAGTTGCACAATCTTCAAGTGTACCAGTATATTTAAGTGAGTTTACAGATGAGAAGTATGGTAATGTTGGAACTCTTAAAGATATAGATTTAGAGGCAGTAAATGCATTAGAGCCAGATTTAATAGTTACATCAGGAAGACAAGTTGATTTTTATGATCAATTAAGTGAAATAGCACCAACAATAGAACTTGGAACAGATGGAACTAAATACTGGGAAGAATTAACTTATAATAATACTACTTTAGCTGGAATATTTGGTATGGAAGATGAATTAGATAGTAAGTTAGAAGAAATAAACGAAAAAGTTGCTGAAATAAAAGCACAAGTTGAAGAACAAGATGTTGATGCAATGACTATACTTGCAAGTGAAGGATCTCTTAATGTTTTAGGATCAGGTTCAAGATTTGGATTTGTTTATAATCAATTTGGATTCAAATCAAACGATGAAGGAATAGATGAATCAAATCACGGAAACAATGTTTCTTATGAGTATATAGCAACTCAAAATCCAGATTATATAATAGCAATAGATAAAGACGATATGTCAGGAGAAGCAAACCAAGAAGCTGCTAGAGGATTATTAAACAATGATTTAGTAAATAACACTACTGCAGGTCAAGAAGGAAATATAATATATGTTAATACTGCAAGCTGGTACTTATCACCAGGAGGATTAACATCTACAATGCAAATGGTAGAAGATATATCATCAGGTATAAATAAGTAATACTATTAAAAGAGAGCTATTAGGCTCTCTTTTTTATTATAGATATTTAAAATATGATTGTTTTGAATATACTTTTTTGAGGTAATATAGTAATATAAATAGAAAAGGAGAAAAAATTTATGTTAAAAGAATTTATAAAATATTATAAGCCATATAAAAGGCTTTTTGCACTAGATATGTTAGCGGCTTTTTTAGTTGCAATGTGTGATCTTATATACCCAATGATAACTAGAAATATTATGAATGAAGTAGTGCCAAATCAAGATACTAGAATGCTTAAAGTTTTTGCAGTAACATTAGTTACAATCTTTATAGTAAAAGCATTCTTAAATTATTTTATACAATATTGGGGACACGTTGTAGGTGTTAGAATGCAGGCAGATATGAGAAGTTATGTATTTACACATTTACAAAAGTTACCTAATCATTATTTTAATAATAATAAATCGGGTGTAATAATGTCTAGAATTATTAATGATTTAAATGAAGTTTCAGAACTTGCACATCACGGACCGGAAGATTTATTTATATCAGGTGTAATGTTAATTGGATCATTTTTAATACTTATTGGAATAAATGTGGAACTTACTTTAATAGTATTCTCTATAATACCAATAATTATTTTATATGCAGTATTCCAAAAGAGAAGAATGAGTAATGCTTTTAAGCAAAATAGAGTTAAAACAGGTGACGTTAATGCTACCTTAGAAAATAGTATAGCAGGAATGAAAGTAACTAAATCATTCGTAACTCAAGAACAAGAATTAAATAAATTTAATGATTCAAATATATTATTTAGAGATGCTAGAGAAGGCGCATATAAGGTTATGGGTGAGTATTTCTCAGGTATGCTTTTATTAATTGATATATTAGAAGTAATAGTTTTAATTATTGCAGGATACTTTACATACACAAATAGAATTACGTTAGGTGATTTTGCAGCATATTTACTTTATGTTAAGATGTTTATCCAACCAATTAAAAAGTTAATAAACTTCACGGAACAGTATCAAAATGGTATGACAGGATTTGAAAGGTTCTTAGAAATAATAAACGAAGAAACTGAAACTGTTAAAGAAGACGATGCAGTTCTTGAAAATGTTGAAGGAAATATAGAAATTGAAAATGTATCGTTTAATTATGAAGGACAAAAGCAAGTTTTAGATAATCTTAATTTATCAATTAAAAAAGGAAGTACAGTTGCATTAGTTGGTCCTTCAGGTGGAGGAAAAACTACAATATGTAACTTAATACCTCGATTCTTAGAATTTGATAGTGGAGATATAAAAATTGATAATAAGAGTATTAAAGATATTAATATAAATTCACTTAGAAAAAATATAGGAGTTGTATCTCAAGATGTATTCTTATTTACTGGAAATTTAAGAGATAATATAATGATAGGTAGAGTTGATGCTACTGAAGAAGAAATGATTGAGGCTTGTAAGAAAGCTAAAATTCACGAATTTATAGAAACACTTCCAAAAAAATATGATACTTATATTGGTGAAAGAGGAGTTAAATTATCAGGAGGTCAAAAACAAAGAATAGCAATAGCTAGAATATTCTTAAAAGACCCTGCGATAATAATCCTTGATGAAGCTACTAGTGCACTTGATAATATAACTGAAAGAGAAATTCAAGCATCACTTGAGGAACTTGGAAAAGATAGAACTAATATAGTTGTTGCACATAGACTTACGACTATTAAAAATGCAGATGAAATAGTTTTAATTAATGACGGAAAGATTTTAGAAAAAGGAAATCACGAAGAATTAATGAACCTAAATGGAGAATATGCAAAACTTCATAGATAATAAAAAAGACATTCTTTTTAAAAGAATGTCTTTTTTATATAAAGTTTTTTCTTTATAACGGCTTTTTTGTAATAAAATGTTATAATAAGTTAGATTTTATAAAATTTAAAGGGGAGAGGGATTAATGAAAAAATATAGAGAACCAAAAAGAATGATATTATTAGCAACAATAATATCGGCATCGAGTTTGATAAATGTAGGTAAATCATTTGCAAATAATATAACTGATATAAAAGGACATTGGGCAGAAACTCAAATAGTAGAATTTATTAAAGATGGTCACGTTGGAGGGTATGAAGATAATACTTTTAAGCCAAATGATTCAATAACTAGAGCAGAATTTGTTAAAATTTTTAATAAATATTTTGGATTAAAAAATAGAGATGGACATACATTTGAAGATACAAAAACTCATTGGGCAAGTGCAGAAATAGATATAGCAGTTACTAATGGTGTTGCAAATGGAGTTTCAGAAACTGAATTTATGCCAAATGAACCTATAACTAGAGAACAAGCTTGTAAAATGATATTTAATTATTTTGGAATAAATGAAAATAATAGAAATTTAGAGGCAGACCAAAGTTATCTAGAAGGAACTTCTTATTGGGCTTTAGATGCGGTTAGAAGTGCAGTTATGGAAGGATATATGAATGGTTATGAAGACAATACATTCAAGCCAAAAAATAATATAACTAGAGCAGAGGCAGTTGCCACTTTATCTAGAATATCGGATAATAGACAAAGAATATCTAGTGCCATAAAAAATACTAATGAAACAGGATTTAATAGTATTGGAAGATGGTCTAGTGTAAAAGAACAGAGTATGTTTATGAAAGGTGGATATAAGTATTTAGTTGATGAATTAGAAGATGAAATATCAGTAACTAAGTTAGATAGTCATACTTTAAGGTTAGAAAAGGAAATTGAAATAGAAAAAGAGTTACCACTATATGGTGGGTTCTATGAAGGTGAAGATCATTATTTTGTTATTTTTGGACAAGAAGATAAAGAAGAAATAGGTACGAAGGAAGTTATTCGTATAGTAAGATATGATAAGAATTTCAATAGAGTAGATAGTATATCGCTTACTGGGAATGATTGTTATACAAAAAATCCATTTGACTTTTCAACTTTATCTATGAATCAAAATGATAATGAACTAGTTATTCATACATCAAGAATAAGACCTTTAACAGAAGATGGATTAAATCATCAATCACAATTAACTATAGTTTTAGATTTAGATACTATGACTATAAAAAATGATTTAGGAAGATTTCAATCTAATCACGTAAGCCATTCATTTAATCAATTAGTTAAACACGATGATGGAAAAGCTATATTAGTCGATCACGGAGATGCACACCCAAGGTCTGTAGCCCTTAATATATTAGATACAGAAAATGATATTAGTGAAGAAATTGACTTACTTAAAATACCAGGAGAAAGCGGAGCGAATCAAACTGGAGTAACATTAGGTGGATTTGAAATTTCTGATGAAACTTATTTAGTTGCAATAAATAAGATTGATTTTAGTAAGGTGTCATCTTTTACGTCTTATGAAATGGTAGGTCTTGATAAAGATGAAAGAGATGCGGTTTTATTAGTTTATGATAAAGAAACTCAAAAAACTTCTGAAATATATTTAACAGATTATGTTGATAAAAATAGATTAGCAAGTACTCCAAAATTAGTAAAAGTAAATAATGATGAATTCGTTGTTATGTGGCAAGAATTTGAATTATTAGAATATGGTTATAATAATTTAGGACTTAAGTATGTTAAGGTTGATAAAAATGGAAATAAGATTGGTGCAGTTGAAACTGAAAAGAAATTAAATCTATCAAAATATGTTCAACCTATAGTAGATAATAATGAAATAGTTTGGTTTACAGATTCAAGTGAAGTTAGACTTTTAAATAAAATAGTACTTGATTAAATAAAAAAAGAAGTAGGTAAATTTCCTACTTTCTTTTTTTTCTTCTTAATATATCAATAAATAAGTTATTATCTTTTTTATAAACATCAGCAGAATCAATCATAGAACCAACCAAGAAAAGTTCATCTCCATTTATATCGTCACCCATAAGTTCCCAGTAGAACCCTTCGATTTCGCATTGTCTTTGAATATTTAAAACATCTCTTAAATCAGATATCTCCTCATCTGTAAATATACAATCAAAAGATACAATCTTTACAATTGATAAATCATCTTCTCTTTTTAGTTTAATATCTAAATCACTACAACCATTTTTAAGTAACATAGTACTGATTTCATCAATTAATCTAGTAATTTTTTTGATCTCAGAATCCATTATTTTCTCCTCTCAACAAAAGCATCTAGAATTGGAAGTAAAAATCCGGCAACTAAACCACCCGCAAATCCATTATTATATAGATTAACTCCACCGTGAATTATACCAACGTTAGTAGCTAAAATAAAATGTAATATACCTGCTAAAACACCAACCACAAATCCATAAACCCCAGCTATTGGTGCAAGAGTTGTTGAAAATAACATAGTGATTATAACTGAAGTAGATGAAATATCGTGTTCGAAAAATATAGCAGTAATTAATACACCAACAATAATAGGCATACAGTTTTTAAAATGCTTACCAAAAGCACTAAAACCGACAACCGTAAATATACCTGCAATAACAGGACCATTAACAACTCCACCAATTAATAAAACGAATGTCATAGAGATTATACCCATAACACCCATATTAAAAAATGTTATACCATAACCCAAAAGATAAGTATAATCGGTAACTACTTTTCCGCTATAAGAAAATATAGTTTTATATTGTTTAATAGCATTTTTATTAATATTAATACCAACAATAATTAAGTATATAAATAATGATAAAAGGGTTAAGATAACAAATAAATTATTATTAGTATATAAAATATTAACAGGTTCAATATCGATATTTAAATTTCTAAAAGTACTAGTAAGTACAGTTCCCAAAATTCCTGCAGTAAATCCTAAGTTATAAATATTATATCCATCATAGAATTTTACCATATGAGATGCTAGTGGGGTAATTATAAATCCTATAAAAATACCACAAGAAATCCCAATTAACATACCTATTTGAGGTGGGAAAATATCTAAAAAACTAATTTCACTAACAACTGGTGCTAGTGCAGTTGAAAACATTATTGAAACTATAATACTTTTAAATTCTATTTGTTTTCTAACACTATACAAGTACCCACCGAAATATATTGGGAATATGTTAAAAATATTTTTACCAAAGAACGAAAATCCTAAAACTGTAAAAAATGCTGCAATAATTAAGCCGTTCATTCTAAGTTCGTACTTTCTAATTAAATATAGATTATAAAATCCAATAAGTGAAACATTTAAATATGTTGCACCAATACCACCAACCTCTAAAAAGTCAGTTATAAGTATTGTTGGTGAAAATATTATTTTGGATAGACCATCTTTTACTGAATGATCCATAGATATTTCGTATGATGAATAAATCATTCCAAGTATAAAAAATATAACAGGGAATGCCAAAAATATTTTTACTTTGTCTTCTTTGTGTAGTTCTTTTTCATTGTGTTTACAAGTTATCATAAAACACACCTCCATTTATATTTTTAGGTGACTATAAATAGATACTATTAATTATAACATAATAATGAAAATTTAGTTCAAATTAAAAAAATAATCATAATTTTATATATAAATATAAAATGTGGTATAATATAAAAAATATTAGAAAATAGATTAGGAAAGGAATTTTAAAATGAGCATACAAAACAAAATAGACAAAACTGTTGAATGGTTACAAAGTAAGGTTAAAGAGGCAAATTGTAATGGTTTAATAGTTGGAGTAAGTGGTGGGATAGATTCTGCAGTAGTTAGTTATTTAATAAAAAAGGCATTCCCAAATGATTCAATGGGAGTTATTATGAGTATAAAAAGTAATCCTAATGATAGATTAGATGCACTAAAGGTTATAAATGGATGTGAAATAGAATATCTAGATTTAGATTTAAGTGACGAGCAAGAGGGTATACTTAATAAAGTTAATTCTTCACTTGAAGAAAAAGGATTATTTAACGAAAAATCTTTAAAATTAACAGATGCAAATTTAAGAGCAAGAACAAGAATGTCAACAGTTTATAGTGTGGCAAATAATTTAGGATATTTAGTTGTTGGAACTGATAATAAAGCAGAAATTCACACAGGTTATTTCACAAAATATGGTGATGGTGGAGTTGATTTAGTTCCTCTTTGTAATCTAACAAAAAATGAAGTATATGAATGGGCTAAAGTTTTAGGAGTACATAAAGATATAATAGATAAAGCACCTTCTGCAGGACTTTGGGATGGGCAAACTGATGAAATTGAAATGGGTACAACTTACGAATATATAGATTTAATGACTGAAGGAAAAGAAGATTTAGTTCCTAAAAAAGACCAAGAAATAATAAATAGACTTCATAGAATTAGTGAACACAAGAGAAACATACCTGCTGGACCACCTAAATTTTAATTACAAAAATTAAGAAAGTTATGATATAATAATTCCATAAAATTATACATTTTAGTATAGTATTTGGATAATTAATTTTCAAATTAATATAAAAGGAGAACCAAAATGGGACGTATAGGTAACATAATAAATAAAAAAGGTAAACAAGATGCTAAAAGAGCAAAAGTTTTTACTAAGCATTCAAGAGCAATAGCAGTTGCAGCTAAAGAGGGCGGAAAAGATCCAGAATACAATGCAGCGCTTAAAACTGCAATCGAAAAGGCTAAAGCTGATAATATGCCAAATGATAACATAGATAGAGCAGTTGCAAAAGGAGCTGGAGCTGGAGCTAATGAAAACTATGAAACTATAGTTTATGAAGGATATGGACCTGCAGGAGTTGCTGTTATAGTTGAGGCTTTAACTGATAACAAAAATAGAACAGCAGGTAATGTTAGATACTATTTCGATAAAAATGGTGGAAACTTAGGAACTAGTGGTTGCGTTGGATTTATGTTTGATAATAAAGGTCAAATATTAATTGAAGCTAACGATGAAGTTAATGAAGAAGAATTAATGGATTTATCTTTAGAACTTGGAGCAGAAGACTTTATAACTGAAGAAGATGGATATGAAGTAATAACTACAGTTGAAGATTTTTCTGCAGTTCGTGATGGTTTAAAAGAAAAAGGATATGAATTTATATCTGCTGATGTAAAGATGATTCCTCAAACAACAACTGAGTTAACTGATGAAGAACAAATAAAAGCTATGAATAAAATGATTGATATGCTTGAAGATGATGATGATGTACAAAATATATTCCATAACTTAGAAATAAACGAATAATAAAAAAAGATAGTCTAAATTTTAGACTATCTTTTTTTATTATCTACATTTAAAACTCGAACAGTGAGTTTGAGAAGTTGTATTTGGTATATCTCCAAATGCATTAACTGAAATATTATTTAAAGAACAAACAGTTCCTGCTTGATTTGCACAAGTTTTTACGTTGCAACTAACAAAATTGCAAGCACTAGAGTTTGATGCATTATTTGAAAAAGATCTATTAATATTACTAATAAAAGAACCACAGTTAGTGTGAGAACTAGTATGAGATCTTTTTCCGTTTATTGAAACTTTAGATGCATAGCATATGTTTAAATCATTGTTAGAGCAGTTATTTATACTGCAAGTTATAGTTGCCATAATAAACCTCCAAAAAGTTATAATTAATTATGTATTTATTAAAGATTATTGACTAAAGAGTAAAAAAATATAACTATTTAAATAAAAAAAGTCCATTTTTGGACTTTTAGGTAATTAATTTATTATAAGTATTTTGGTTTAAAAGTGATTTAGCAATTAAATATGAAGATAATGGAAAAGATTTTGATGTTGGCCAAAGTCTTTTTACTTCATTTTCATAAAAGTTAAGATTAAAATTATCGGAAGAAGTATTTTCTTCAAATTCTAGAGTAAAATCTCTAATAGTAATAAATTCATCAATTGTCATATTTAAAAAAATATCAACTTTGTGTTGTGGAAGTTTATGAAACAGTATATTTTGTTTAAATTGTAAGAAATCTAGTTTATCATAAATTATTTTGATATATGAACTCAAATTAATACCTCCTTTAAATAAAAAATTCATAAATAATATTAATATATGTATAAAACTTTGAAAATGGGACAAAAAATAAGTATAGTAAATTATTTATAATTAAGGAGGACGGGATGTTTGATAATGATGAATACTTTGATTTAAAAGTACCATTGGTAATTGTTACTTGTTTAGTGGTTTTAGGTGGAGGAATATATTTTGGTATAAGTTCTAGTAATAAAGTTAAAGAGGCAGTAAATATTAAAGAGGAACAAATCAATGAAATAGAAAAATTAACAGAAAATAAAGAAACTTCAAGGGAAATATTTGCACTTAGTGAAACTTGTGAGATATGGCTTAAAAAGGGAACGGATAATAATTCAATGATCGGTATGATACCTACCGAACTTTTAAATAAATCAGAAGAAGAAATAAGAAGTTATTTAGAGGAAAAATATCCAGATAATAATATAGAAAGCATCACTTATGGTCAAATTGTTTTATCTGAGAATGAACCTGTAAAAAATGAAAATATAAAGAATAAATATTCTTTAGAGGTACAAAATGGACTTATTACAGTTTATAAATATGATATGAATGGAAATCGTCATGTTGAACGTGAAACGAGCATTAAAGTTGATTTACTTCCACAAACTGTACAAGAACAAATTCAACAAGGTATTTTAATTGATACTATTGATGAGGCATATGTATTACTTGAAAACTTATCTAGTTAGAATACAAAATAGACATAGCTTTGCTATGTCTATTTTGTATAAATTTATATAATTATATGATATAATTTAGTTGGTAAAATATACGGGGAATTAAAGCAACCAAAGAAATATATTATATATAGTGATTATTTATTAAATAGCTATATATTACTTTAATTATTATATAGTTAGGGGAGGTATGAATTGATAAATAAACAAAAAAAGATAAATTGGATAGATTCATTTTTTATTTTTATACATTTAGTAATAGTTGTACTTGGATTAGCTTTAGGATTAAAAGCATTTGCAATAGTAAAGTATGCATATGATAACAAAGAAGAACAATTAAATGTAATTGAACAATTAATGGAAAGTAGTAAACTTATAAAGTATATAATTGAAAATGATAACGATTAAATATAATTAGAATAGGTGTGGTTTTTGCCATATCTTTTTTTTATTAGTATGATATAATAAAGTTATTAAAGTATTTTTAGGAGGCATTTTGATAATTTTAGGAATTGATCCAGGTATTGCAATAGTTGGATATGGAATAATAGAATACAAAAATAGTAAGTTTAAAGTTATTGATTATGGTCAAATAACTACTGATTCAAAACTTAAAACTTCTCAAAGACTTGAGATTATATATAAAGGAATAGATATTTTAATAAAAAATTATAATATAGATGAAATTGGAATTGAGGAATTATTTTTTAATAAAAATGTTAAAACTGCAATTACTGTAGCACAGGCTAGAGGAGTTATGATACTTGCTTGTGAACACAATAAAATTCCAATTTATGAGTACACTCCACTTCAAGTGAAACAAGGGGTTTGTGGATATGGGAGGGCTGATAAAAAGCAGGTTCAGTTAATGGTTACGTCATTTTTAAATTTAAAACAAATACCAAAGCCAGATGATGTTGCAGATGCATTAGCGGTTGCTATAAGTCATGCCCACGCAAATAAATTAGAAAAGACCATTAATAATATTTATGGCAGATAAGAGAGGATATTATGTATAGTTATATAAAGGGAACTATTGAAGATATCGAATTAGATTTTTTTGTTATAGAAAATAATAATATTGGCTACAAAATAAATGCATCAAGTAACACTATAAATAATTTAGCAAAAGGAAATAATGAGAAAATATATACTAAATTAATAGTAAAAGAAGATGATATGAGTATATGTGGATTTTTAACTAAAGAAGAACTAAATATGTTTAATTTATTGACTAGTGTTTCAAAAATTGGAGTTAAAGTTGGACTAGCTATGCTTTCTTTTGCAACCCCAAAAACTATAAATGGATACATATTTAATTCAGATGTAGTTAGTCTTTCTAAGTGTCCGGGAATTGGAAAAAAGACTGCAGAAAGAATGATTTTAGAACTTAAAGATAAGGTTGATGTTAGTAATATTGAGATAGAAGAAACTTTAATAGTAAATAAAGTTATAGATGTTGATTCAGAAGCAGTTGAGGCATTATTAGCCTTAGGATATACTCTTATTGAAGCTAAAGATGCAGTTAAAAATTCTCAGGGTAAAAATACTGAAGAGACTATCAAAAAATCACTTTCTTATATTTTATCAAAAAGTTTATAAAAGAGATGAGGTGATAAGGTGAATGAGGAAAGAATAATTACGTCTACTATGAAAGATGAAGATTTTGATATTGAGAATAGTTTAAGACCGAAAAGTTTGGACGATTATTTAGGGCAAGAAAAGGTAAAAGAACAGTTAAAGATATTTATTGAGGCAGCAAAAAATAGAGAAGAACAACTTGATCATTGCCTACTTTATGGACCACCAGGACTGGGTAAAACCACTCTTGCTAGCATTATAGCAAGTGAGATGAACGTTAATCTTAGGATTACTTCAGGACCTGCTATTGAAAAAAGTGGAGATTTAGCTGCAATACTCACTAATTTAAATGAAAATGATGTTTTATTTATAGATGAAATACACAGAATAAATAGGAGTGTTGAAGAAATACTTTATTCTGCAATGGAGGATTTTTGCATTGATATAATAATTGGAAAAGGACCTTCTGCAAGAAGTATTAGACTTGATATACCAAAATTTACTTTGATTGGCGCAACTACTCGTGCTGGAATGCTTACAAATCCTCTTCGTGATAGATTTGGAGTAATTTGTAAATTAGAGTATTATAATAATATTGATCTTGCAAAAATAGTCAATCGATCATCTAGCATTTTAGGTGTATACATTGAAGAAGAAGGCGCAGTACAAATTGCAAGACGTTCAAGAGGAACACCAAGGATTGCAAATAGACTTTTAAAAAGAGTTAGAGATTATGCACAAGTAAAAGCTGATGGTGACATTACTAATGATGTTACTAATGATGCGCTTGAACTTTTAGGAGTAGATTCTTTAGGACTTGATTTCGTTGATGAAAGTCTTTTACTTACAATAATAAATAAGTTTGGTGGAGGACCTGTTGGACTTGATACTTTGGCCGCATCAACTGGAGAAGATAGAAATACCATAGAAGATGTTTATGAGCCGTATTTACTTCAATTAGGGTTTATAAATAGATGTGCAAGAGGAAGAATTGCAACAAAAAATGCATATGATCATCTAAATATTGAGTACAATAAATAAAATTTGTAAAAATTATAGAAATAATACAAAATTTTTGATATAGTTGATATTTAAATAAACTTATCATAGATTTTAAAAAGAAAGGACATTTTAAATTGAAAACTAGTGATTTTTATTTTGATTTACCAGAAAACTTGATTGCACAAGTACCAATAAAAGATAGAACATCATCGAAACTTATGGTACTTGATAAAGAAAGTGGACAAATAGAGCATAAAACTTTTAAAAATATTATAGATTACTTAAACGAAGGAGATTGCCTAGTACTTAATAATACTCGTGTAATTCCTGCAAGGCTTATTGGTGAAAAGTTAGAAACTGGAGGTAAAATAGAATTTTTACTTCTAAAAAGAACTGAAGAAGACACTTGGCAATGCCTTGTTAAACCTGGAAAAAGAGCAAAGGTTGGAACTAAGTTTTCATTTGGAGAGAATAAATTAATAGGAGAAGTAGTAGGTCTTAGTGATGAAGGTTCTAGACTTGTTAAATTCCACTATGAAGGAATTTTTGAAGAAGTTCTTGATGAACTTGGTAGTATGCCACTTCCTCCATACATAACTGAAACTTTAGATGAAAAGGAAAGATATCAAACTGTTTATTCAAAACACAATGGATCTGCTGCAGCTCCTACTGCAGGACTTCATTTTACTAATGAATTACTACAAGAAATAAAAGAAAAAGGTGTTGATATAGCATTCGTTACACTTCACGTGGGTCTTGGAACTTTTAGACCTGTAAAGGTTGATGATGTGCTTAGTCACGAAATGCATTCAGAATATTATAGTGTTGAAAAAGAAGAGGCAGAAAAAATTAATAATGCAAAAAAAAATGGAAAAAATGTTATTTGTGTTGGAACTACAAGTTGTAGAACTGTTGAATCTGTGAGTGATAAAAATGGATTTGTAAAAGAGAGTAGTGGTTGGACAAACATATTCATATATCCAGGATACAACTTCAAGACTGTAAACAAATTAATAACTAATTTCCACCTTCCAGAATCTACTCTTATAATGTTAGTTAGTGCATTATCAGGAAAAGAAAACACTTTAAACGCATATGAAGAGGCAATTAAAAATAATTATAGATTCTTTAGTTTTGGAGATTGTATGATTATAAAATAAATAAATTTAGACATAAGGAGAATTATAATGGCTGTAAGATACGAACTTATAAAAACTTGTAAGCAAAGTGGTGCAAGACTTGGAAGACTTCATACTCCACACGGAGTAATTGAAACTCCAATATTTATGCCAGTTGGAACTCAAGCAACTGTAAAAACTATGACACCTGAGGAACTAAAAGAAATAGGTTCTCAAATAATACTTAGTAACACATATCATTTATATATGAGACCGGGGCATAAACTAGTAAAAGAGGCTGGTGGTCTTCATAAATTTATGAATTGGGATAAGCCAATATTAACAGATAGTGGAGGATTCCAAGTATTTAGTTTAGGTCCACTTAGAAAAATAAGAGAAGAAGGGGTAGATTTTAGATCTCACCTTGATGGATCAAAGCATTTTATTAGTCCAGAAAAAGCTATTGAAATACAAAACGATTTAGGTTCAGATATAATAATGGCATTCGATGAATGTGCACCATATCCTGCAGATAGAGATTATGTTAAGCAATCATTAGAAAGAACTACAAGATGGTTAAAAAGATGTAAAGACGCACATAAAAATACTGAAAATCAAGCATTATTTGGAATAATTCAAGGTGGAATGTATAAAGACTTAAGAGAGCAATCTGCAAAAGAAATACTAGAACTTGATCTTCCAGGATACGCAGTTGGAGGACTTAGTGTTGGTGAACCAAAGGACTTAATGTATGAAGTTCTTGATTATACAGTACCTTTAATGCCTGAAAATAAACCAAGATACTTAATGGGAGTTGGAAGTCCTGATGATTTACTTGAAGGTGTAATTAGAGGAATCGATATGTTTGACTGTGTATTACCGACTCGTATTGCAAGACATGGAACTGCAATGACAAGTGTTGGTAAAGTAGTTGTAAAAAATGCTTCTTATGCAAAAGATTTCACTCCACTAGATCCAAATTGTGATTGCTACTGTTGTAAAAATTACACAAGAGCATACATAAGACATTTATGTAAAGCAGATGAGGTTTTAGGAGCAAGACTTATAAGTACGCATAATCTATACTTCTTACTTAAACTAATGGAACAAGTTAGAGAAGCTATAATGCAAGATAGATTACTTGACTTTAAAGAAGAATTCTTTAAGGCATATGGTTACACAAAATAAAAATAGAAAGGAATAATGATTATGAGTCAACAAACACAACAATTAGTAATGAGTGTTATAATGTGGATTGTAGTATTTGGAGTTTTCTACTTCATGTTAATTAAACCTCAAAAGAAAAAAGAAAAAGAAATGCAAAATATGAGAGATAGTGTTGCTGTTGGAGATGAAGTTGTAACTATTGGTGGAATGATAGCTAGAGTTGCAAAGGTTGAAGAAAAAACTGTTATACTTGAGATTGGACCGAATAGAAATAAAGTACCATTTGAAAAATGGGCAATAGGAACAGTAAATAAAAAATAGAATAATAAAACCCTATCGATAATATAATTTGATAGGGTTTTTTATTTTGGGGAGGTGAACAAATGGAAAAGAGTAATTTTATAATAAAGGGAACTATGGTTTCTTATTTAATAACTATAGTTTCTTTATTAATTTTTAATGCAATGCTTACATTTAGCGATGTATCAGGGGATAGTATTGCTATGTCAACTGCAATAATAACGACTATATCTGCAGCAGTTGGTGGATTATATGCATCTATGAAAATAGGTGAAAAAGGACTTATTTATGGTCTCTTTATAGGATTTTTATACATATCATGCTTAGCATTAGTTTCATATTTAGCAAAAGACAATTTTATATTAACTATAAATACATTATATAAAATTCTTCTAGTTACATTAGCTGGAGGAATTGGAGGTGTAATTGGTGTTAATTTTAAATAACATATTACAAATATGAACAAGATATGGTATAATTATCTAGATAAAAATCTTAGGAGGTATCATAATGGAAAAGAAAAAACACATAAAAACATTATCAAGTGCAACTTTAAAAAATAGTGCAGCTAAGGGTGGATGTGGAGAATGTCAAACTTCTTGTCAATCTGCTTGTAAAACTTCTTGTACAGTAGCTAACCAAGAGTGCGAAAGATAATAAAAAAATAGACGCCATTAGGCGTCTATTTTTTTATATTAAGCAACTTCTTTAGATGCATTTTTCTTTTTGATAGCTTCTGTTGAGAATAATAAAGCACCATATGCTAAAATTGAGAATATAGTAACCATTATCCAAGCTGTATTGTATCCAGCTTTATCAACAACAACTGCAAATATTGATGAACCAAGTGCAAATCCTAAAGCGAAGAATACTTGAACTATTGCAAGAATTGTTCCAAACTCTTTATTTCCAAATAAAACACCTGTTAAGTAAGATGGACCTATAACGTATGCAAACATTGCAAGACCTAAACCAACTGCAAATACATATCCAAGTGCTGGCATTTGAGGTAACATTATAAGTGATATACCACAACCTACTATGGCAACAGCTGCTAAAATTAGAGATATTCTAGTTCCTAATTTATCAAATAACATTCCTCCGAATAAGTTACCAAAAATCGTCATGAATGCAAATGTAGAAGAAACATTAGCAACATATTGAACTTGTTGAGCTTCTCCACCAAATACTTGAGGATCTAAACTGTAGAAGTATCCTGAGAACTGAACAGACATTCCAGAAACGTATAATCCAACGAATAAGAATGATATAGCAAATACCCAGAATAAGTTAAAAGCCTTAGCTTCAGCGAAAGTATAACCAACTTTTTCAACAGTAGTAGCAACTTCAGCATTATCATCAGATACTTTAGGTAAAACTTCACCTTCTTTTGGAAGTCTAACAAGTAAAATAGCAACAGGTATAGAAACTAACATAGATAATATACCAAATATCATATAAGCACCAGTATAACCGATCTCTGGGTTATTAAGAGTTCTTGCGGCAACTTGCTGTAAAACTATATTTCCAAGACCTGAACCTGAGAAAGCAAGTCCCATAGCTAAACCTTTATTATCAACAAACCAGTTGTTTATTAATGTTGGAACCCCCATAGTTGATATTATTGCAGTACCAACTTGTACGAATCCAAATAATATGTAGTATATCCAGATATTATCTCCAGCAAATGAGAATGCTAAGAATGATCCTCCAGAAAGTAATCCTCCTAGTACAAACATAGCCTTTATGTTTACATTAGGACTAGATAATTTTTTACCAATAGCAGGAGATGCTACTGCAGATATTATAGTTCCTAAAGTGAATATCATAGAGAATTGAGTAACAGTAAATCCTTCACCTCTAGTTACAAAACTTAAAAATTGTGGCTTAATATTAAATGCTATAGTGTATGGTACTGCTTGTATTAACATACATGCAACAACTACCACCCAACCATAGAAAAACTTTGAATTTTTTTTAGATGATTCCATTGTAATCTCCCTCGTATATAATTGTCGTAAAACTTACAATATAAATTCTACCACCAATTTTATACAAATACAAATGAATAAAAATGAAAAATGTGAAACAAAATGATGTTAAAAAAAGTCAAGTAATTATATTAATTTATAAAAAAGCCCTCTTTAAAATTAAGAGAGCTTTTTTCTTATGAAACATTATTAGTTTTTATTATTTTAGAAGTTGATATTAAAAGACCGACATATGCAATTATAGAGAATATTGTAACTGAGATCCAAGCAGGAATATAATTTCCTCCACTAAAATCAACTATTACTCCAAATAGCGAAGATCCTATTGCGAAACCGAATGCAAAAAACACTTGAACAACCCCAAGTATTGTACCAAATTCTTTATTACCAAATAAAGCACCTGTTAAATAAGAAGGACCTATTATGTATGCAAACATTGAAAAGCCAAGACCTGCTGCAAATAAATATCCAAGTACATTAATACTTGGAGTGAAAATTAGAGATATTCCACAAATTACAACTGCACAACCTGCAAGAAGTAGAGAATTTCTAATTCCTAATCTATCAAATAAAACTCCTCCAAATAAATTACCAAAAATAGACACAAAAGCAAATGTTGATGCAATATTTGCAACAAGTTTAGGTTCAAGACCTATACTATAGAAATACCCTGAAAACTGAACAGACATTCCAGAAACATATAGTCCAACAAATAAGAAAGAACATGCAAATAACCAAAATTCTTTCATACTTTTTACTTCATTAAAAGTATAATTAACTGATAAAATTTTTTGGTCTTTTTCTTCTAAACTTTCATCTTTACTAGTATTTAAAAGCAGTTCATCATCAGATTTTGGTCTTCTAATAAATAAAAGTGAAACTGGAATTGCAACAGCCATTGCAAGTGCACCAAATATAAAGTAAGCACCACGATAACCAATTTGAGGGTTATTAAGTAACCTAGCAGCTATTTGTTGAAGAAGTATATTTCCAAGCCCACCACCTGAAAAAGCAAGCCCCATGGCTATACCTTTATTAACTGTAAACCAACTACTAATTAAAAGAGGAACACCGATTGATGATATTATAGCAAGACCTATTTGATTTATTGCCGATATAATATAGAACATCCAAATTTCTGATGCATAAGAATTAAGTAAAAATCCACCACCTGCAAGTATTGAACCAAGTACGAACATCATTTTTATATTTGTTGTAGGCTTTGATAATATGTTACCTATAAATGGAGATGCAATAGCAGATGCTACTGTACCTAATGTAAATAAAAGTGAAAATTGAGTTAATGAATAACCTTCACCTGTTGTAACGAAACTTATGAATTGAGGATGTACATTTTGGACTACTCCAAATGGAAATGCTTGAATTAGCATACAAGCAATAACTACAACCCAACCATAAAAAAATTTATGTTTTTGGTTTTCTGACATATTAATTCTCCTTTGTTATTAATTATTTCATATAGTTATTATGCATAATTTAATGAAAAAATATTTAAGTAATAGGATTTATTTATTAAAAGTTGAAAAACTTGAAAAAGTTGACAACATTGACAAGAAAAATATCAATAATTATTAAAATATGTCGAAAATCAAAAGGAATTAATGTATAATAAGATAACTAGATAAATAAAAGAAGGTGATAGTTAAGTTGAGTATAGATTTTGGAAAACTATTAGAAATTTTAATTTCTTTTTCAGGGCAAAAAAATTACAGTCTTGCTAAGTATTTAGATTATGACGTTTCATACATTAGTAAATGGATAAATTTGAGTACTTTACCAACTGCAAAAAATATAACAACAATATCGGACAAAATTTCAAAATTTGTAGTTGATAATTTAGATGAAGAATCATTTAGCAGGATTATCGAGTATTTTAGAGTTAAATGTAGTAAAGATGAATTAAGGGAATTAATAAAAGATAAACTTAATGATTCATATAATTATAGTAAAAATAAAAAGGAGAAATTAGATTATAAAGAAAATGATTATAATACTCTACTTAAAATAAACCCTAGATTTAGTGAAAATATAAAAAATGAAGAAATTTATATTGAAGAGGGAAAAAATAATGATATTATAATCGCTTGTGATCTTTTTGCATTAAGTGATGAACACAAGAAATATCTATCTAGAATTAGAAAAGGAAGTATCGATAAAGATGATCTTGAAAATTCTAAAATAAGATTTTTGATTAACTTTAACAAGGAAAGTAGTACAGATTTAATTTTTGATTCAATACTCTTAATTCATATGATGAATTATTATTCAGACCTTGATTTTAATTGTTATAGTTGTGAGTATCCTTCATCTGTTTTAAGTTTTAGTATGAAAAATAATATTTTTCAAAATATAATTTATAAAAATGATAAAAAACCTCTTTTTATAAATAAATCAAATGATAAAGATATTATAAAAGATAGCTATAATTCTCTTGAATCAATGATAAATACAGAATCTAGAGCAACTTTCACTAAGAAAAAATCTTATGATATTATTCTAGATAAGTTATATATACAATATATTATAGGACAGGACTTAAAATGGTTAATAGGAAATATTAGCGAACTTTTTATGCCTTCAGATCTATTCTTGGAGATAGGGGAAATGGTTTTTGGGGAAGAATCAATAGAAGAATTAAAAAGAATTGATGCGATACTTCAAAATGCAACGTATTTTTCAAATATTGAAGTATTAATTTATGAAAGTGCAATTAGAAAGTATATTACTAATGGAGAATTAATATTTTTTAATAATGAAGTAATACTTAATTTTGATCAAAGAAAAAGACATATTGAGTATATGGAAAAGTTATTTAAGGAAAATAAAGATATAAATGTTGGGCTTATAAATGGGAATTTAGTGGAGGATTTTAAAAACTTAGAAAATCCTTCACTATATACCTCAAAAAATTTAAGTTTTATAAATACTAAAGAAGATAATAATTATTTACTAGTTCGAGACGATAAACTTCACGACTTCTTTAATGATTTCTTTAAAAATGTTTGTTTAAACAAAAAAGAAAGTGTTACTAGTAATAAAGAAGAAGTTATATCTATAATTTCTGATGCATTAAATTACGCAAGAATTTTAGAGGAAACTAATTCATATTAAATATATTGTTTGCAAAATATGTTTTAGGGTAAGAGTTTTTTAGTAGAAAATTATAGAAAAATAAAAAGATTATGTATGTTATAATTAGCTTTACTTAAAATTAGGAGGAAAAATATGATACACAAGTTTTCGATGAATGATTACAATATAGTTTTAGACGTAAATGGAGGAGCGGTTCACGTTGTTGATGAAGTAGCTTATGAATTAGTTGATATTTATAATGATTTTTCAAAAGAAGAAATAGTAAAAAAATTAAGTGATAAATTTACTAAAGAGCAAATTGATGAGGCATATGAAGAAATAACGACTTTAAAGGGCGAAGAATTATTATTTACAAAAGATACTTACGAGAGTCACCCAAGTTTTGTAAATAGAAAAAAGGTTGTTAAAGCACTTTGCCTTCACGTAGCACACGACTGTAATTTAAAATGTAAATATTGTTTTGCTGCACAAGGAGATTTTGGTGGACAAAAGAATATGATGAGTTACGAAACTGGTAAGAAATCTATTGATTATTTAATGAAAAATTCAGGAAATAGAAGAAATCTTGAAATAGACTTTTTTGGTGGAGAACCACTAATGAATTTTGAGGTTGTAAAGCAATTAGTTACTTATGGAAGAAAAGTTGAGAAGGAATTTAACAAAAATATAAGATTTACATTAACTACTAATGGAGTTTTACTTGATGATGATAAGATTGATTATATAAATGAACATATGCACAATATTGTACTTAGTTTAGATGGAAGACGTGAAATAAATGATAACATGAGACCTACTTTAAATGATAAGGGAAGTTATGATGTTATTTTACCAAAGTTTAAGAAATTAGTTGAAAAAAGAGATAAAGATAAATTCTACTATATAAGAGGAACTTTTACTCGTGATAACTTAGATTTCTCAAAAGATGTTATGCATTTCTTTGATGAAGGATTTGGAGTAACTTCAATCGAACCAGTTGTTGATAGTGAAGATAATCCATATGCACTTAGACAAGAAGATATGGAAACTGTATTTGCAGAATATGAAAAATTAGCAATAGATTATTCAGATAGATTAGTTAAAGGAGAAGACTTAAAGTTCTTCCACTTCTTAATCGATTTAAACCAAGGACCTTGTGTAATAAAAAGAATTACAGGGTGTGGAGCAGGGAATGAATACTTAGCAATAACTCCAGAGGGAGATATTTATCCGTGTCACCAATTCGTTGGAAATGAAGATTATAAACTTGCAAACATAGATGATGAAGAAGTTGTATTCCCAGTTGATTTAACTGATAGCTTTAGAGATGCACACGTTTATTCAAAAGAAGATTGTAGAACTTGTTGGAACAAATTCTATTGTTCTGGAGGATGTCACGCGAATGCAACAAACTTTAATAATGATGTTATGAAACCTTATGAAATAGGGTGTGAGATGCAAAAAAAACGTACTGAATGTTCAATAATGATTCAAGCAAAACTTATGCTTGAAGCTCAAGCATAATAATATAAAGAACAGTTTAACGACTGTTCTTTTGTTGTATAATAAAGCTATATTTAAAGATGATTATTAATACCAATAAGGAGGAGATTTAATGATAATACCTGAAAAAGTAAATTATATACTGGATAAAATAAATGAAAATAAATTTGAAAGTTTTATAGTTGGTGGATGTGTTAGAGATAGCTTACTTGGATATACTCCAAATGATTATGATATAACGACAAGTGCTAAACCTAACGATTTAATTAATATATTTAAAGAACATAAACTTATTTTAAGTGGAATAAAACACGGTACAGTTTCTGTATTAGTTGATGAAGAAATTTTTGAAATAACGACTTATAGGATAGAAAATGAATATATTGATAATAGAAGACCAAAAGATGTGATTTTTTCAGATGATATATATGAAGATTTAAAAAGACGAGATTTTACTATTAATTCAATGGCATATAATAAATCAAGAGGAATTATTGATTTATTTGGTGGAGGTGATGATTTAAATAAAAAAATTATAAAGACTGTTGGAGATCCGAATGAAAGATTTAATGAAGATGCACTTAGAATGATAAGATGTATTAGGTTTAGTGCAAAACTTGGATTTAAAATAGAAGAAAAAACTTTGAGTAGCATATATGAAAATTCACATTTAATAAAAAATATAAGCATTGAAAGAATTACAGATGAATTTGATAAAATATTAAAAAGTGATAATGTAGATAGATTAAAAATTCTTTTTGATACAAATATTTTAAAAAACATAGAACTAAATTTTAGTGATTTTAATTTTGATGAATTATTAAAATTAAATAGAGTTAAAAATTTAGATGATAGAATTATTTTATTTGGATATTTAACTAAGGATATTAATGTATTAGAAAAACTTAAATATAGTAAAAAAACTATGGATAATATTCAAAAAAGTATACATATAAAAGAAAAACTTAAGGAAAATATAAATAAATATGAAATAAAATTTATACTAAAAGATTTTGGTTATGAAAGAGTTTATAACACTCTAAATATATTTAAAGATTATTATAAGTTTGATTTAAGTAAATGTGAACAGTATACATATTTATTGTCAATATTAGAGGATATAAAAGAAAGTGACGAATGTTACAATTTAGATAAATTACAAATAAAGGGTACTGAACTTATCAAGTTAGGTTATAATGGTAAAGATGTTGGAAATAAATTAAGATATTTACTACATATAGTTATAAAAAATAATGAATTGAATAAGAAAGAAATTTTAATAAATTTATTAGAAAATAGCTCGAAATCAAGTGATGATAAGGATTATCAACATAGATAAATATTTATTTTATAACAAAATAATGTTATAATCTAAAAGATTTTATAAAAACGGAGGTCAAGATGAATATTCAAGCACCTATTAAAGTTGATAGAAAAACTAAAAGACTCGCAAAAAGACTTACAAGTAAAGATATAGCAGTTATAAATCATATAGATATAGATGAAGTTGCTGCAAATTCTTTAGTTGAGGGAAAAATAAAATTAGTTATAAATGCCTCAGAGTCAATAAGTGGAAGGTATCCTAATAAGGGTCCTGGAATACTTACAAAAAAGAATATATTAATAGTTGATAATGTTGGAAAAGAACTTTTTGATAATTTAAAAGAAGGTGAAATTCTAACTGTAATAGATGGGAAAATATATAGAAATGATGAATTTATTGGACAAGGGAATGTACTTGATAAAGAAATAGTTGAAGAAAAAATAAAAGAGGCATATGAAAATTTATCTGTTGAACTTGATAGATTTATTGATAATACTATTGAATATGCAAAAAAGGAAAAAGGATTTATACTTGGTGATGTTGAGATACCAAAAGTTAAAACTGAGTATTCGGATAGACATGTTTTAATAGTTGTTAGAGGACAAGATTACAAAGAAGATTTAGGTGCAATTACTGCATACATAGATGATATGAAACCTATACTTATTGGAGTTGATGGTGGTGCTGATGCGATTATGGAGTTTGGATATACACCAGATGTTATAGTTGGTGATATGGATAGTGTTAGTGATGAAGCATTAAAAAAGGCTAAAGAAGTTATTGTACATGCATATCCAGACGGTAGAGCCCCGGGTCTTAAAAGAATGGAGGAGCTTGGAATTGATGCTATAACTTTTCCGGCACCTGGAACTAGTGAGGATATTGCAATGCTTATGGCTTATGAATATAAAGCAGAGCTTATAGTTGCAGTTGGAACACATTCTAATATGATAGATTTTCTTGAGAAGGGTAGAAAAGGAATGTCTAGTACATTTTTAGTTAGAATGAAAATAGGAACTAAATTAATTGATGCAAAAGGAGTAAATCTTCTTTATAGTAGTAAACTAAAAATGAAATATATTTGGGCATTAATTATAACTGCACTTTTCCCAATATTTATTATTGCATCGTTTACACCAGGATTTAGACAAATAATAGATCTTATTGAACTGAGATTGAAGTTTTTATTACAAATGTAATTTAGGAGGATATGTATGCATATAAATATGAAATATTATATAGTAAGTATTGGATCTATATTTATATCACTTGGAATTGGTATGCTTGTTGGATTTAATCTTAATTATGATGAAGAATTAAGTAAGCAACAAGAAATTATAATTTCAGATTTAAATGTTAGGTTTGAAGAATTAAAAGAAAATAATAATATGCTTGATGAAGAGTTAGAAGAAAGTAAGGCTAATTATGATAATGGATTAAGTTTTATCGAAAATAATAGTGAATTCTTAATAAAGGATAGATTAATTGATAAAAATATTGGTTTATTCTCAACGAACCAAGAAAATAAATATAATCAAGAATTAAGAAATATAATAGAGATATCTGGAGCAAATTTAGCATTTGATATAACTATAATGAATAATTCTTTTAATAAAGATAAAATAGCAGAAATATCGGATATTTTAGAATTAGAATTTACAAGTAGCGAAGATATAATAGATTATGTTATAGAAAGTTTATCTAATTCTATTGAAGAATTATATAGACTTCAAGAATTAGAATTAATAACTATTGATTTTTTAGGTGAAAATTATAATGAATACGAGTCAGTAATTTTAGCAGGTGGAAATAATGGTGAGCTTAAAGAAGAATTATTTAATAATATAGATAAGCCATTAACTGATACTTTAAAAAATAACGGGAAACATATTATTGGAGTACAAAGAGATGATTCTAAGTTTTCTTACATAAATCATTATTTTGAAAATAAGATAAGTACTGTTGATAATATAAATACTTCAATTGGAAAATTATCTTTAGTAATGTTACTTGAAGATATTAATATACTTGGTAAGTATGGTGAAAGTGAAGAATCAGACAAGTTAATTCCATTTGAAAAGTAATACATAAAATAAGGTAAGGAGATTTTTTATATGAAATCTTACGTGAGTATAATTATACCCGCATTTAATGAAGAAAATAGGATAAAAGATACTTTAGAAAATATAATAAATATTGAAAATATCAATGAAATAGTAGTTGTTGATGATGGTTCAAGTGATAAAACTTTTGAAGTTATAAGAGGTATACAAAGTAATAAAATAAAAGGATTTAGACTTAAAAAGAATAAGGGTAAAGGGTTTGCACTTAATTTTGGGCTACAAAATGTCTCTAAAGATGCAAATATAATTGGATTTTTAGATGCAGATTTAGGAAAAAGTTCTTCTGAGGTAAAAAAATTAATTCACCCAATAATAACTAATAAAGCAGATGTTACTATTGCACAGTTTCCACCTGCAAAGAAAAAGGGTGGAATGGGGTTTGTAAAAAGACTTGCTAGAGATTCAGTTTTAGATTTAACAGGAGTTGAGTTAACTTCAACGTTATCAGGCCAAAGAATATTTAAAAAGGAAGTTTTAGATAAGTTTTATGAAATTCCATTTGGATATGGAGTTGAAGTTGGTATGACGATTGATATACTAAAAAATGGATATAATATAAATGAAGTTTTAGTTGAAATGACACATAATGAAACAGGAAGAAATTTAAAAGGATTTATACATAGAGGTAAGCAGTTTTATCATATAAAGAAAGAAGTAAGAAAAAAGAAGAAAGAATGGAGGTAATTTTTTGAGTTTAATTTTATTTTTAATCGGATTAATAGGAACGACTCTTATTATACCTCTATTTAGAAATATGCTAATAAATAGCAATCTTGTTAGACCAAATTATAAAGGTGAAAATATTCCTGTTGGTATGGGAATAGTGTTTTTACCAATGACTATCATAAATTCAATTTTGTTGTTATTTTTTACAAGTACTAATCAAATACATATTTATATACTTTTATTTGGTATTATGAGTATGTTTTTTGCGGGAATAATTGATGACACTATAGGAAATCGCAATGTTAGTGGTTTAGGTGGTCACTTTAGAAGTTTGTTAAATGGAAATTTAACTACAGGTGGATTTAAAGCTTTATTTGGTGGATTTGTTGGATTATTAATTTCAGTTACAATATCTAAAAATATAGTAGATATTGTTATTAATACTTTAATAATTGCACTTTCAACAAATTTTATGAATTTATTAGATTTAAGGCCAGGTAGAG
>JAWXUS010000115.1:0-3235 GCA_044426235.1 Peptostreptococcaceae bacterium | reverse complement strand
GTTTTCATTATAATATGGCTTATTTGTGCTTATTTTTATTGAATTATTGGTGGATATGTTTGTAAAATTGTTTATGCAGATTTTTTTGCCAAAAGCTTCACTACACTCTCGACGTGGGCTTGTTTGTGTAAAAAATATGTTAGTTGAAACATATCAAGATTTCTTAATTGTTGACATTAAATTAGATTTTATGATTGATTTTTGTTTATTATTAATTTTTGCTTTAATTTCATTATATACAATAACGTATTCTTTATAAAAATATGCTTTGAAATTTTTACCAGCATAATATTTTTTGTTATATTTCTTTAAATTATTAATAGATATAACATCTAAATTAATGAAATATTTTAATAAATAATTGAAATCAATATTTTTACTTCTACAATACTTAATTATAGTATTTATTTCAACTTCAAATAAAACCATAACTAGAATTGTTTTATTATATTTTACTTCTTTATAAGGATTATTAAAATATTCTTCTATCTTCTTAATTTTCAATATCATTTCTTTTGTCAAAAATAATCTTTCTTCTCCTAATATCGACCCATTCCTTATAAATAATGGAGAAAATCTAGAGGATTCGTACCATAAAATTCCAATAGAATTGTTTGGTGTAAAATAATGAAACCCTAATGCTTCTTCCACCTTATTATAACCAAAAATATAATCTCCTGGAATATCCAAAATATCTTTACAAATTTTTTTGAACAAATCCTTTTCGACATTAGTAAATCCAAAATTAGAAAAGATAAATGCTTTTCTGGTTTTATATAAGTTAAATTGAATTTTATTATTCATAGAAGAAATTTCTTTCGATATTCGATTAACTGCAAAATTAGTACATGAAAATGGGGAAATAATAATCTCCTTATTATTTACAATTTTATTCAATTCAATTAAGCAAGATAAAGTTTGTTTTCCACTTCCGATATAGTCGTCTAGTAAAACTATTTTATTATATTTTGTAAAATCAATGTTACTAATAGAATTAAATATAGTAAATTTACCTTTAAAATGTTGCAAAAAAACATCGGAATTTTTCGGACTATTTTCAAGTGTTTTATTCATTCCAATAAAACATATTTCACCTTCATTAAAATCTTCAGAAAGTTTTTTAATGTATTTTTTTATTTCAATGGTATACAATGAGTTATCATAGAAATATACTGTGTTTATAATTTTTTTTATTAGATCATGATATTCTACATTAAACTGATTAAAAAATTCTTTTGCCCTTTCTCTCAATTCCAATTCCAAGAGACTATCAGTCGTCCATCTACTAATTAAACTATTCATACTACAATCCAGCTTTACTTATTTCAAATATTTTTTTAAACTCTCTTAAATAATAATCGCCTTTATCTTTATCTATCATTTGTACAAAACATGCTAATCCTACTACATGTTTTATGTAGTCTTTTTCACTACGATAATTTATTTTAGTTAAATGACCTTCAAGTCCAAATTTACTTATATATCTAATTGAATTATCTAATTCTCTAATAATTTTTTTATCTACACTAAGTTTATCATTAACTACAATACCAGTAACTTTCATTTTAGAAGATTGTGTGATAACGTTAAATTTCTTTTCATTATGCTTAAATCCTTCATCTAACAAAATAGTATTAATTATCCTTTTTATATAATCAATAGTAACTTTGGAAAGTAAATTTTTAGATGAAATTGTAATATCATCTGCATATCTCGAATATATTAAGTTATTTTTTTTGCAAAAACTTTCTATTCTATTATCCAGCCTTACACAAACTAAATTAGATAACATAGGTCTAGTAGGTGCTCCTTGAGGTAGGTTATAACTTGAATTAACACACAAATAACCTAAATATCTAGAGACATTTTCCCCATATCCAAAATACCTAAATTGCCACACGACTTGTTTAAGAGTTATACTAGGGAAAAAATCTACAACATCAAACTTTAATAACACTTTAGCCTTAACATGAGGTTTTGCATTGCTTACAATTGACTTCCCCTTTACATATCCACAACAACTATTAGCCATCTTAAAAGATGATAAAATCACATCATTTATAGCTGTTTGTACATCCATGATTTTATCACATGGAATTTCTATTTTTCTAAATCCACCAGTTCTTTTTTTTATTTTGATTTCTCTATATATATTACTATTATGATTTTCACTATATAAAAATCTTTTTTCATCATTCTCTGAAAAATTAATAAGAGAAAGTAAATGATTAACAGATTCAATGATAGGTAGATTAAACTTATTTAATCTTTCAACATTTACATTATCTTTTGTTTTATCGATTACTTTCCCTTTTTTCATATCTATTTACTCCTTCACAATTAAAACTTTGATTATAGCTTGCGCCAGCAAGATATAATTGTAATACTAACTAGAACATTAGACAATTTGCAATCCACGAGATTTAGACGCTCCAGCGGCGAAATTGAGTGGATAAGAATAGTCTAATGTAGTGTATCCTAAATATAATACCAGAACGCTGATATTACGCTTGACGAATCAAGCCTTCGCTAAATAGATGTATACATTTTACTACAAAAAAAACAAAAACACAAGTTTTACACTTGTGCGTGCATTAAATTATAATATGACAATGCATCTTTAATAGCATCTATTTGTATATCATTAGGAGTATGTTTTATATTCTTCAATACTTCTACTTTATTAGGAGCATCATACATAGATAATCCTAATGTTCTTTTTACATAAGCTATATATGCTGTATGTACTTTAAAGTTATATTTATTTTCTATATATTCTTGAATTACTTTATATGTAACTTTCTTTAATTTACTTTTACTTTTGGGTTTATTAGTATTAGTTGGTTTATATCTTTTTCTTTCCTTAGGTGTATAGTTTTCTAATTGTATTTCTAAATATGTATTTTCTTTAAATGTTTGTATTATTTCTTTAGGTGGTGTTAATTGTTCTCCTGGTATTACTAAATCAAAAGAATCGTTTTTAGATATATTAAAGTTTAGTGTTACATCTTTTATAAAGTTATTATTTATAGGATCATTAGTTATATGTATTTCTTTAATAATACTTGTTATTATCTTTTTTCTTTCTTCATCTGTTAAGACATCAAATAGTTCGTTAAAGTCTTGTAAATACTTACATACATTTTCATATGTTATTCTTCCTAATTCTATAGATGATATCCTAACATTTAAATCATTTATTTTAGTTTCTATTTCATTTATATCATCATATAAA
>JAWXUS010000114.1:0-3237 GCA_044426235.1 Peptostreptococcaceae bacterium | reverse complement strand
AGTATTTTACAAAAACCTATGATTTTCTATACTTATGATTATGAAAATTATAGAGATAATTTAAGAGGGTTTTATTTCGATATGTTTGATGAAGTGCCAGGGACACAAGTATATGATACAGATGAACTTATACATAGTATAAAGAATATAGAAGATTGTATAGACAAGAAATATAAAAGATTTAGAGATAAATATAACAGTTTGGAAGATGGTAATTCTTCTAAACGTTGTGTTGATAAAATAAAGGAATTATTAGTATGAAGTTAGAGATAAAAAATATTTTTCATAAATTATTTGCAGTATTTTTTAATTTATACAGAATATTCCCGATTAAAGATAATAGATATACATTTATTATGACACATGATTCAAGCGAATATGGAAACGTTGGTTGTATGAAAAAATACATATTAGAAAGAGAAAATATTGATTATGTAGATATAACTAAAGAAGATTATGTAATATCAGTTAACAATATACATAGATTAATAAAGTTATTTTTTTATAAATCATACTATATGGCAACGAGTAAATGTATACTTTTAGATAATGCATTTTTACCTTTAGCATATTGTAATATGAATAAAAATACTAAAGTAATTCAGTTGTGGCATGGGTCTAATGCAATAAAAAGATTCGGACAAACTGTTAATACAGGTTTATTAAAAGAATTAGAAAAGAAGTTAGCAAATAAATATACTTATTTAGTGTTGAATTCAGAAAGTACTAGAGAAAAGTATAAAGAGGCATTTGGTGTAACAGATGATCAAATACTAATTACAGGTTGTCCACGTTTAGATATTTTTTTTGATGAAGATGTAAAAGGTAAGATTATAAATAGTTTTTACATAAAAAATAAAAATCTTATAGATAAAAAAATAATTTTATATGCGCCTACATTTAGAACTGATAAAAATAATTTTATAGGAAAAATCATAGATGTTGTAGATAAAAATACTATTATTATGTTAAAATTGCATCCATTTGTTAAAGACCATGTTGATATAGATGATAAGCATAAAGATAGGATTATTATTATCTCCGATTTGATTGAATCGATATTAGTTTCTAATATGTTAATAACAGATTATTCCTCTATAATATATGATTATAGTATTTTAAATAAGCCTATGTTATTTTTTTGTTATGACTATGAAGAGTATATGTTAAATGATAGAGGTTTTTATGAAGAATATAAAACATATGTTCCTGGTAGGATATGTTTTTGTGTAAATGATCTAAGAGACACAATTTTAAATATAGATAAAATAAATTATGATGAATATGTTAGGCATTTAAATAGGTATAATAATAGATTTATTGATGGTATGAATAGAAAAAGATTGTTTAATTTTATAAATAAAGGTTAGTTTAAGGAGATAGTATGAAAAAGATAATAACATATGGAACATTCGATTTATTGCACTATGGGCATATAAATATTTTAAAAAGAGCCAAAGAGAAAGGCGATTATTTAGTAGTAGCACTTTCTACAGATAAATTCAATGATTTGAAAGGTAAAAAATCTTATTTTTCTTATGATGTGAGGAAATATATGTTACAATCTATTAAATATGTAGATGAAGTTATACCTGAAGAAAACTGGGAACAAAAGTTAACTGATATATCTAATCATAATATAAATATATTTGTTATGGGAGATGATTGGCAAGGTAAGTTTGATTATTTAGATGAGGTTTGTAAAGTTGAATATTTACCAAGGACAAAAGATATATCAACTAGTATAATAAAAAATGATTTATCTATTAATTCATAATTGAAGGGGGAATATATGAGCTTAAATGATATTTTTATAGAGAAAGATACCATATTTATTAATAATAGATATAGGTTTATTAAGGATAATTATAGTACTTCAATTATTCCCATAAATGATGGTGTTATAGTATTGAAAGATATTATAACAAATACTAATATGCATTTGAATAAATTTAGTTTTGATTTATTAGAAAATGATTGTATAATTGATAGTAAATATAATGATAAAAAGTATTATATATATAAAAATAAGAAAATTGAGCTCTATGGAGATACTTATAAAATTGATATTTATTATAGTATTGATCATACAGTTAGTATCAACCTAGAGAAGCAGTTATCTATAGAAATGTATATAGAGTCTATAAGTATGGATAAATACTCTATAGGTATAAATATAAATAGTGAAATATATGAAGATAGTATGGATTTTATTATTGTTGGAGAAAAAAATAAAATACCGATATACAATATAGATTATGTATCAAGAACATTAATTTGTGTTAATATTGAATTAAATATTTTCGATGAACTTGAATCTGGCGAATACTATTTATATATTCAAATAGCAGATAATTTAATACCTATTATATGTAAAGATGATTTTATGTTAAGAGATATTAATATGAGTTCATCAAATAATATAAAGTATTTATGTGTAAAGTCAGATATAAATTATTCTATTTTAAATTTTAGTATAAGTGATGAAATTATTATTAATCCTATTGCAGATAATATTTATTTTGATAATAATTATTTAATTATTAAGGGATATATTAATTCTAATATTTATATACAAGATAATATAATATTAAAAAGTAATTTAATACTATATAATAAGGAAATGAATGTTACTATAGAAGAAGATATTCTATTATATAATCAGAGATTTGAATGTAGCATAGATATACATAATTTATTTAATATAAAAAATATTTCATTCAAATCATGGACTTTATCTATAGTATTAAAAGATATTAATAATCGTATTGTAAAAAGCCTAATTAAAAATAGCAATGCTATTGAGATTAATAGGCAGTTTATAGATAAATTAGACACAGTAGATATTAGTATTTCTAGTAGTAAAAAAAATAAGTTACTATTATATGCGATGGGAAGATTTACTATAAAAGATATTTTATCTATAAATATTAATGCTAAAGAAGTTGAATTTAAATTTAGAACTAATCAGAATATAGAAAATTTACTAGATATGGATGAAGTAAAAACTAGTATATTAATGGACAATGACAAATTAATAGAACCATTACAGACTAAAAAACTAGGTAAAAAAACATATATATCTAGTTATAAAATAGAAAACATAGATTATTTAATAGCAAATATTACTAGAGGTGTAAATTTAGTAACTACTGTTTATGGTAAAAATTATTTAATGACAGTGAGTGATATAAATAAATCTACAATCTATAATAATACATTAGATAGGATAAAACA
>JAWXUS010000047.1:0-8022 GCA_044426235.1 Peptostreptococcaceae bacterium | reverse complement strand
AATAGAAACATAGATAAAAGTGCTTATAAGTATAAAAAAAAATCTTTAAGAACTTCAATAAATTCTTAAAGACTAAATAAAATTAGATTAAACATATCAAGGGATTGCCGTCCCTTGGTATACAAATAATTTATATAAAAAATACAAATGAAAGGTATACCACAATATATTTTATACAGAACCATTATACCGCTATTTATAACGTGATTCAATGGGGTACTGAAAAATATTTTTATTTGGTAAAAAATACAAATGAATAAATCAAAAGATAAAGAACATTCTGTAAAAGAATTAAAAAGGTTTTTTAGAACCTTATATTACTCAACCAAAAAGGAATTTAACCAACTACAGGAAGATGAATATATAAGAATTTTACAAATAGATAATAAGAATTATATAACAGAAAAATATTTCAATAATTTTCATGAATTAACTGAACATATAATGCAGCCTAATATGTTATTTAAAAACAATTATTTTACATTAAGTACAGTTAAAGAAGCTGAACAAGGCGGAAAAAAAGAAAACTTAAATAAAAGGTATTTTATCGGACTTGATTTTGATAAAAAAGAACTTGGAGAAAATTTTGGTATAAAAGATATTGTAAATCGATTTAATGAAATAAATTTAAAATATCATGCTATAGTAGATAGCGGACATGGGTACCACGTGTATAGTTGTATAGAACCAACTGATAGACATAATGAAGTTGAACAAATAACAAAAATAATATCTAAAAAAGTTGGCGCTGATCTAAAAGCGACTACACAAACTCAAGTATTAAGAATACCATTAACATTTAACATAAAAGAAGAAGGAAAAAAGAAGCTTGTAAATATAGTACAACTGTATGATATAGACACTATAAAAAAATATTCTATAGATCATCTTAAAAGAAGATTTATAACAGAAAAAGAAACATTAGAATTAAAAAGTAACAGCAAAAATATTAATTATGCGCTTAATGGAATTAATTTAAAACCATGTACAGTTAATATATTAGAAAATGGAAGTTTAAAAGGACAAAGAAATAAGGACCTACAAAAAATAATAGTAGATTTAAGAAAATGTAATAAAAAAATAAATGAAGTTATTAAAATCGTTCAAGAATGGAATTTTAGAAATAAAGAACCATTAAAAAAACATGAACTAGAGTATCAGACTAAACATATTTTTGAAAATTTAAACTATGTAAAATTGGATTGTAATACTTGTAATATAAAAGATAATTGTTATAGTGCTGCAGCAAGTGACTTTTCATTTAATGAAGAATATCCAGTATTAAAAATGTCTGAAGCTATAGGAAAAAATTTAAATAAAAATAATAACGATAGAAAAGGAAATAAAAAAATGGAAGCTAACAGTACAGTTATATATACTATATTAAAACTACATGAAGGCTTGACATATGAACAATTAGAACAAGAATTGACCTATCGTAAAAAATGTAGATTTACTAAACCTACAATAATAAAAGCATTAAAAGAACTGGAACAAAAAGGATATATAGAAACTAGTAAAAATGGATTGATCAAGCATTATAATTTAAAGAAAACTAGAAATAAAGCGGAATTAGAATATTGTGTATCTTATGGCGCTACAATGGATTGTATAAAAGGTAATATAACACCAACAGAATTACAAGTGTATAGTTATATAAGATATTTGCATCATAAAGAACAACGTGAAAATCCTCAAGCATTAAAAGGTAATTTGTTCTGTATGCAACATACCCAAATAGCAAAACATTTTGGAATGGATAGAAGTAACCTAACAAAGATTATAAATAATTTAGTAGATGAAAAAATAATTACAATATGGCATAGACAAATAAGTAAAAATAATGGTTATGAATATAATATTTATAGATTAGTGTATTAATTGTACTGGATAAAACCAGTACTTTTTTTATGTTTAAATTTAGTTTAATAAATGTACTTTATAAAATAAAAATACTATTTAGAAAGTAAAAAATTTACACATATAAATTGCATATACTACTTGTGTATTTTTCAATAGGTTAATCGCTTTCCAAGTAAAAAATATACACATATATATAAGTAGTTATATATATAGGTCTTTTAGGTCTTTGATTTTTAGGTCTTTTAGGTCTTTGATTTTTAGGTCTTTTATCTTTAGATCTTTAATCTTTAGATCTAACAAATAAATAAACACATACCCACCGCGAGATGAAAAAAAAGATAAATGTAAAAGTACTATAAAAGTTGAAGATATTTTATAAAATATTAGATAAAAATAAAAAGTAACTTGATGATCTAAAAGAAAATTAATTATTTTATTTATTATAAGATTTGTTTAATTTAAACTAGTAATTAATAACTAACTTGAAAGGATTATACTTTTATGAAAATTACCAATGAAAATGAATTAAGTTACAACTTACATGAATTAACAAGTGTACTAAATGAATTACTGGACATGAAAGAAAACAAACTACAAGATGATTACCATGATTAAAAAAAAGAATTTGAAAAGTTAGAAAGATTTGCAAAAGAAAACAAAGAACTATACGATAAGTATCTTACTAAAACTAGAAGAAGAAAAGGCGGCATACATTCCTTTTTAATCTATATAATGCAATTACTCTAAATATTTATTTAAACTTCTAAAAATAGCTTTTAAATGATTATATTAGATAGATATAATTATATGTAGTAACTGTTTGTAATATAGACTTAATATTATTAGTTGTATTTGGTAGTTTGCTGAAGCTATCAACTTTTTTTATTTCTATAATTAGTTGATTTATAAATATAGATTATAGACTTATAAGGTATTTGTATTAGATTATTATTACAGTTGTTTAAAATACTGTTTAAATGCTTATTTAATAGATTAATAAGTATAATAATAATTAAGGAACTAAATAGGTGCATATTTAGGACTAGTTTAATTTAACTATTAAATTTTGAAGACTTGTTATAAGTCTTTTTTTTATTTGTTTTAATATTTTAAAAATAATATGCAACAAGTACAAGCCTACCAACATAATTATAAGTATACGTTCCAAGTGTACGTTCAGACCGTACATAAAAAAATGTATAAATAAAAATTAATAAAGCAAAGTAAAATACTTGTAAATACTATGGTTTATAAGCTTGTATAAGGTTTATAAGTGTATATTTTAGCTGTTGTAGGTACTTTATTATTACCTATTTTATAGCTTTAATATTTAAGTGTTTTACCTTGTTCATGGAGGTAAAAAAATGTTTGATACTTTAATTGGTGATGTAATAGAAAGTACTATTACAAGTGTTGTTAATTGTATTAATGTAATGGTTCAACCCAAAGGATTTGATTTAAAAGAATATAAAATAATTAAAAACTTTTTCCGTTGTGTTGAATTAAAGAATAGAAAAGAAGAATATCCAATACTTTTAAAGCTTCAGAGAGTGGAAGAAAATTTTATATATGTATTTAGTGTTCCAACTGGTTTAAGTTTAAATAATTTTTTAAGTTTGAAAGAAGCTATACAAGTGCAAATAAATAAACCTATAGAAATTACTATTAATAATGGATCTATAGAAATAGAAGTACTAGACAAAATAAAAGAAGTTCCAAAAATAGTTATACATGAACAAATAAATATAAATAAATATAATAACAATATAGTAATAGCAATAGGAAAAGACAAAGATAATAATAATGTAAATTTAGAGTTAAAAGAAAATCCGCATACTTATATAGTTGGAACAACTGGAAGTGGTAAAAAAATCTATCTTAACAAGTTTAATTACTGGATATGATCACAAACAATTAGAATTATATTTTATAGATTTTAAACGTGTAGAACTTAATTTATTTAGAGATGTAAAGCATTGTAAAAAGTTTGTTTATACAGTTGATGAAGCTAAACAAACATTAAAAGAATTATTAGAAGAAACTAATATAAGGTATGATTTATTTATGGATAAAAAAGTAACCAATATACAAGAATATAACAAATTAGAAGGTATAAAACCATTAAAATATCAAGTGTTGTTTATTGAAGAAATAGTAATGTTACTAGAGGATAAGAAAAAAGAAGCGATGAAAACATTAAAACAAATAATTGCAATAAGTCGCGCTAGTGGTTTATATGTATTCTTAACTACTCAAAGACCCAGTACGGATATAATAGATAATGTAGTTAAAGCAAATATAAATAATAGAATAGTATTTAAGACTGAAGATAGTAAAAATAGTATTATAGCATTAGATAAAGAAGGCGCGGAAACTTTAGAAGGTAAAGGACATGGTTTTATTAAACGTGGTTCAAACATAGAGGAATTTAGAAGTTATTTTATAGAGGATACAGAAGTAAAAAACTTAATATATCCATTTAGTAAAGAACATAAAGAAAAAAGTAAAATTGTTGAGGATAAAAAGGTAATAGGAATTAAAAATAATGGATCTAATAATAAAATAGAAAAACAATGTAAAGGAATAGTAAAGGATTTATCATTTTTAAGTGAAATATAAAATAGGTATAGTTACAAACTATATCTTAGGGGAGAATACTAAAAAATGAAAAGGATAATATTAACGGATAGAGATAAACAAATAATACAATTTCTAAAAGACTTTAAAGTTGCTGATACAAATACACTAGCAAATATATTTTTTAATGGAAGCGCACGACCTACACAAAGGCGATTAAAACATTTAACTGAACATGGATATATTAAAAATTTTCAAGAAAATATAAACCTACACAAAATACACTATGTAAATAAAAAACCAATACAAATAAAACATAATCTTATATTATCTAGCTTCATAACGGAATTAAAAAAATTAGATATAGAAATAATAAAATATAAAGTACCTTATAAGTTTAAAAATATTATAGCTGATATGTTTATTTGTTTTAAATATAGAAATAGTACTTATATATATTTTGTAGAAGTAGAAAACACAAAAAAATTTGATTTAGATAAATATCTAAAATTATTTGATAGTGGAGAATATAAAGAAGTATTTCCAGTAATGCCACCTATTTTAGTTATAAGTAATAAAACAGTTCCAAAAGAAATAAATAAACTAACTATTGTTGATGTAAAGACCGATTTTAGTAATATAGAAAATTTTATATTTAATTTATAGAAGCTTATGTATATCTACATAGGCTTTTTTAGTTTAAGTATATAAATTTATAAAAACTTTAAATTATAACGTTATCTAAAGCTAAATAAACGACTAAATAAGCTTATATAAAGATTTGATTGATTAATATATATATTATGTACTAAAAAAGCTAATAAGGTGCAATTATTAAGTATTTTATAAAATACCAAAAATATATAGAAAATATGGTAAAATATGATACAATATATTAAAAATATAATAACAATATAGTAAAATTGAGGTATAGAGAATGTATAGAGAAAAATTTAAAGATATAAATGAACTAGTAAATGATAATAATGATTTAGATGAAAAAATAGAATTTATTAATGAAAAAATAACTGAATATAGTGGTATACGTTCAGTAGAAAAAGAATACTATAAAACTTACAATAAAAGATTAATCAGATATTTTAATAAAAAAGGATATATTTATAATTCTAAAGAAAAAAAATTATTTAAAGAACAAATTAAAGAAGAAACTAAAGAACAAACTTTATTAGATATGATAGAAAAACAAACAAATAAAAGTGTTGAACATGAAGATAAAATATATATAGAAGATAATGAAACTATTTTACAAGCTGATAAGATAGAACCAACAGAAGAAGATAAAGAAGAACTTTTAAAAATAATGATGAATAAATTTAATGCATTAGAACATGATGTAAAACTAATGAATAATAAAATAAATAGTTTAAAAGCTATAGATCCACAACAAGTAAAAGAAGATAATATAAAAATGCTTATTTCAAATAATGCAACTAATACAACTTTTAAAATAGATAAAAAAGTTAAAAAAGATTTGATTGAACTAGTTGGCATGGGTGGAGAATTAGAAGGACATAAATTACAAGATTTAATACATACAGCATTAGTGCAATTTATAAGTAAATATAATAGCAATACATAAACAATATAATAACAATATAGTTAAATACTTTATTTAGTCGGTTATGATGCACCGACTTTTTTTGTATGTTAATTAAAAGTTCATTTTAAACATAATTAAAAAGAACTAAAATGAAAATAAAAAATATATTGAAATAACGTTATTTATAAACTATAATCAATTTATAAAAAAGTTCGATTTAAACCAACGTATAAAATGAACTAAATAAAAATAAGAAGGTAGGATAAATGGAGAATAAAAAAGTATATGGGTATTGTAGGATATCAACCAGTAGACAAAACATAGATAGACAAGTTAGAAATATATTAGAAGCTTCAGAAGATGTTATAATAGTACAAGAAATATTTACTGGTACAAAAATAGAAGGTAGAAAAGAACTTGAAAAGCTATTGATCAAGGTAAAAGAAGGCGATACAATAATATTTGATAGTGTAAGTAGATTTAGTAGAGATAGTAAAGAAGGATTTGCATTATATCAAGACTTATACAAAAAAGGTATAAATTTAGAGTTCATAAAAGAACCACATATAAATACTAGTGTATTTAAACAAGCTTCAGAAAATCAGATAAAGAAACTTGGAACTAAAGAAGATATTTTAATAGATGCAATTAATCAGTATTTACTGGAAATAGTTAAAGAACAAATAAAGATAGCATTTAATCAGACAGAAAAAGAAGTTAAAGACTTACAGCAAAGAACAAAAGAAGGAATACAAACCGCTAAAATAAATGGTAAACGTGTAGGTAGACAAATTGGAGATAAACCAATATATAAGAAAACTTTAGAAGCTAAAGAACAAATATTAAAACACTCAACGGATTTTGGCGGAACGTTAAAGGATCTAGAAGTAATTAAGCTAACTGGAATAGGAAAAACAACGTATTATAGGATAAAAAAAGAATTACAAAAAAATAAGGAAATATAAGTTTTTTTGGATTTTATTTATTTTTTTGTTATAATAGTATTAGTTATGTAAAGGCATATAAAAAATCCATTTATGCTTATTTAACAAGCTTTTAAATAACTAATAGTTTTTATTTATTAACAGTTTTGTGGATAGTTAAGAAATTATTAAATTATGGATCGCTGTAACTTTAAATCTATGTTACAATAACGATAGGTGAACGAACAAGCCAAAAAATACAAAGAAAGTTAGGTGAAAAATGCGAATAGAAACATATAAGGCTAAAAACTTAAAGTTATGGCTAGAAACAGAAAAGGAAGTTAATTTAATGGACATAGATCAGCTGAAGGAATATGCTATTAAACATTTAATTTCTACAGAAAAAGTTTATAACAGAAAGATGAAATTCGATTTAAGAAATAGAGGTGGCAAAAATTAAAGAAGAAATAAGAAAAGAAGAAATAAGATACAAAGAACGTAAGCAATTTATACTAGAAGGATTTAGAAGAATATTTAAAAATAGTAAGTTAGATCTAGTAGATGTAAAAGATAAACTTGACCAAGTTAAAGGAATTGATGCATACTTAAAACATGATGATTTCACTAAAAATATAGAATTTAAGCATGGTACAGATAATAAAGATTATGTAACTTTAGAAGTTCTGAACATACAAACAAATCCACAAAAAGAATGCCCATATATAAAAGATTTTGGTTGGTCAACTGATACAAAAAAAATAAGCGATTATATTTGTTTTAGCTATAAAGAATATTTTATTTTAGTAGACAAACAAGATTTAGAAAAATATGTAAAAGAAAATTACTTTAATTTATTACATGGATCAAGAAGTAATACAACATATTTTAAAAGCACCGATAGTAAGCAAAGAAGTTTTTATAAAAATATACCAATAGATGAATTGCTAGAAAAAATTGGTGGAGCCATATATTATTACAAAGATAAAAGTGCTTATAAGTATAAAAAAAAATCTTTAAGAACTTCAATAAATTCTTAAAGACTAAATAAAATTAGATTAAACATATCAAGGGATTGCCGTCCCTTGGTATACAAATAAT
>JAWXUS010000113.1:2893-3244 GCA_044426235.1 Peptostreptococcaceae bacterium | reverse complement strand
ATGAAAAGAATATTAAGAATAAATAAATATAAAAATGTTGGGATTGAAGATAAAGTAGATGTTATACTAAATTCAAATTTTAAAGAGGGATCGGCTGGTGAATTAGTAATCTTAGTAGGAGAAAATAATTCAGGGAAATCAAATGTTTTAAAAGCATTAAGTGATATCAATCAAGGGATATTACATGAAGATGCTATAACAACACTTGCTTTTGATGAAGATTCCCAAAATCCAAATGTAACTTTAATTTGTTGTGAAGATAAATTTGATTATCAAAGATATGTTGATTTAAAAGGTACTAAAATATCTTTTAATAATAAAGAAGTTTTATATAGTGATAATATAATTGGT
>JAWXUS010000113.1:0-2883 GCA_044426235.1 Peptostreptococcaceae bacterium | reverse complement strand
AATAATAGGAAATATCATTCTAAAGTTATTTTAAATTTAAATGCAGATAAAGATTTTCAAAATATTTTACATAATGAGTTTATTCCAATAGTAACTTCTTTAGGAAATCTTCGTAATGTAGAGAATGACCTTACACATTGGAAAACTATAGTATTTAATAAATATAAAAATAGTACCAATATTGAATTAGATATCATAGGCTACTTTGATGATATTATTGATACTTTAGTGAAATTTGTAAAAGCATCACCTATGAATTATTCAAATAATGTTTTATATAATGATTTTGTATCTGCTGTATTTAAAACAAAATTCAGAAATATTATTAGAACTGCTTTTAAAATGGGTAATCAAGATTTACAAAAAATAACTAAAGTACAATTTGATGATGATGCAATTGAAAAAGATTTTTTAAATAGAACTGGATTACCATTACAAAATAATATTATAAATTTCAAGTCTAATTCAATTAAAAATAGTGATTTAAAACAAGATTTATCGACATACAAAAATAATGAATTTTATATTAATTTGTTAACAATGTTATCGTATGATTCTACAGTTATAGATAGAGTAATAGAAACATCTATATCAAGAGGATCAAATTCCGAATTGCGAAATTTAGAAAATGAAATAACTAAAAAATTAAAAACAATTTCTGCCAAATTTAATAGTTTATATAATTTAGATAATGATTGTTATGAATTTACTATTAGATTAACAACAGATTCACTGGAATTTGAAATACAAAAAAATGGAACATTTATTAATTATGAACTTCAATCAACAGGTTTTAAATGGTTCTTTGATTTCTTCTTTACAATCAATGCAAACAAATCATTTAATTATGGTGATATAATTTTACTAGACGAACCTGCTACAAATCTTTCTGTAACAGCAATTAGAGAATTTAGAAATTTCTTAAAAGAATTTGCTGTTAATAATGATATTACAATTGTATTAGTTACTCATTCTCCTTTCTTCATTAATAATGATTATTTAGATGAATTGAGAGTTGTAAGAAATACTAATAATCATGTTGAAGTGATTAATCATTTTACATTAGTAGATGAACTTGATGCTGATTCATTAAAAGGAGTTAAAAGAGCTTTAACAGTTGAATCTAATATACTAATATCTCATAAAGAAAAAATCGTATTTGTTGAAGGTATAACAGATTATAATTATTTAGTAGCGATGTCAAAATTATTAAATGCTGAAAAATTTGTATTTTTACCAATCAATGGTGTAAAAAATAGTTATACAGAAAATGTCAAAAATGAAAGAACTTCTATTATAAATACATTAAATGATTTTGGATATCCAAAACAATTATTATTGGTAGATAATGATAACGCTGGAAACGATTTTATTGAATTTGCTAAAACATTAAAAACGGATTTAAATATTGTTTCTTTAGGTGATGTTAAACCTAGCTTAGGTGATATAGAATCATTGTTTACAAAAGAAGAACAAGAAGAACTTAAAAAATCTTCACGCGCAAGTAAAAAATTTAAATATTCTGTTATAAATAACAATTTTGTAGTTAGTGATGATACAAAAGAAAATTTTTCTAAATTATTTAAGTATTTAAGCGAAAATATTTAAGGGGTGGTATAAAATGATCTCAACAAGATTAAAAGAAGTAGGCTTGAAAATAACAGATTTATCTGAGTATTTCAAGTTATCTCGACCAACAATTTATAAATTTATTGATTATTATGATAAAGAAAAATATGATTTGATTGATAGAAATATTGTTAAATTATTTGATTTTATAATAGAAAATCCATTTGTTGGTAAAAATGCTTGTATTAATTTTATTTTAAACGATATAGCTTATATTAATGATGATGAAAGAAATGATGAATACATTAAAAATATGAATAAAATTAAATCTTATATTTCATCAAATGGAAAATATACTGAGTTGATTGAATATATTATTAACTCTAGAAGTATTGATAATGTCTTAGATTACATATTAGAAGTGTATCAAACTTTAGACAATGGTATAACTTCCGATACTCAAAAAAAAGTTGAACCTTTATTCAACTTGATAAAAGAATTAGAAAAATAAAATGAACAATACCATTTTAAAAAGTGGTATTGTTTTTGTATTGGATGTATTTCTTACATCCCATGGCCATGGACTATTTATATAATCATAAGAATCTTGCGGAGTAAATTGAGTTAAAGCAGGGAAATGTTCATTATAATAATTATATACTTTGATTAATTCAGTTCTAATTTGATTACATACTTCTAAACATTTTGTATCTGATTGTATTATATGAATTATATAATGAGGTGTTACATTTAATTAAATAAAAAAAGAGTTCGTTTTGAACTCTTTTTATTCTGCTACGATAGCGTTAACTGGACATCCAGCTTCACAAGCACCACAATCAATACAAGTATCAGCATCAATTGTATAGATTTCTCCATCAGCGATGCAATCTACTGGACATTCAGCTTGACAAGCGCCACATGCTATACAAGTATCTGTTATTACTCTAGGCATAATAATTCCTCCTTTAATAGTATTCAATTTATTTTACCATTACAAAAATACTATGTAAACCTAAAGCGTATGCTTACTTTAATAAAGCGTTCGCTTACTCGTGTTTCTTTAACAATATGTAATCATCCATGAAAAAACCAGAACCGATATCATTTGTTTTTTCATCGATTATTTCAAATCCTACATGCAAATATATTTGCAATGTTTTATTTGTTTTACACGTATTTAATTTTATGTTTTTTTTATATTTATCAAAATAATTAAATATAAATTTAAAAATTCCTTTTCCTCTACATTCTTTATAAGAATATAGTTTAGATAAATAAATATGATCATCTTTTATGAAATAAGCGAAGTAA
>JAWXUS010000046.1:0-8063 GCA_044426235.1 Peptostreptococcaceae bacterium | reverse complement strand
TGAAATTATAATTAGCCTTTATTGGTTTATTATTTTTTATTATTATAATTTCAAACAGTTCAAAATCTTCTTCAATCTTAGTTTCATAATAAGAGTTATACTTCTTTATTAAGTTATCTTTAAGCCTTCTTTTTACGTCCTTTATGCTAGTATGTGTTCTCCAAAAACCTTCATCAAATTTGAGTACAACAGGTGTTATGCTATATACCTTTTCTATTTTCTTTATTGGTATTATCTTTTGTAGAATGGTTAAAACTTTAATTGTATCACTGTATTCATTTTCTAAATTCTTAATTATATAATTTAGAAGTTCTGGATCTATAGTTCTAATTCTAAAAGTATATATATTTTCTTTCTCATAAACCTTGTTTGTACTTAATGGATATAACATATCAAAAGTATAATTTTTATACTTATTCTCATTATGAAATTCTAAATACTTTTCATTTTTAGATAAGACTTTATCTATTAAGTTAGAAAGCTCAGATAAACAATCTTCAAATTTAATATCTTCTTTTAAAAATACTTTAACTGCTAATTCAAACACACAATTCATAGATCTATCCTCCTAAATTTTCTTAACTCTATTATAAACTATAAATTTTAAAGTTTAAAATTTTTGAAATAAAAAGAGTGTATAAGTTACCTCATACACTCCATTTCATCTATTTACTTTGCTCTAACTTTTCTTTTTTTAATCTTTCAAATTCATCATCTAAAACATTACTAAAAAAGTCCCAAGGGTCAAGTTCCATAAATAAGAATGGTACCACATCAAATCCTTCATTGTATCCTTTTCTCATATAAGTAAGGCGCATAAATTCTAAACCATCAGATTCTTCTAATTCTTTTATTAACTCAAGTGATATGTTAAATTCTTTTGCAATTTTATTATTCAGTTCATTTATTAACTTATCTTTCATTTTGTTCATTTCTTCAGCTGTGTTGTTTGGGCTATTGTATAAAGTAACATCTACCCCCTCATCTATTCCATGCTTTATTGCATGTAACTGTTCAATATTTAAGTTTGGATTATTGAATAATGTTACGTCCATGCCTTCTTTTATTGCATGTCTGATTGTCATCATTTCACTATCTGCAATTTTTGGGTTATTGTATAGTGTTACATCAAGTCCATCTTGTAACCCGTAAAAAATTTGTTCCATCTGATCTATGTCTAATTTTAAATTAGCATAAGTAGATACATCTAGTCCTAATTCTAATCCAATTAAAATTCTTTGTAACTGGATTGCTGTAAATTCCATTAATTCATTCTTTATAGCTTTAGATTCTTCAAGCTTAACTATTTCCTTTATTGCACCTTGTCTTGCATCAAATTCTCTTATTAAATCATTTCTCATTGGTAACTTATTTACAAGTTCTTCTCTAGTTTTAAATGTACTTACTAAATCTCTCATTCCTATACTCTCCTTTAAATTTTATAATTTTATTGGTTATTATGCACTTTTAAGCTCCATCATCTTTTCACATAGATCTCTTAATTCCTTTTGTCCCTTTTTACGTCTATTTAGGCTATAACAAGCAAATTCTTCATGGTTTAAATCATAGAAAAATTTACATTCATCAAAATAATTGCTTGTTGCTACATCAAATCTTTCACATAAATTCTCTAGATCTTCTGTATTACCAAAGTAGATTCTACTCATGTCACCTTTTTCCCACTTAGATCCACCATATTCTTTTATTAAAAGCTCAGGGAAATCAACTTCATTTTTACTATCTTCAATTACCATTTCTAAACATAACTTGAATTGTTCTTTATAATCTACATCATCATATTTTTCAACTATTTCAAAAGTCAGTTGGTGGGCCTTTGAAAATAACTCTGATTGCTTAACACTTTTCTTTTCTTTTTCTTTCTTTAATCTTTCTTTTTCTCTATCTCTTTTTTTCTCTTGTTCATATATTGCTTGTCCTATAAGTGCGCTAGAACAAATTTCAATTCTCTCTGACTTTCTCATGTTGTTACCCTCCTTTTTAATTTAATCTCTATTGTTTATCCCTTGTTGTCTTTCTTAAGTATATAATAATATAAAAAAAACGTGTCGTCAAGTCTTTTTTTAAAAAACTTTTTTATTTTTATAAAAACCTTATAAATACACATTAAGCAATGTATATACATAAGATTATTATATAATATAACGTGTAGATTTTATAATTCAACATCTTTTATAACAATTACTTTATTATTATCTAAAATTAGCTTTACATTTTTTTGTTCAGCTCCTGGATCTATACCTAATGCAAGTAAAATTTCTTTAGATAAAGATAATCTATAAGTTGGGTGTCCAGTTCCACCTTTTGCAGTACTTATTTTTCTATTTATAACCTTCATGATGTAATTTTCCTAACTTTATATATTTTAGATTAATAATCTAACTAAAAGGCACTATAAGAATTTATAATGCCCTCTATTAAGTTATTAACTTAAAGTATTAGTTATTTAATTTAAAAGTTACATAATACACTTCTGTATTATAAAATTTATAATCTACTAATTTTATAGTTCTATATTCTTCTGGAAATCCTACTTCATAATCTCCAAGTACTTCCCATATGTTACGTATACATGCTGTAGGCTCTGGAAATATTGTTATTGTTTCTTCATCTGAGTTTATAGTTACCTCATATGTAGTTTCAAATTTTTCAAATCTAGTTTTTAATTTTTCTAATTTTAGAATAACTTCTGTTTTGTTCATCTTAACCCTCCTTATTTTTTTCCCTGTTGAATCTCTTTGTTGTCTTTCTTAAATACATAATATAATAAAATTAACGTGTCGTCAAGTCTTTTTTTAAACTTTTTTAAATTATTTAAAAAACATTGAAATTTTAATACTATATAAGATATAAATACAGGTTTTATAGAAATTTAAAAAGGTCGTTTTTTAGCATTTTTAGTACAAAATATTTTAAACTTACTAAATTTTTATATTAAAATAGATATAAGTAAAAAGGAGGTGGTAGAAATTAATAATACAGAATTAGCTTGCATGCATTCAAAAATTAAAATAGAGACTGAAGAAGTAGACACTAAATGTATGATGTGTGGATCTAGCATACTAGAAGGAATTAAAATTAAGAAGATACTTGGTAGTAATTTCACTAATTTAGATATTTGCAAGGACTTAAATAGTATTTATATGTGTAAATATTGTGCACATTCTATAAAAGATGATACTTTTAGGAAAAAAAATCTCCTGATATCTAAAAAAGATAAAATTATCTTAACTAAAAATGATCTTGAGCACTATATTTTTAATTTAGAAGAACACGTTGAAGGTGAATTTATTTTTTGTGTTACACAATCTTTTAAAAAGCACAATGTTATACGTGCCACTGTAAATTTAGACCCTAATTACTATAAGATACGTTTAGAAGAAGATGAATTTATAATAGATGTTAATAAACATAAAGAGCTTTATAAAAGGCTTAATGCTATGTATCTATTCTTTACAAAAGATGAATTAGAATACCTGCAATTTAAAGATATAAGTATGTTAGATTATGTGGCTAATAATAGCATAAAGGAATTTAGATACAATGTAGATCTATTTAAAAAATATAAAGGAACTTCTATTTATAAATTTTTAATTTTTATATTAAATTCTGAGCTTAGAAATGTAATAGTAAAAGAACGTATAGACAAGCAAAAAGAACTACTTAAAATAGAGAAAGCTAAGGAAAAAGAAAGACTAAAAAAAGAAAAAGAACTTCTAAAAGAATTAAAGTCTAAAAAAGAAAAGGAGGTTGAAAAATGCAAACAGATAACGATGTTTTAGAACAAAAATTAACAGATTCTGATGCAATGTTTTATGCACTATCTACTTTAACGGAAATTTGGAGTTGTATAGATTGGGACAAGGTGGATAAAAGAAGAGCTTTAGGTATATGGCAAGAATTTGCTAGCAAGGTAAAGGGCTGTTCTTCTACTACTAACTCTTACAACAAGTTTATAGACAAGCTATGCAAAAAGCTAGATATAAGGGTTTTAAAATACTCGACTATACTGCAAGTAAGCAATATGTCTAAAGAAAATCAAAACTTGATAATGAAGAAATTTAGGTTTGAAACACAAATGTTAATCCTAGATATGAAGTTAAATAATCAAATTAGAAAAGAACAAAAAGAAAAGGAGGAATAAATTATGAAAACTAATGTAATTTTAAAGCTATTAGCTCCACTTAGTCATCTGTCTGATGAAAAAACTGGAACTACTAGTTTAGCTAGAAAAATGTCTTTTGTTTGCTCAGGTGAAGTTGTAGAAATACCAGTATTAACTGGGAATGCTTTAAGAGGTACTCTTAGAAGATTAGCTATGGAGGATTTTTTAATTAAAGTTGGATTAGATGTAGAAAAAATAAGCAAGGATCTATATCATACTTTATTTAGTGGCGGTGCTCTTACAACTGGAAGTAGATATTATGAAGTTGGAGAAATAAAAGAATTTAGAAAGAATTGTCCAATGATGGCTTTATTCGGTTGTGCACTAGGTTCACAGATGCCAGAAGGGAAATTAAAGGTCGGTATTTCTATTCCAATTTGTACGGAAACACAGGAATTTACAGATGTTCAAACAGATTTGTCGATTTATGATTTGCTTGAAGAAAATTTCTATACTAGACACGATACTTCTAAATTAATAAAAGATATAATTGATTATCCAAGTAAAAAGGATGACAAAGTAACCCAGATGAAGTATGAACAAGAACAACTTATTGCGGGTACAGAACTAAAAACTTTCTTTGTAGTAGAAACAACAAGTGATATAGAAAAGTCTGCTCTATGTGCCCTTATAGACTTATTTAAAGCAAATCCGTTTATAGGTGGTAAAAGTGGTACAGGACACGGAAATATTCTAGTCACTACAGATGAATTAGATATGGATTCTAGCTTATATTATGATTATTTGGAGAAATACAAAGAAGAAATAGTTAAATTTATAAGAGAACTAGAAAGTAATTTATAATGTATCTAAATGATAGAGGGAGGGAATATTTTTTTAAGTATTCCCATCTAAACAGACATATAGAAAAAGTATTAGAGGCTAGATATATTTTAGAGGCTTTTTTAAAATTTACAGATAATAGATATATGGCTTGGAGTACTGGTAAAGATAGCACTTCCGTTTTAACACTTCTTAGACAAGTGGAAAAACAACTTAATGCAGAAAATGAAGATGATCAATTCAAAACGCCTGTAATTTTTATGGACGGAGGGCTTAATCCTCCAGGCACAAATGAATATTTAAAAAAGTTTGATGATATAAACATTTATAAACCTAAATTATCCTTGCTTGAAAGTGTAGAGAAATATGGATTTAATATAGATAAAAAAACTAGATATAAAAATGATGCACTGAATGATTTCTATGAAGATTATCCAGATTACCAAGGAAGAATAATGGGGATTCGATACAATGAAAATAGCGCACGTAAAAATTTGTTTAAACGTGGACATACTTATTTTTCTGAAAGGGACTGGGAATGGACTTGTAATCCCATTTACAACTGGAGCTTTGAAGATGTATTTGCATTTTTAGTTTCTAGCAATACACCAATACATCCACACTACTCCGCTCCAGGAACACAAACTTTAGAACATAGAAGAGTTGGAGATATGTTAGGTCACCACGGTAGTGAATTTGGTCGATTTACACATGTTAAAGAAATGTACCCAGAATTTTATTATAAATTAAAAGAACATAAATTTTTAAAGGAGCTAACAAATTATGAATAAAAGTGTTGAAACAACAAGAGCTAAAGCTGTATCTGATGTTAGTAAAAGCATGAGTGCAAAGGCACCAAGTGATTGGAAAAATTCTACTAAAACAAAAGGTAGTAAAGCTAGAGTAGGTAGATAATTAGAGGGGTAATTATGTATAAAAATTTAAAAGTAACATTTAATATGCTCTCTCCCATCTCCGTGAATGAAACTATAAACTTAGATACTTTAATTTTACTAGTTTTGGTTAAAGAGAAATTAGGAGATGATTTCTATATTAGAACCGATAATTCTTATTTAAATTTAGAAGATGCTAAAAATATGTTGTCTGAGGTTTTAGAATTTAATCAAGAGTTTGGAGTATTTAGTTCTAGTGATATTATAAAATCTAATGTTAAGAAGTTTAATATTAATTACACTAAAAAGTTCCACACAAAAAATACTGATATAATAGCCTTCAAAGACAATGTAAAGGAAAGAATAGAAACTGGTGCAGGTAAGTTTAAAAACTATCAGAAACCACTTTTTTGTAGTTTATATGAAGATAATAACTTGATTTTTTATTGTAGAGGAAATGTTGATGCTCTTAAAAAAGTTTTAGATAAACTTAACTTTATCGGTAAAAAAAGCTCTCAAGGTTTTGGAGCTATAAAGACTTATAGCATAGAAGAAATTGATAATAATTACTCTATTTATAAAGGAGATATGCTCCATAGAACAATAGAATTAAATAGTGCTAAAAATAAAGGCTTTAAAAATGTCCGTGTTGGAAATTCTCCACTTATTCCACCATACAGACGTAAAGAAAAATATACGTGTTTAATGCCACGTTTTATAAAATAAATTGTAAGGGCTTATATCTATAAGTCCTTTTTTTATTTATTTATTATGTAACTAAATATATAATAAACTATGTAGAATGAATTTAAGTATTGGAGAAAAATATGAAAACAATTATTTATTTAAGAAAAAGTCGTTCCGATGAACAAGATGCTTTGAGAAAACATAGAGAAACACTTTTTAAAGTTGCAAAAGAAAAAAATTTAACTGTATTAGACATAAAAGAAGAAATAGTATCTGGAGAAAATATTAAAAATAGACCTAAAATGCTACAATTATTAGAAGATATAGAAAATAAAGATATTGATGCAGTACTTGTAGTAGATATAGATAGGTTAGGCCGTGGAAATATGCAAGACCAGGGTCTAATCCTTGATACTTTTAAAAACACAAATACAAAGATTATAACACCTAGAAAAATTTATGACTTGAACAACGAATTTGATGAAGAATATAGTGAGTTTGAAAGTTTCTTAGCAAGAAAAGAACTTAAAATGATTACAAGACGTATGCAAAGAGGAAGAGAAAAAGCATTGCTTGATGGATATTTTATGGGCTCTACTCCACCCTTTGGATATGATTTTGCATTTACTGAAAAAGGTAGAAGAATAATAGTTGTGAATGAACAACAAGCAGAAATTGTAAGATTGATATATAAATTACATTCTGATGATTTTGGTAGCACTAAAATAGCTAATTATTTAAATAAAACAGGATATAAGAGTGCTAAAAACCTTATTTTCACTCATAAAGCCGTGTCTGATATAATTAGAAATAAAGTTTATGCAGGATATGTTGTATGGGGAAAAAGGAATAAAAAAAGAGAAAATATAGTAGCAAAAGGTATCCACGAATCAATAATTGATGAAAAAACATTTAATTTTTGCAATGATAGATTCCAAAAAAGAGATATTTCACCTGTTGGACATAATAAATATGTTACTAACCCATTAGCTGGTTTAGTTAAATGCGCACAATGTAATCATACGTTAGTTAAAAAATCTTCTAGAACTAGTCCAAAATCATCGACTATAGTTAAATATTTAGTATGTACATATTGTTCTAATAGATCTACTAAGTTAGATATAGTTGAAGAAATAGTATTAGAAAACTTAGAACAATGGCTTTTAGAATATAAACAACACATACATAAATCTGATTTGAAAAAAGATAAAAGTTTAAAAAGAAATTATGAAGAAGAACTTATTAGTGTAAAAAAAGAAATTTCTAAAATAGAAAAGCAAAAAGAAAATTTACATGACTTTTTAGAACAAGGAGTATATGATATACAAACCTATTTAGAAAGATCTGATGTTCTAAATAATAAAATAGAAAGTACTAATAACGTAGTTACTAAACTGGAAGAGAAAATTGCACTTGAAAATAAAAAAAATACCCATAAGGATGAATTAATCCCAAAAATTGAGTATGTTCTAGAACAATATAAAATTATTGATGATTTAAAACTTAAAAATAAACTA
>JAWXUS010000010.1:2528-52193 GCA_044426235.1 Peptostreptococcaceae bacterium | reverse complement strand
TAACTTGGTTATTTTAATATCTTCTCTGAATTCACTAACTAAGAAATTTAATATATTATGCTTAAATTCAATTTCAACATAATCCTCTTTTCCATCAAACATTTTAAAAGTCTTTTTTGAATATGTAAATGGATTAAACCCACCCTTTAATTCTTTTATCTCTAATTTTTCTATATTACAATCCATAATTTCTACATTTTTAATTCTATCAAGCCTATAATTAGATAGACTATTATATTTTATATTTCCACAAATAAAATAATAATTACTATCCTTTACAATAAAATCTATTGGTACAACTTCATACAATTTTATTTCCTTAAATTTATCAATTCTTGCAACTAATTCTCTATTTTCATTATAATCATAATAACTAAATTTAACTTTCTTTTTATGCTTTATAGCATTATGAATCAGTTCTATACTTTTAGTTATTTCTTCATTAGTAGTTTTAGATGCGCTATCAATAAAAACTTTCTTATTTAAATACTTTTTATTATAAATAGAAGTTAAGTCACTTATTTTATCAATAAGTTCAACACTCTTTTTCTTAGTTATAAAATTACTAGTAAGTATCGCATCATTCAAAATTTTCAATTCTACTTCGTCTAATTTATGTCCTAAAAAATGATAACCTCTACTTTTTTCATTATACTCACTAACATTAATATCTAAAATTTTCATATCATTTAAATATCCATAAATAGTTCTTCTATCAATTTCAATTTCTAAAAAATTCATCATATAATAATTTATTTCTTTTACTGAAATAGAGTTTTCCATATCAGAATATTTACTTAGTATGTATATAAATACATAAAATTTTATATTATTATTTACCTTCATAATAATCCTCACTTTATATTTTCATAATAAAAAACTCCCCCAAAAAAGAAGAGTTTCTAATTATTATATAGTTTCAATTTCAAGTTCTCTACAAATTATCTTTGTAGTTTCATAAGCTATATCACCTGTAAAATAAACACATTGTTTCATATGTACTTCCTCACCCATAACCATACCACGAGTTAATGCCTTACAACAAAGTGTTTTATTTTTTGTTTTAAAAACTTGGTGCAGTTCCTTTGAAAGTTCCATAGCTTTAGCAACTTTACTATCTTTTGGATTTGTTCTTCCAAATAATAATCCTATCATCATAACTCCACCAGACACAGCACCACAAGTACAACCTGCACCACCTATTCCAACTGGAAAACCTGATGCCATAGAAATTATTTCATCGCTAATATCTAAATCTAGAGTATCTTTTATAACTTTAACTATAGCTTCAGAACAATAAAAGTCCCCTCTTTTATAATAATCTTCTGCATCAGTTCTTATTTTTTCTAAATCAACAACTATATTTTCCATATATCCCCCTTAATTATTTAAACTCTCTTTTATTTTTTTAACTATTAAATCTTCTTTTAAATTATATTTTTCATAAAGTTCATCTAAACTAACGTTATCAACAAACTCTTTAGTAGCTCCAAAGTTTAATACTTTCATATTTTTATCACCATAGAACCTAGTTATCTTTTCACCAAATCCACCATCTAAAATTCCATCTTCAAGTGTTATTACTAAATCGTGATTTTCTTCTAACTTTTTAAGCATTATTTCATCAATTCCACTTGCAAACCTTGGATTTATAAGTGATGCATTAATATTTTCTTCTTTTAATTTATTAACAACTTCTTTTCCAAGTTTATAAAATGCTCCAAGTCCAATAACACAAATCTTCTCACCTTCAATAGTCTTTTTAAATTTATTAATTTCAAAATTAGTATCCGTGCATTCTTCATTAAATAGAATTCTTGGAATTCTAATTATTATTGGATATTTAGTTTGATTAATTGAAAAATCAAGCATACTTAAATATTCTTCTTTAGAAGTTGGACACATAAAAACAATATTTGGAATGTTTGATAAAAGTGATATATCGAATACACCAAGGTGTGTTTCTGCGCTTTTATTTATTCCATTATTAAATATTAAAGTTATTGAAGGATTATTATTTATTGCAAGATCTTGTGAAAATTGATCATATGCCCTTTGTGAGAATGAACTAAATAAAGAAACAACGGGTCTAATTCCGTTAGATGCCATACTAGATGCTATACTTACTGCAGTTTGTTCTGCAATTCCAACGTCTAAGAAATTATTTGGGTGTTCATTTCTAAATTTAGAGAAAAGACCCGGAGTACCTGGAGTAATTCCTATTATATTCTTATTTTTTGATACTTTTTCACATAAATAATCATTAGTTATACTAACATAATTTTCTGTTGGCTTGAAATTTAATTCATTAGTTTCTAAATTAAACGGTGAAATATAATGATACTTTTCTTTATTTATCTCTGAATCTAAGTAACCAAGTCCTTTAACAGTGTTAACGTGAATTACCATAGGACATTTTCTATCTTTTATACTTTTAAATACTTCTATAAGTTCTAAAACATTATTTCCTTCTTCAACATATGTATATTCATACCCTAAACTTTCAAAAAAGTTATTATGATACTCTCCATTACTTTCTCTTAAAAGTCTTAAATTATCGTAAATCGATCCATAATTATCTCCAATAGATATATCATTATCATTTACTATAACTATAAAGTTACTATCTAACTTTCCTCCAACACTTAAGGCCTCAAATGCTTGACCTCCACTTAATGAACCGTCTCCAATTATTGCAATAACATTTTCGCTATCATTTTTCATATCACGGCTTTTTGCAAGTCCATAAGCTAGAGATATCGAAGTTGAAGTGTGACCTAATATAAAAAAGTCGTGTTCACTTTCATGTTGAGTTGAAAACCCTGTTACATCAGAATAATTTTCTTCATTAATAAAAGCATTTTTTCTTCCTGTAAGCATCTTATGAACGTAAGTTTGGTGCGAAGTATCGTAAACCATTTTATCATTTGGTGAATTAAACACATAATGAAGTGCAGTAGTAAGTTCCACAACTCCTAAATTAGGTCCAAAGTGACCACCAGTTTTACTAACTCTATTTATTAAAGTATTTCTTATTTCACTACATAAAATATTTAAATCATTATTATTTAAACATTTTACATCTTTTGGACTACTAATATTTTCTAACAAAATATCACTCCTTAATTATCGAAATCTATTTCAAATTTTTCTCCGTTATCAGTTATTATTATGTATGATAAATTGAAGTTTTCTTCCATAACATCTATTTTATACTCAAAAAGAACATTATCCTCTTTTTTATTCATAAAAATGTAAGTTCCTTCTTCTTTATCTTCTATTTCATCACAAATTTCATCGTATATTTCTTCTCCAGAAATTTCTCCTTGGTATCCACTGTTTCTTATTTTTCCTTCTATTAATTCAAATATTTCTTCCATTATTTCATTACCTTCCTAATCATTTTTATTTTGTCTTTATATGGTGGGAAAATCAGTTCAATATTTATTCTAAAATTCTTTTTAACAACTGCTTTTTCGTAAGTAAAAGTTTTAAAACTATACTTTCCGTGATATCTTCCAATTCCTGATGATCCAACTCCACCAAATGGTAAATGTTTTGATGCAACGTGGACTAAAGTATCGTTTAAGCAACCTCCTCCAAAGCTAAAGTTTGTAAGTATATACTCACTGAACTTTTTATCATTTGAAAAAACATATAATGCAAGAGGGTTTTTATATTTATTTAGATAAAACTTAATATCGTCAATATTGTTATATTTTATAACTGGAAGTATCGGACCAAATATTTCGTCCTCCATAACGCTATCTTTATAAGTTATATCTCTTAAAATTGTTGGTTCAATAAAATTTTGTAATGTTTCTTCGCCACCATAGTAAATTTTTTGTGAGTCTTTTTCTAAAATCTTTAATAATCTATTGGTATGATTATCATTTACTATTTTTCCAAATTCGTTATTATGTTTTACTTGTGGGCCATAAAAATCTATTATGGTATCCCTTAATATAGCAAGAAACTTTTCATAAACTTTATCACTTACAAGTAAATAATCTGGTGCTACACAAGTTTGACCAGAATTTGCAAATTTACCACAACAAATTCTCTTTGCAGTAATTTCTAAATTTGCAGTTTCATCAACTATAACAGGACTCTTTCCACCAAGTTCTAAAGTTAATGGAATTAGATTTTTACTAGCCTTTTCCATTACTATTTTACCAACTTTAACACTTCCTGTAAAGAAAATGTAATCAAATTCTAAATCTAATAATTCACTATTAACTTTATAGTCACCAGTCACAACTTCAATATAATTTTTATCAAAGGTTTCATTTATAATTCTCTTAATTATTTGTTCAGTTTCTTTTGTAAATTCTGAAGGCTTAATAACTGCACAATTTCCTCCACTTATTGCACCAATTAAAGGTTCCATAACTAATTGAAACGGGTAATTAAATGGTCCAATAATTAAACATACCCCATAAGGTTCTTTATAAATATAACTTTTTCCTCCAAATTGTGCTAAATCATTCTTTATTCTTCTTGGTTTCGCCCATTTATTAAGATTTTTAACCATATGATCAATACTACTATAAATAAATCCAACTTCTGAAGAATATGCCTCAAATTCGTGTTTGCCAAGATCTTTATTTAGTGAAATTAAAATTTCTTTTTCATATTTTTTAATTGCATTTTTTAATTTCTTTAGGTTAATTATTCTTTCTTTTATACTAATCTTTTCTTTATCAAAAAAATATCTTTGATTTTTTAGTAAATCATTCATCATTTCACCTCAGAATTATTATACTCCATTTAAAAATTATTATATGAATTTTCTTAACCAATCTTTAGTTTCTTCATTAGAAAACGATGCATTAACAGTTTCTAAATAATTTCTTTTGTATAAATCAAAATCTAAAGTGTTAAATATGTTTTCATATTCTTTTGTTAAAGTAATATTAGATACAGTTCTATTATCCGTATTTAAACTTGCAACTATCCCATAATCTAAAAACTTTTTAAATGGATAAGTAACATAATCAGATGCATTACTAGTTTGAATATTACTTGTTGGACACATTTCAAGAAGTATATTTTTTTCTTTTACTAAATCCATAGTTTCTTTTGAATTTATTATTTTTATTCCGTGACCAATTCTAGTAGCCCCAAGATTTATTGCATCAATTACATTTTTGTAACTTGCTTGTTCTCCTGCGTGAAGTGTAATATTAAAATTCTCTTCTTTAGCCTTTTTTATTAAATTATTATAAGTTATACAAAAGCCTTCATCTTCTTTTCCTGCCATATCAAATGCAACAACACCTTTTCCAAGATACTTCTTAGCTACTTCTATAACTTCCATTCCGCTTTCTTCACTCATATGTCTCATAGTACTAATTATAACATTTCCTTTTATATCGAAATCTTTCTCCGCTTTTTTAACACCATTTATTACACTTTGTATTATTTCATCATAATTTAAACCATTTAACCTATGAAGTTGAGGTGCAAATCTTATTTCTATATATTTAACATTTTCAAGAGATGCATCTTCTAATACCTCATATGCTATTCTTTCAAGACCATATTTATTTTGCATAACTAAATTTGTTAAATCAAACTTTTCTATATATTCATCTAAACATTCACAATTTTCAATTATACTTATATGTTTTCTTAATTCTTCCTTGTCGTAAATTGGTAAATTTACATTTTCCTTTTTGGCTATATCTATTATAGTTTCTGCTCTAACACTCCCATCTAAGTGACAATGTAATTCTATTTTAGGTAATTTATTAAACATTTATTTTTTCTCCAATCATCTATATTAATATATTAATTTTTATTATTTACTGTAAAATTTTATAAAAAAATAGCTATAAAAATAGCTATTTTTTCTATTATAAACTAATTGTCTAAAGTTTTCTACATATTTTTTAATTTCTTTCATCAATATTATAGTATACATCTGAATTCACCTTTAAAATTCCTTGATATATAGTTTCACCACTTAAAATATCGACTACACTTATAAAATCATCTTCCATATAATTACCATTAATAAGATATAATTTATTATCTATAATTCTCATATCACTACTAGTATTTATTACATCAGTTGGATATTTTATAGTCACATTTCGTTCCTTTATATCTTTTTCACTAAGATCAACTATTAAAACTTCAACTTCATTTTCATTTCCTTCGTAAAAAAATAGATTAATTCCGTTTTTATTATCAAATCTAATACTTTTTTCTGAAATTTCATTTTCTAATAATTCACTAAGTGGTTTAGATTTTATAATTTTTTTATCGTCTAAATTATATTCTACAAAAATACTTTCCTTGTCAATAGTTACTAACGAAAATATAGATCTATCTAACATATCACTAAAATAAATAATCCTATCTATTTTTTCTTTAAATAAAATATTAGATTTATCTCCATCAATTTCAATATAAACACACATAGTATTATTAACTACAAAACTCCATTCATAGTATTCGTGCTTATTTAAAGCTAAATATATTTTATCATCTACATAAAAAGTATCAATTCTAGTTAAATGATCGTAAGTATTGAACTCGCCTTCTATCTTAACTTCTCTCTCATTTATTCTAGCCGTATTATTATCTTTTTCAAATATCTTTAAATAATAATATTCGTCTTTTTCAAACATATAAGAAATATATGAAGTATCATCACCAGTAAATCCTTTAATCCCGGTACTACTCATAACATCTCTACTACTTAGTGCTTTATTTATTAAATCTTTATTCTCTATTCCAAGTTCTTCTAACAATATTTTTCTATTATAATTTCTGTCAAACATTCTATATTTTATATTTTCTCTTTTAATATCTCCATTAATATAATATGTATTTTCTACAAAAAAACTAGATTTTATTGTACGTTCACCAACACGTATTTCAATATTTTGAAGGATATCAATGTCACCAAATACAGTTTCTATTTCAATACTCGTTTTATTAAAATATAAAAATATACTCCAACAAATCATAAATAAACTTGGTACTATAACAAATTTTCTACTCATATTTAACCTCCAGTATTTTTCTAGAAACTAATGTTGATAAAATAATACTTGAAATATTAATTACTACCAAATAAGTAAAAATATTTTTATTAAGCAGTATCAAATATGAAAATAATTGTACAAATCCCACAAAGATTAAAGTGGACATTATTAAACCAAATATAGGGTTCTTTTTTATAACAACTACACTACAAACAAAAATTAATGAAATCAAAGTAATACTTCCAAGAACATTTATAACTAAAAAATCTAAATAATGATATCTAACTATAAACGATTCATATAAAAAATATAATCTATCCCACATATTAACTCCAAGTACCAAGTCACAAACAATTATAAATCCAAATATAACAAATATATACATTATGTAATATCCAAAAATCATATTAATAATGATTAAAAATTTTGATATATAAGTATTAAAATTAAACTTTGCCTCTCTTTTTGGATCATCAAAATACCACGCATACATAAAAACTACCCCAATAAATAAAATAAGCAATATATCCATTTTAAGTACTAAAAATTGACTATCAATAATTAATAATAATTCATAACTTGTAAGATTAAATAACGATGAAAATTCAAATACATACTCATACTGAATAAAATCACTAACAAACATATCTATAATAAATAATTTACTTAAAACAAAAAATAGTATTAAGCTAATAAAATATGGTTTCTTAATTTTTTCAAATTCCAAATTAATTAATTTAATTATTTCACTCAATAAAGATCACTCCTTTTTGTCTAATAATAACATATTGAATATCATTATAAAATTTATTTAATAAAACTTTAAATATATAAACAAAAAAACTGTGCATAAGCACAGTTTTTATAAATTAGAATCCAAGTGGTATTCCAGCACTTACCCAAGCCGTAAATAGTAACATCCAAGCGATTAAGAATGTTATAGAATATGGTACCATCATAGATATTATAGTTCCTATTCCTGAATCTTTATCGTATGCTTGAGCGAATACTATTATCATAGCAAAGTAACTCATAAGTGGAGAAATTATGTTTGTTGCACTATCAGCTATTCTGTATGCTGCTTGAACAACATCAGCTCCTATTCCAAGTTCTAAGAACATTGGTACGAATACTGGTGCCATTATAGCCCATTTAGCAGATGCAGAACCCATAAATAAGTTTATGAATGCTGTTATTAATATGAAACCTAATAATAAAGGTATAGTTCCGATATTTGCAGCCTTTAAAACTTGTGCTCCATTTACCGCTATTATAGTTCCTAAGTTTGAATAATTAAAGTATGCTATAAATTGAGCTGCAACGAATGCAAGAGTTAAGTATCCACCCATATTACTCATAGCTTTACTCATATGATTACAAACTTCTTTTTCATCTTTAACAGTTCCTGAAATTTTACCATAAACAACTGCAGGTACAAAGAATGTTATTGCAAGAAGTGGAATTAATCCATTCATTAAAGTTGAACCATCTATTACACTTTCTAAGAAAGTTTCTTTTTCTAAGTTTCTAAGGAATGAGTTTGGCATAAGTATTATAGCTATAATACCAACTATTAATACTAATAATGCTATATTAGCACTCTTTAATGCTTTATTCTCAACTTCTGATATATTTTGTATATCAGTATTCACATCAGTATTTCCTTTATACTGTCCAAGTCTTGGCTCTATCACTTTAGTAGTTATTAAAGTACCAAGTCCAGTTATCATAAATGTAGATACAAACATAAATAAGTAATTTGCAGTTGCAGTTATATTTATACTTGGATCAATCATCTTTGCAGCCTCATTAGTTATTCCTGCAAGCATTGGATCTATTGTTCCAACTAATAAGTTTGCACTAAATCCTCCAGATACCCCAGCAAATGCTGCTGCCATACCAGCTAAAGGATGCTTTCCATAAGCCATAAATATTATAGCTCCAAGTGGAACTAATATAACATATCCTGCATCAGATGCAACATTTGACATTATCCCAAGGAAAACTGTCATAGGTACAACTAAAGATTTCGGAGTCATACTAACTACTTTTTTAAGAGATGTTCCAATATATCCTGAACTCTCTGCAATTCCTATCCCTAACATACCAACTAAAACAACCCCAAGAGGTGCAAAGCTTGTAAAGTTAGTTACTGCACTTTCTAAAATATACTTAAATCCATTACCATTTAAAAGTGAAACTGCTGTTACAGTTTTACTTTCCATTTCTTGAGTTACTGCATTGTATATATCTGCTGTTACTGAGAGTCCCATATTTTCTGCTACTGCAGATATTAAAACTATAGCTAAACAAAATACTCCAAATAATGTTACTGGGTGCGGTAATTTATTACCACCTACTTCGACAAAATCAAGCATTTTTTGAAGAAGTGTTTTTTTCTCTAATGACGTCGAATTTTTACTCATAAATTCTGTCCCCCTTCAGGTTAAATTTTACGTTTTATAATTTCTTATGAAACTAATTATACACTATATTTCATAATTGTCAATATAATTAACTAATTTTTTTGATTTTTGCATAATTTTCAAATTTCATTTCATTTTTTGAATAAATCAAAATTATTCATAAATACAAAATTTCCATTAATTAATTATTTTTTTGTATATTTCTAAGTTGTTTTACAAATAATTATAATATACTTTTTAAATAAGGAGGAAGGTAAAATGGGAATTATATATAACGTAGCAGTTGTTTTAGTTTTAGTAGGTGCTGTAAACTGGGGTCTTGTAAGTCTTTTTAAATTTGACTTAGTTGCAGCAGTAACAGCAGGAGGCGGACAATTTGGTAATGTAAGTTCTTTTAGTAGAATAGTATATGGCCTAGTTGGAGTAGCAGCTCTTTATCTTCTTGTACAAAATATATTCTTTATGTTATAAATTATTTTAAATAAAAAGGGTGATATATACAGTTGTATATATCACTCTTTTTATTATATAACTATTCTATCAACTACATCTTCATATTTTTCAATAGTTGCATTTTGAATTAATTCTTCAACTTCTTCGCTTAACTTTTGTTGTACTAACATTTCTTTTAATTCATCTTTAACTTCTTCAAAATCTACTATACCTTCATTTTTATCATTAACTTTTATTATATGATATCCAAAATATGTTTCAACTAATTCAGAAACCTCTCCAACTTGAAGTTCAAATGATGCCTCTTCAAATTCTGGAACCATTTCACCTTTTCCAAAGAATCCTAATTCTCCACCTAAAGAACCTGATCCTGGATCATCAGAAAATTCTTTTGCAAGTTCAGCAAAATCTTCTCCTGCATTTATTCTATCTAATATACCTTGTGCTTTTGCTCTAGCCTCTTCTTTTTGTTCTTCGTCAAATGAAGTTCCTTCATCATCCATAGTAGATATTAATATGTGAGATGCATCAACTTCATCTATTTCAAATTCATCTTTATTTGAATCGTAATAAGTTTTAGCATCTTCATCAGTTATAACTGTATTTTCAATAAAGTTTGTTTCGTAATTTGTAAGTGCTAACTTTTCTGTTTCTTGTCTTATTATAAATTCTTGATCAATTCCCGCCTCATCTAAACTTTTTTTATAGTCTTCATTTTCTTCCATAACTTCATTTATCTCATCTACCATAGTGTTAACCTCTTCATCACTTGGTAATAAATCTCTTTCTTTTACTTTAGAAAATATTATTTCTACATTTATTAATTGTTGAAGTATATCATCTTTTATAGCTTTCTCAAAAGTCATACCTTCTTCTATTTCTTGAGACCATACATCACTTCCATATATACTTTCAAGTGCTTGTTTTTGCAGGTCTAAATTCTTTTTGTAATACCCTGCACTTATTTCCGTTCCATTAACTAAAGCAACAACTTCATCATCACTAACTGCTGAATTATTTGATGAACATCCAACTGTTAAAGTAAGTATTAATGCTGCTAAAATTCCTGATTTTAATTTCTTCATAAATTCACTTCCTCATCTTTTATTATCTAGATTATTCTACCACCTTAATTATATAAATACAAGTAATCCAACAAAATTAATATTATACATAATATGTTTTTTTATTCACATTAAATAAAATTTATATAGATTTTAAATTATATTTCAAATTTATTCACATTTCAGTTATAATTAAAATAATATTTTTGAAGGGAGAAATTTATGAATAATAATTCTGTAACCGCAAGTTGCGAAGTTTTACTTGGAGAAGATACATACAATCAGTTAATTAGTAATAAAATTAAAGTAAATGTTTTTGAAGTTTCAAAAACTAGCGCAATTATGGCATCTAAATCAACTTTTCTTTATTTACCGAACTGTTTTCAAAACAATATAAATAGTTGTGATATCGAATTTGAACTGGACTCAAAAAATAATAAAATTAAAATTTTTGTGACTGCAACTTCAATTAATTCATCAAGTGTTGAAATGGAAACTTTATATGCTTGTTCTAATTGTGCATTAGTTATTTGTGATCTTTTAAAGAAATACGATAAGAATATAACTATAAATAATTTATCTATAATTAGTAAGTCAAATAATACTACTGAAATTAAAATTGAAGATAAAAAAATAGAATCGAATGAAAATAGTGGCTTTAGATTTTTAATTAATGAAATTTAGGGGGAAATATGAAAAGTAAAGATTTAGTTTTATGTTCATTATTTGCAAGTATAACTGTAATTTGTGCACAAATTTCACTGCCTATTGGAAGTGTTCCATTTACTCTACAAGTTTTTTCTGTGATGCTTGTTTCCCTTTTATTTGATAAAAATAAAAGTTTTATATCAATACTTGTATACGTTTTAATTGGAGCTATCGGACTTCCAGTTTTTGCAAATTTAACAGGTGGCTTTGGAATTTTATTTGGACCTACTGGAGGATATATTTTAAGTCTTCCAATTTGTGCTTATGTGGTTTCATCTTTAAATGAAAAGTTTTCTAAAAATAATTTTCAAACATTTTTAATAATGGTATTTGGATTATTAATCGTTTATTTATTTGGTACTTCTCAGTTTATGTTGATTACAAAGAATGATTTATTAACTTCTTTAAGCCTTTGTGTTTTACCATTTGTGATTTTTGATTTAATAAAAATAATTATGGCTATATATATTAGTAAAATTATATCAAAAAAACTTAAATATTTATAAAAACAAAAGTTATTTGAATTTATTTTCAAATAACTTTTATTTTTACTACTTAATTTAATAATCTATATTTGTCTATAGATAAATTTTATTGTATAATAAATTAAATTTAGATAAATAATTTAGGAGATTGATTATGAAGAAAGTTGACAAAAATGAACTTCAAAGTTTATATGGGAAAATAAGTCCTTTTGAATTTAAGGATAGATTAATAAAGATTGCAAAAATGAATTCTAAAAATATATTAGATGCAGGTCGTGGTAATCCAAACTGGATATCGACTACTCCTCGTGAGGCATTTTTTACATTTGGACAATTTGCAGTTACAGAAAGTAAAAGGGATTGGGAAGATGTAGACCTTGGAGGTATGCCACAAATTGACGGAATATATTTTAGATTCTGTGAATTTATAAAAAATAATCCTAATTTAGGTGGTATAGATTTACTTGACAAAATGATTAACTATGCAATAATTGAACTTGGATTTGATCCGGATAAATGGATGTTTGAACTTACTGATGCTATAATTGGAGATAATTATCCAGTACCAGATAGAATGCTTGTACATATTGAAAAAGCTGTTAAAAAATATTTAATACAAGAATTAAAGTACGATGTTAAAAATGGAAATGATTTCGATGTATTCGCCGTAGAGGGTGCAACTGCTGCAATGTGTTATACTTTCGATTCATTAATTGCAAATAATCTTTTATTAAAGGGTGATAATATTGCAATTATGATACCAACTTTCACTCCATATCTTGAAATACCGCACCTTCCAAGGTATGAATTCGAAGTAACATATATTAATGCAAATAAAGATGATGGACAATATAATCAAGATGAACTTGATAAACTTAAAAATAAAGATATTAAAGCGCTATTTGTTGTTAATCCAAGTAACCCAAGATCAATTGCAATATCTTCAAGTTCAATAGATTATTTAAGTGAAATAGTTAAAAATGATAATCCTGATTTAATGATAATTTCTGATGATGTATACGGTACTTTCGTTGATAATTTTGAATCTTTAATGGCTAAACTTCCATTTAATACGATTGGATCTTATTCATACTCAAAATATTTTGGAGTCACAGGTTGGAGACTTGGAACTATCGCACTTCATAAAGAAAATGTGTTTGATAAATTAATAAATGATCTTCCATATTCTATAAGAAAAAGAACACACAAAAGATATCAAGATATGAATCTTGAACCAAGTTCAGTTAAATTTATAGATAGAATAGTTGCAGATAGTAGACAAGTAGCACTTAATCATACCGCTGGTTTATCTACTCCTCAACAAGTTCAAATGGCATTTTTCTCACTATTTGCAATACTTGATAGTGAACACAATTACAAAAACTTAACTATTAATATTTGTAAAAACCGTAAAAAATTATTATATGATGGTTTAGAAATCGAAAATATAAATAGTTCTTTAGATGCTTGTTACTATACAGACATAAACTTCCTTGATTTATGTGAAATGAAATATAAAGAAGATTTTAGAAATTATGTTGAGAAAAATATTACTCCATTCGATATTTTATTTGAACTTGCAAAAACTTACTCTATAGTACTTTTAAGCGGAAGTGGATTTGCAGGTTGCGAGTGGTCATTTAGAGTTTCTCTTGCAAACTTAAAAAATGAATCTTACTTAAAAATTGGACAATGTGTTTCTAATTTAATAGATAAATATAAAAATGATTTTGATGAAAGTTTAAAAGGTAGAAGACATAACTTTACAAACCTAAATTCAATTGAACAAAATAGTAAATAAAAATAAAAATGCCTATTAATATTTAATGGGTATTTTTTTATTAATAAAATACATAAGTTGAGAGGTTAAATATGAAAATACTTTTAATATCTATAGGTACACGAGGAGACTGCGAACCATTCTTAGCACTTGCAAATATTTTAAGAAAAAATAATAACGAAATTACTTGTGCATTTCCAGAACAGTATAGAAATTTAGCTAAAGAGGAAAATTTTGAATTTTTATCACTTGGAACTGAATTTTTAGATATATTAGATACTAATGATGGAAAAATTTTAATGGGTGGAAAAAATAAACTTAAAAAGTTTATTAGTTTAATTAAATTATCAAAAAAATTATCAATAATACAAAAAGATTTAATTACTTCTCAAAAAAATATTATTAAAAATTATTCACCTGATTATATAATTTTTCATACTAAGGCATACTACCCTCTAGCTTGGCACTTAAAAACTAATAAACCAATAATGATGTTTTCAACAGTGCCTTGCAATATTCACGAAATAAAAGGTATGCCACACGTTGGAATTAATTTATCAAAATCACTAAATTCTTTTAGCTATAAACTTGGATATTATGGATGCTTAAAAGGAGCTTTAGTAAGCTTAAGAAATGAAGTAAGTACCTCAAAATTAAAAAAATTTATACCTACTATGAAAATTTTATATAATGTATCTGAAAATATAATAGAAAAACCAAATACTTGGACTAACAACTTAGAATTTAGCGGATTTTTAGATAGAAATAAAAATACTAATTTTAGCCCAAGTAAAAAACTTACAAATTTTTTAGAAGTTAATAAAAAATGTTTGTTTTTATCTTTTGGTAGCGCTGTAAATACTAATTCACTAAAAATTACTACTTTATTTGTAGAAATTTTTAACGAATTAAATATACCTGCAATTATAAATATTTCAGGAAATGGACTTGTAAAATTAGAAGATACTAAAAATATTATTTTCACAAATTCTATACCGTACGATTATATACTTCCTAAAGTATATGGAGCAATTCATCACGGTGGAGCTGGAATTACTAATTCTACTTTTAAATATGGTTGTGTTAGTATGGCTATTGCCCACAGTGTTGATCAACCTATGTGGAATAATATAATAAATAAACTTAATGTTGGACCTTTTGGAATAGATATTTCAAAATTAAATAAAGATAAATTAAAAGCAAAGATTTTAGATTTATATAAAAGTCCAATTTATAAAGAAAATAGTATTAATTTATCAAAAAAATTAAATGAAGAAAAAATAGATATTTATGATTTCATAATAAAATAAACAATAAAAAAAGGAATGAAAATTCATTCCTTTTTAATCTATCTATTCGTCTTCTTCAACTATCTCTTCTTCAATAATTTCATCATCTATCTTAAGCAATTCTTTAGTTATTTCTATTAATAAATCTTCTTTTATAGCACCGATATGATTATTATATACTTTACCATTTTCATTTATAAATACAGTACTTGGTAGTCCTGGTACATTATATTTCCCAAGTATTTCTTTATTTATATCATATAAAATATTCATTTCATTAAACCCTGCGTGATCCACATAAGTTTTTGCTCTTTCTTTAGTTTCCTTAACCCCATCTGTAATATTTATTAATATAACTTCAAGTTCTTCACCATAAGTCTTTTCTAACTTCTTAAAATACGGTAAATTTTGCTTTGCAGGAGATGCCCAACTAGCCCAGAAGTTTATTATAACTGGTTTTCCAAGATAATCACTAAGAGATACTTCCTCTCCATCTTCGTTAAATACAATAAAATCTTCTGCTTGTTGTAAATGTGAATCATCGAATTCTTCTTTTTTATTATCTTTACTATCTGATTTAGTGTCTTCTTTTGAATCATTCGTCTCTACCTTATCATTATTCCCAACGAATTTTTTATATGAAAATACACCTACCCCCGCTAATCCAACTGCAATTAATGCAAGTGCTACGATTTTTATTAGTTTTTTCTTTTTATCTTGTGGTTCATTAGTCTTATCATTGTTTTTAGGAGCTTTAGGTTTCTTTTCCTTTTTAGGTTTTTTCTCTTTTTTAACCTTTTCCTTTTTTACTTTCTCTTTCGTACCCTTATCTTTTTTATTACTTTCTTTTGCTAACTTTTTATTTTTCTTATTTTCTTTTTTAGTTGCTTTTTGAGATTTTTTTTCTTCTTTTTTTAATCTCTGTTTTTCTTTTTTATCTAATTTTTTGATAGCTTTAATTTCTTTTTTATTAGTTTTTTTAATCTTACTATCTTCTTTTTTAGCGGCTTGTTTGAGAGCTTTAGCCTCTTTTTTTTGCTCTTTTTTTAATGCTTTAGTCTGTTTTTTTAATATTTTTTTTTGTTTCTTATCTTCCTTTTTGGCTTTTTTGGCTGCCTTATCTCCTGAATTTTTTTTATCTTTAGCCACAAAATACCTCCCATCCTAACAAAACTTCTCCTTAAATATATTTAATTTTATCATTAAAATGAATTTTTTTCAATATTCTTATAAATTTTATTAAATATGTATATTTATTTTTAAACGTATAAATTTAATAGATAAAATATAATATCTCTACTAATTTATATATATGCTAAAAAACTGTAAACTACATAGTCTACAGCCTTTTAATTTCTAATCACATTTATCTTTCTTACAATTATCTTTATATTTACATCCACCACATACACCACTACCATTTTTTTTGCTTTTTAGAACTTTTTTTATTGAAATAAACAAAATACTTGAAATAAATAATACTACTAAAATATTAGCCATTAACTTCACCATTCATCTCATTTAAATTTTTATTATGATTTTTATTAATTTTACTTATTAAAATGGAAGTTGAAAGTAAAAGTATTAGTATACTTGCTAACAATCCTTCTCCAAATTTTCTATAAACAACTATAGTTCCAAGTTGATAACTTAACATTGATACTAAATATCCTACTGTAAATTGAAGAAATATTACTTTTCTTAAAAAAGTTTTTGATTTTATTTCACTTTTAATAGCTCCTATAGCTGCAAAACACGGCGGTGTAAATAAATTAAAAAACATAAAACTAAGTGCACATACTGCATTAATTCCAATACTTTCTTTTGCAAATAAAGCATTTAAAAGTTCAAATTCTTCGCCTATTACACTACTCATTGCAAATATAGTAACTAATGTTACTATTACTTCTTCTTTTGCAATAAAACCTGTTATAGATGCTGCAGCTAATTGCCACGTACCTATTCCTAAAGGTATTAAAATTATTGCAAATGGTTTTGATATCACCGCAAGTATTGAAGAGTCAATATTGTAAGTTATTAAATTTAGTCTAAAATCAAATGATGCCATAATAAATACTAAAGTGTTGCAAACTAAAATTATTGTTCCAGCCTTCTTTATAAAATCAATACCAGTTTCAATCATTCTATCAAATGCAATTTTAAAGCTTGGTATTTTGTATTCAGTAAGTTCTATTATAAAGTAACTCTCCATCTCACCAACACCAATTAATTCTTTAAGTAAAAGTCCAACAGTTATAATAACTAAGAAAGAAATTAGATAAACTGCAGGAAATAAAAATACATTATCCGCAAAAAACATTGATGAAAAAAGTGCAATAATTGGAACCTTTGCCCCGCACGGAACGAATGGTATTAAAAGTGCAGTTAACTTTTTTTGTTTTTCATCTTTTATAGTTCTAGTTGCCATTATACCAGGTATTGCACACCCATATCCAACTATCATAGGTATTATTGATTTTCCAGATAAGCCAACTTTCCTAAATAAAGGATCAAATATAACCGCTATTCTACACATAAATCCACTATCTTCAAGTAATGAAAGTAAAAACATTAAAACCATAACTAAAGGTACAAATCCAATTATAGCTCCAACTCCTCCAATTATACCATCTGTTAATAATGTATTTAAGAAAATATTAACCCCTTGATCGTCTAAGAAAATCGATATATTTTCTTGTAAAGTTTCAATTCCAAAAACTAAATAATCTGCTAATAAAGGTCCTATACTATTTATTGATAAATTAAATATAAAGCTCATAAAAATTATAAAAATAGGAATTCCAACCAATGGGTTTATTATAATATTATCAATTTTATCACTAAATGTTTTTTCATAATTATTTACTTCGTTAGTTAAAACAGCTTTAAGAATATTTTTAACAAATTTTTGTCTATTTAAATTATCTTCACCTAAATTCAATTTATAAGATTTATATTTTTGGTCAAATGCTTTATTTAATAACTTTTCTATTCCATTTTCATTAATAGCTGAAATACTTACAATACTACAATTTAGTTTTTTTGATAACGTTGCTATATCCATATCAAAATTACATATATCAGTTTTATTAAGTGCTACAATAACTGTTATGTCAAGTTCTAGTAATTGAGTTGTAAAAAATAGACTTCTTTCAATGTTTGTAACATCAATAACATTTATTAAAATATCTACATTAGAATCTTTTATAAAATTAACACTAATACTTTCCTCATCTGTAAATGCTTTAATCGAATAAGCCCCCGGTAAATCAATTATATCCGCATCTTTTTTATAACTTTCCTTTAATTTTGATTCTTTGTGACTAACAGTAACTCCGCTCCAATTTCCAACGTGCTCATTTTTTCCAGTCAACACATTGTATAAAGTTGTCTTTCCACTATTTGGATTTCCAACTAATGCAATTTTCAAATTATTCACCCCTTAACTCTATTATATTCCCTAAATTCTTATCTATTGCATATCTAACACCCTTTATATTTATAATAAAATTAGAAGGCATAATTTTTATAATACTGATTTGTTCTCCCTCAAAACAACCAAGTGAAAATAAAAATTCTTTCATTTCAGAATTTGCACTTATATTTTTTATTTCATATAAATAATTTAGTTTTGCATCACATATATTCAATATATCACCCCTATCATTGATACTTACTATCAATTATTTTTAATATCATAGTAGCTATCTTTCAAAAATTTGTCAATTAATTTGTACTTTTTAATTAGTTTTTATTATTTTAGTTTATAATAAACTCTTTATATGATATAATATATATAATACTTAAAAATGGAGGTGTTTTATTTTGCTAAAAAAAATAATAACATTACTTCTTCTTCCGATAATGTTTCTTACAGGATGTAGCCAAAGTGAGGAACAATCATTACAGGATAAGACACATATAAATACGGATGAACTTCCTATTGCAACTATTGAATTTGAGAATTTTGGAGTAGTTGAGGCTGAACTTTATCCAAATATTGCACCAAATACAGTTAATAACTTCATAGAACTTGCAAACTCTGGTTTTTATGATGGACTAACTTTCCACAGAATAATAAAGAATTTTATGATTCAAGGTGGAGACCCTGAAGGAACTGGAATGGGTGGACCTGGATATGCAATAAAGGGAGAGTTTACAAACAATAACTTTGTAAATGAACTATCTCACAAAGAAGGTGTTCTTTCAATGGCAAGAGCACAAAGCCCTGATAGTGCAGGAAGTCAATTTTTTATAGTTACTAAAGATTCTACATATCTTGACAATGAATATGCTGGATTTGGTAAAGTTATAAGTGGATTAGAAATTATTCACGAAATAGAAAATGTTAAAACTGGTGATAATGACAAACCGGTTGAAAATGTTGTTATAAAATCAATAACTGTTGATACAAAAGAAATAGATTATGAAGAAGCTCAAAAATTACAATAAAAAATAACCTTTATTTAAAGGTTATTTTTTTATTTAACTACTCGCCTATCATTTTCCCATTCTCCAAATGAAGGTTCTCCATTAGCTAATATATACATTCCACGGCCTTCTCTTTTATCATTTATAAAAGTTCCCTCAAATACATCTTTATTTGAATATTTCATTATTCCTTGACCATTTTTCTTACCATTTCTAAATTCACCTTCATATATTGAACCATTACAATATTTATAAATTCCACGACCTTCAGGCTTTCCATTTATAAAATCACCTTCATATATAGAATCATCAATAAATTTATAAACACCTTTTCCATGTCTAATTCCTTCAACAAACATTCCTTCATAAATCTCACCATCTTTTGATTTATAAATTCCAAATCCATCATATTTTCCATCTTTGAATTTACCTTTGTAAGTTGTTGTATCTTTAAATTCATATATTCCAATTTCCTCAGCAATACCTTCATTAAACATAACTTTGTATCTATCACCATTTCTAAATTTCATAGTACAAATACCAATTGCAATATCATCTTGCCATATCCCAAGAAATATATCCATATTTTTATAAGTTAACCTTCCACTTCCGTGCCTTTTATCATTTAAGAAATTCCCTTCATAAATATCCCCATTTACATATTTTAAAGTTCCAACTCCATTTCTTAAATCATTTGAAAAGTCACCCTCGTAAACATCTCCATTTTCATATTTGAAAAGTCCGTATCCTTCAAGTTTTGCATCAACAAAATCACCTTCATAAATTTCGCCATTTGTATATTTATATATACCTTTTCCATTAAATATATTATCAACAAAATCGCCTTCATAAACTGCACCACTTTTGTGAGTTAAAACACCTTTACCATTGTATAGTCCTTTTATAAAATTTCCTTCATAAACAGTTCCATCAATAAATTTTAAATTTCCAAATCCGTGACGTTTACTATTTTCTATTTCACCTTCATAAACATTTCCGTTGTGATACTTTGCTATTCCTCGTTTATATGGAAGACCTTCTCTGAATTGACCTTTAAAAATAGTTCCATTTTCATATTTATAAATTCCTTCGCCTTCTCTGATGTTATCTTTCCATTTTCCATCATACATTTCGCCATTTGAATATTTTATAATTCCATTTCCGTTTCTTTTTCCATTAACAAAAGTTCCTTTATAAATATCTCCATTTCTAAACTTTAATATACCTTCTCCGTGAATGGTATCATATATAAATTCTCCACTATAAACATTGCCTTTACAATCTTTGAATACTCCCTTTCCGTGAGGTATTCCATATATTAAATCACCCTTATAAATTGCACCATTTTTATATTGGATCACGGGTTTTTGATTGTTTTCATCTTGATTATTTTCTGATAATTTCATCGTCAAATTACCTCCCTCCAAAACAAATTATACTATAATTTTACCACATTATCCTACAATATAAAACACTTGTTAAAAATAGTTTAGAATTTATATTATTTTTTATTTTCAATATTTAGATTTATTCTTTTTGCAAGTAAAAACATAATAATAAAAATACTTACTATTATAAGAATTTTAAGAGGGCTACTTAAAACTCCATATATGTCGTCTCCAATATAACTTGCAACTAAAAATAAGCAAAACTTTCCTAATATCATACTTGGTAAAAAACATTTATAACTTACATTACTAAGACCTGAACCGATACTAATTAAAAAACTCGGTACAAAAGAACTAGCATAACAAACAAAAATAATCATAGGATTTTGGTTTCTTATCCAATTTGCAATTCTGTCTATTTTATCATTTCTAATTTTATTAAAAAACTTGGTTTTACTTAATTTTTTCGCCATAAAATATATTAAAAATGTACCAATACAAGAACCAATAGTTGATGCTATAATTCCTTTTGTAAATCCTAGAAATAATGCATTCATACTAACTATTAAAACTAATGGTAGAATTGGCACAAAACTCTCAACAAAACTAATTAATACAGAAATAATAAATACTAGATACTGATTTTTATTTGCCAAATAAAACAAATTATCCACGTATTCCATAAACACACTTCCTTATAAGAATTTTTTGCAGACTCTCCTAAAAAAGTCATAATCTTTCATACGATATATATCTATATTTTTACAAGACTTCTCAATTACAATTTTTTCAATTTCATTAAAGTCATGTTCAATTCCATCTGCAACAACTAAAATAGAATTTTCAAATTCATTTTCTGGGCAAATTTTAATTTTTGAAGTATTAGCTAAAATAACACTAGAAGTAAAACTTCTATAAGCTATAGTATTCATTGGGGCAATGGGTGTTAATTGAATAATATCTAAACTAGGATCTACAATACTTCCACCTGCAGAGTAATTATATGCAGTAGATCCCATAGGAGTTGACACCAAAATTGCATCTCCACTAAAACTTTGTATTTTTCTATTATCAACACTAATATCTAAATGAACAGTTCTTGAACAAATATTTTTAATTACAATTTCATTTACTGAGTTTATAACTGTTACTTCATTATTGGCATAAATTGTAGTTTTTATAAGGTCTATAGTTTGAATTATAAATTCATCATTTTTTAGATAATTCACAAAATAATCAAGTTCATCACCTTCAACTTCTGCAAAAAAACCTAAGTGTCCAGTATTAACTGCAATTATCGGTATTCTTTTAAAATCAATATCGTGTGCAGTTTTTAAAAACCAACCATCCCCTCCGATACAAATTATAAAATCACAATTTTCATTTATTTCATCATAAACTTCAAAACCTTCTTTTTGTAATTTATCTTTTAATATTTTTTTAGTTTCTACAGATTTTTTAACTTCGTTAGATGTAATACTAATGTGTTTCATCAAAATGTCCTTTCTTTAAAGAAAAATAATCATAATAAATATAATAATTAAAGCTATTGCTATCTTTATCATTTTATTATTTTTACCTAAATACTTAAGTTCGTATTCATAAATTTTCTTTTGTGCGCCATCTAAATTATCAATTGATAGAGTTTGTATTTTTTTATTTTGAATTTTTGCTTTATTATATAAAATATTTGTAACATCAAGTAAAACATCTTTCATATCTTTATATCTTTCAGAATCTTGTCTTACAAGTAATTTCTTACAAATATCATAAAACTCAACACTATCAAATTTATAAATATAATCTTCCCACTTTATACCTTTGTCTATATTTTTTAACATAACACTTTCATCTGTACTAACTTCATATGGGTGTTCATTAAACATTAAATTAAAAAGTATTAGTCCTAAAGTATAAAAATCAGTTTCAAAACTTGTAAAATTAACAGAAATTTGTTGAGGCGATAAAAAAGATAAATCATTATCACGAATTACTTCGCCTTTATTAGATTTTGTAATTAAAAAATCTAATACTTTAACTTCTAAATTATCATTTATTAAAATATTTTTACTCGATAAATTTCCGTGATATATTCCATTTGAATGCATAAATTCAAGTGATTTAAGTATTTTGGTTATAATTGAAATCACATCTTCACTACTAAGTTTTCTATCTCCAATAGACTCCATAAATCTATCTAACGTAATTCCATCAAAAAATGGACTTACAATATAATAATAAACTTTCTTTTTTACTTTTTGTATTCCAACATCTAATATCTTTAAAATATATGGAGATGTAAGATCTCTAGTACCAGTCATTTCATCTATTAAATCAGTTATAAAATCTTTATTTACATATTCAGTATGTTGTATTAATTTAAGTATAACTCTTTTGTTGTTATTAAATGTATCTTTTGCTATATATATTTTGTCATTTTGAAGATTTTCATCAAAATTAACAATTTTATATCTGTTACCAATTAAAACCACCTTAGTACCTACTCTCTATATATAAATTTTACAATATAATTATAGCATCTTTTCATTTCTTATACTATTATTTGACAAAATATTGTTTATTTTTCTACTCAAAAGCCACTTAATTAAAATTAAGTGGCTGTGTTTGGTTGATTATATACACTATTTCCAATATATCTAGTTTCTATTATATTTCCTGATGCATCTTTTATATCAATATAAGTTTTTGCTGCCTCAAGGCCTTCGTAAAGATAAGGTTCAACTCTTATATCTATATTTTTATAATCATTTAAAGATCCATAAATTTTACTAGTTAAAACCCCATCAACAACAGTATTCTTAACGTAAATTGGATTTTCATATTGATTATTAAATCTAAAGTCACTTCCATTATCAACAACCATAGCATCTTGACCAATTGGAAGATATGCTACTCTTAATGAATGATTTCTTCTTGATGTAACTTCAAGACCTGCTTTCATTACAGTATTAAAAATTGTACTCGAAACTTGACAAACCCCTCCACCAACATCATCTTCTAGCTGTCCATTAATTATAACCGGTGCATTTTTATATCCATTAGATGCTATTCTTTTTCCAGTTAAATCATTATATGAAAACTCTTCTCCTGGCATAATTAAAGCATCACTAGTTTTTTTAGCTGCAATTTCTACATTTGTAGCTCTATTTTCATTTGCAGTAGAAAAAGTAGTTGAATACTCACCAATAACCATATTCACGCTATTAACATCTTCAGTAGTTACCCTTGGAATTAAATCCATAACGTTTAAAGTTATTTCTGTATGATTTTTAGCTTTTATAATATTATAAATATCCTCTTTTAAAGAAATAATATCTAATTCTCTTCCATCTCTTGAAGGAGTTCTAGTTATCGCACCATAATCACTTATATGAATTGTTGCATCAACTTCTGTTATATTTATAGAGTTTGAAATTCTCTCTATTTCTTCACTAAGTTTAGCCTCATCATAAGTTGGAGTAATATTAAACTCTTTTTTGGAATCTCTAAGTTCTAAAAAGGTTTCGATATTTTGTCTAATATCATCACTCTTATTATACTCATAAGCCTTATCTATTAAACTAAGTGTATCATACTCAAGGTCTATACTACTTGCCTCAATAGTATAAATTTTATCTTTATCATTTAAAACAATATCTTTAACCTGTATTTTTTCATTTAAAATACTGATTACTTCTTCTTTTGTAATGTCTGATATATTAATGTTTTCGATATATATATTTTGCCCCATTTTTGAGTTATGAACATAAGTTTCATCAAAATATTCTAAAGTGGATTTAATCCCCCAAAAAACAAGTAACACAAAAGACATTAAAATAATTAAATATTTAATTTTTTTCTTCATATATATGTCCTCTTATTGAAATAAAATCATAACACCGTCTAATTTTGTAGTATTATGTAAATAATTGCTTCATATCATTATACTTTATTTTTTTAAAAATATCTAGATATAATAAAAACCTAGTTTAACTAGGTTTAAATTCTTTTTTTAGTTTTTTACACTTACCATTTTTAATAGTAAATACAAAACCTAGTGTTTTATGTATTTCCAATAAATTATGTATACTTATTTTTTCTTCTAATAAATCTTTTAATAAAAATTCTTTCATTATTTTATCTCCTAATAATTAATTATAATTAAAATATATTTTTTTAAATTTTAATTATTCGTAATTTCCTTTAAAATGTATTATAATTAGTATTAGCGATTTTAATAAAATAAAACTTGAAATCGTTATCCTGTTTTTTTTTCAAAAAAGTGTATATTTTTTTTGGAATCCGTAATATAATAATTAAAATATTTAAAAAATTCAAAAAATTTAAGGAGATATGATTATGAGTAATGAATTAAAGAAAAGTCTTGGATTCTCTGCTGCTTTATCAACAGTTGTTGGTATTGTTATTGGTTCTGGAGTTTTCTTCAAAGCTAGTGAAGTATTCACCGCAACTGGGGCACCTGGACTTTCATTATTAGCGTGGATCGTTGCAGGTCTTATAACTATCGCAGCAGGTCTTACGTGTGCTGAACTTGCAGCTGCTATTCCAAAAACTGGAGGAATGGTAATTTATTTAAAAGAAATTTATGGAGATACTGTTGGATTCTTAACTGGATGGATGTTATCTATTGTTTATTATCCAGGTTTAATTGCCGCTTTAGGTACTATATTTGCACAAAATGTAGTTTCACTTTTAGGACTTAATAGTACTATAATACCTGCAATCGCAATTGCTACTATAGTTTTATTAGCATTTTTAAATACTTTAGGTTCAAAAACTGGAGGACTTATTCAAACTGTTTCTACTATATGTAAATTAGTTCCACTAGCTCTTATAATAATTTTCGGTATTTTAAAAGGTGATGGTGGTTCAGCTAACTTAACACCTATGACAAACCCTGATATAAATGCTGCTACTGGATTTGGTACTGCACTTTTAGCTGTATTATTCGCTTATGAAGGTTGGTTAAGTGCTGCAAACCTTGCAGGTGAAATGAAAAATCCTAAAAAGGATTTACCAAAAGCTTTAAGTTTAGGACTAATAGCAGTTATGGGAGTTTATGTTTTAATAAATGTTGCTTACCTTTGGGTATTACCAGCAGATCAATTAGCAGCTTCTTCAACTCCTGCATCTGATGTTGCTAGTAAAATATTCGGTTCAACTGGAGGAAACTTCATAACTATAGGTATTTTAATATCTGTATTTGGAACTCTTAATGCTTTAATATTTACAGGTCCAAGAACCCTTTATGTATTAGGTAAAGAAAAACAATTACCAATGAGTGATTTTATAGCTAAAGTTTCTGATAACGGTGTTTCTGCTAATGCAATTTGGATAACTTCTGGAATTGGTTGTTTATTCGCATTAACTGGAAGTTGGGGATTATTAAGTAGTGTTCCAACATTCACTGTATGGGTATTCTACATTATGACATTCTTTGGTGTTATAAAGCTTAGAAAAACAAAGCCTGATATGGAAAGACCTTTCTTAGTACCTCTATATCCTATACTTCCAATAATAGCTATAATCGGTGGATTATATGCAGTTATTAGTACAATATTTGCACAAACTTCTTATGCATTAATAGGATTAGCACTTACTGCTATAGGTTTACCAATTTATATGTCAACTAAAAATAAAAATAATAGTTAATAAAAAAAGTGAGACGCTTAATGCGACTCACTTTTTTATTCATATACAGAATTTTGTTGCCAAATTTTTTCAAGATCTTCAAAGTGTGATTTAACTTGTTCTTTTTTCTTAGCAGAAATACTAATTACTAATGAATTTACAATACTAAGTGCTGGAACTAAAGAATCAACAAATGATATCATATTATTTTTAACAAGTAATAAATTATCTGATATACTTGAAATTGGAGCAAATAAACTATCTGTTAAAGATATTATATGTGCCTTTTTTTCTTTTGCATACATTGCAGTTTGAAGTGCATTTTTTGAGTATCTTGGGAAACTAATAACAATTAAAACATCTTCTTCATCAATTCTAACTATTTGATCTAAACTATCTCCCATTTCCATTTTAATAACTTGAACATTATCAAGAACTCTATCTAAATAAAATCCTAAATATTGAGCAATAGTATACGAACTTCTCATACCAAATATATAAACTCTCTTTGCTTTTATTAATTTATCTACCGATTCTTCAAAAGCATTTTCATCTATATTATCTAATGTTTCTTTTATATTTTTAATATCACTTTTAAGTACATTTTCAAGTATATCAGAACTACTATTTTCTTCAATTAAATCAACTCTTTGAACACTAGTTAATTTATTTTTAACTAATTCTTCAAGTGCCTCTTGAAGTTTTGGATACCCACTATAACCTAATGCACTTGCAAATCTAACTACTGTTGATTCGCTAACTCCAACTTCTTCACTTAATTTTGAAACAGTCATAAATGCTACTTTATCATAATTTTCTAATATATATTGTGCTATTATTTTTTGACCTTTACTTAATTTTCTATATTGAGATTTTATATTGTTTATTAATTCTTTACCATCTTGAAAATTATTCATATTATCTCCTTTTTGTAACTATCTTAATATAGTTATTCTATCAAAAAATTCAGATAAATGAAATCTATTTTTAATTTTATTTATTTAACAAATATTTTTCTATCTCTAAACTAACCTTTTTTGCACCATCAACTGCTAATACAACAGTTTTTGCACCAGTTACAATATCTCCTGCACTAAATACTCCATCAATTGAGGTTTGGCCGCATTTATTAACTTTAATGTGACCTACTCTATCTGTTTCAATTGAAGTTTTATTAGTTATTTCATTTCTTGGATTTTGTCCAATAGCAATAATCACATTATCACACTTAATTAACTTTTCAGAATCTTCAATATTAATCATCTTAAAACTTTTATCTTCATTTATTTCTTTTCTACATTCAACAAATACTACACCATCTTTATTTATTTCAACTGGAGATTTAAAAAAATCAAATTCAACATCATCATCTTTCGCCTCTTGAATTTCCATATTAGTAGCAACCATATCACATTCATCTTTTCTATATACTACTCGTACATTACTTCCATTTCTTTTTGCAGTTCTAGCAGCATCCATTGCAACATTTCCTGCACCAATAACTATAACTTCTTCCTTTAAATCATAAGATTTATTTGCACTTAAATAATCTATTGCATAATGGCAATTCCCAAGAGTTTCTCCTTTTATAGAAACACTTTTTGGACTCCATACTCCATTTGAAATTAAGACTGCATCATATTCACTTTTTAATTTATTAATATCAATAGTTTCAGAAATTAATGTTGAATACCTGATTTTAACTCCTAAATTAATTAACGTATCTTCATACTTTTTAATTATTTTTCTATCAAGTCTATATTCTGGTATCCCATATGTTAACATACCTCCGATTTTTTCTTTAGCTTCAAAAATAGTAACTCTAAATCCTTTTTGAGATAACATTAATGCAGAAGTTATTCCTGCAGGTCCTCCTCCTACTATAGCAATACTTTTACTATTATTTTCACCCTTTTTAAGTTCTAAACTTCCCAAATACTTTTCTGATATGAACTTTTCTATTTCAAAAAACTTAACTCCAACATCTTTTATGTTTCTAATACAATTTCCATAACATTGATCTTCGTGAGGACATACTATTGCACAAACAATTGAAAATGGATTATTTTCAAATAGTATTTTACCCGCCTCATCAAATCTTTCTTCTTTATATAGCTTAATAATTTCAGGAACTGGAGTGTTTATTGGACAATGCTTTTGGCACCTAGCATTCTTACATAAAAAACATCTATTAGCTTCATTGTTTAAATTTTCAGCAGTCATATATTTTCTCCTTTTTTAATTGTATATACTTATTATACCAAATTTAGATGTTATTTAATTAAATTCCTCTAATTTATTTTTAATCTATTTTTAATGATACAACCCCTATTTTTTTGCTATAATAAACCTATAATAAAACTTGGAGGAAATAAAATGAGCATAAAAACAATAACAACGGTAGGACTTGGAATTATAGTAGGATCTTTTATAACATCGAAAATACAAAATGATATGAGTGAAAAATTTGGTAATAATGTTACCGATAAAATAAACTACACTAATAACAACAATAACGACAATAATAATAACACTTCTGATTTACAAATTGAATATTTAGTAAGTAATAGTACTGATGACTTAACTACTTATTCAGAAAATAATAATTTAGTAAATAACGATGACGATTTTAAATCATCTAATAACAATGCATCTAATACTACAAAAATAACAGAAGATAAAGCTAGAGAAATTATGATAGCTAAAGTTGGTTCTGGAAATATAACTTCGTTTAAATATGATAGTGAAGATAATGAATTTGATGGAACTGTTGTTAGCAATAATGTAAAGTATGAAGTAGAGGTTGATGCTATAACTGGAAATATAAATTCATTCGAAAAAGAAGATGATATTAAAACTAACACTCAAGTAGCATCATCAAACCAAACACAATCTAATACTCAAAATAATACCAATACTTCAAATAATACAAATACTTCAAATAATACAAATACTTCAAATAATTCTACACAAATTACTGCAGATAAAGCTAAGGAAATTATGATAGCTAGAGTTGGTTCTGGAAATGTAGTTGAATTTGAATTTGATAGAGATGATAATGAATTCGATGGAACAATAATTAGTAATAATGTAAAGTACGAAATAGAAGTTGATGCTACAACTGGGGAAATAACTTCATTCGATAAAGATGATGATGACGATAGAAAATATAGCACTCAACAAAATAAAATTACTGCAGATAGAGCTAAGGAAATTATGATAGCTAAAGTTGGTTCTGGAACTGTAGTTGAATTTGAATTTGATGGTGATGATAATGAATATGATGGAACTGTTATTAGTAACAATGTAAAATATGAAATAGAAGTTAATGCTACATCTGGAAATGTTACTTCATTTGAAAAAGATGATGACGACGATGATATAAAATATGTATCTCAATCAACTAACACTAATCAATCAAATAATACTACTCAATCAAGCGGTCGAATTACAGCAGATAAGGCTAAAGAAATAATGCTTACTAGGGTTGGTTCTGGAATAATAGTTGAATTTGAATTTGATAATGATGATAATGAATACGAAGGAACTATTATTAGCGGTAATTTTGAATATGAAATAGAGGTTAATGCAACAACTGGAAATATCACTTCTTTTGATAAAGATGATCTAGACGATTAATATATAACATAAAATAAAAAGCCATTTGATTTCAAATGGCTTTTTATTTTATGTTCTACTCTTTTTATACTCTAAAAATATTGGAATGAACACATTTAAAATTATTGATAAAATAGTTAATATCCATAATACTTTACCCATAGTAGGGTTAACATCTATTATTACAGACCAATCTTCTTTTAAAATCCACTCATATATTTTAGAATAAAACGAACAAATTGTTAATGATGTAAATGATAAAGCACAAATCATAAAATATTTATTTTCTTTTTTAACTATACACATACAAATATTAACAAAAGTACAAATTATAGATAAAATCCCAAGCATTAACCACATAGTAATCCTTCCTTTAATTAAATTCAAAATAAAATATTTCAAATATCAATTATTCTATGTTTAAAATACAATTTTTATGTCTAATATATTATTATATGCCATATTTTTGAAAATAAGAATACCTTATTCTTTACAAAATGATTATTATGATATAATATAGAATAAACTAATTTATGGAGGGATTTTATGAAAAAATTATTAACGATTTTAATGCTTTCACTATCACTTGTTGGTTGTGATTCAACTGAACCTACTACTCCAGGTGAACCACAAAATGATACAAATATTGAACAAGATAACCAAATAGAAGAAACTTCTACATCTACTATACATACTAACGTCTCAAATGAAGAAATAACTAAAGAAGATGATACTGATACTTCTAATAATGATCTCTTACAAGAAGATGATACAGAAGATGTGGTATCTGAAAATATAGAAGTTACTGAAAATAACGAAGAAGTTTATTTAGAAAATAATACTGAAGATATAGTAACTGAAGATGAAGTAACCACTGAAGAAGTTGAAGATGCTACTTTAACAGTATATTCTGCAGATTCTGATGGATCTTATGACATAATAGAGCTTGAGTCTTTTGAAAATCTATATGTTGGAAGTAATTCTATAGAAGAAAATTTAACTTCACTTTTAGAAAAATTACAAACTGTATATTTTGAAGATAAAATAGAACTTACATTAGTTTCAATAGAAGATACTTTAGCAACAGTTAATATATCTACTGAGGCAGACTTCTTCCAATTTACTCACGGTTCAACTGGAGGTTTGATTACTCAAATGACTTTAGTTGAAACAATTCTTCAAAGAGAACTTGATAGAGAATGGATAACTGAAGTTCAATTCCTAGTTGATAACAATAATTTTGAATTAGATCATATAAATTTACTTGATTCTTTCAAATAAAAATAAGTGGGCATATGCCCACTTATTTTTTTATTTTCCTAATTATTAAATCGATTAAACTAGGATTATATTCTTTTTTCTTAAAATACTTATCTATATCTTTATTATATACATCATTTCTTTTTTGAATTCTAAGTTTTCTATTTCTCTTAATTTCATACTCTCTTGCTTCTTTTTTTCTTTCAACAACCATATTCAAAATAATCATCATTATTAAAAGAGCAATTAATATTTCCATAAATTACAATATTTCTTTCATAGCTTCATATGAAAAATCTATTATATCGTCACAACTAACTCCACTTCTTTTTAAATCAATACAAATTTCACTATTATATTCTGCTTTAATCTTTTTCATAAGTATATTAGAATACATTCTAGCTTCATTTACACTTTGATTATCATCTCTTCCTTTTATAAATCCTACAACCATAATCGCTGCATTTATAGCTCCGCATAAACTTCCAACAGTTACACCACTTCCCATTCCACTTCCAAGTGCTATAGGTATATTTTGGTCAAATTCTTCGTTATACGTTTTAATTAATGCCTCCGCGCAGTTGTATCCTTGCATATGATAAATTGATGGTTTATTCATAACTTCCTCCATAATATTTTGTTATTAAATATTACCCTCTTTTATAAATATTTAAACTCAGAAACTAATTTATTTAATTTTTGTGATTGATTATCTAATTCTTCACTAGCTAATGCACTTTCTTCACTAGTTGATGCATTTAATTGAACGACACTTGAAATTTGTTGTATATTTTGAGTTATTTCTTCTATTTTATTAAGTTGTATATTTGATACATCAAAAACATCATTTATTCTTTTTTCTATTTCTGCAGATAAATTAACTATATTCGATAAACTGTATGCTGTTTCATTAACTATTAATACACCATCTTGAACTGCATCTATCGAATCTTCAATTAATTTAGCAGTCTCACTTGCAGCTTTAGTACTTTTTTGTGCAAGATTTCTTACTTCCTCTGCAACAACTGCAAATCCTTTACCACTATTTCCAGCTCGTGCAGCTTCAACTGCAGCATTTATTGCAAGTATATTTGTTTGTTGTGCTATTTCATCAATAGTCTTTATTATCTTACTTATTTCATTTGATTTAACTGAAATTATCCCAATAGCCTCGGTTACTCTATTCATTTTATCATTTCCATCAGAAACTTCTTCTCCAGTACTTGATACAAATCAATTCATATCATTAATATTTTGAACCGTATCACTAATACTTTTTGAGAACTCTACTAAAGTTGAGTTTAATTCTTGTATACTTCCCGATTGTTCTGTTGTACCCTGTGAAATATTTTTTGATACCTTATATATTTGATTTACACCATCTGAAACATCAATTGAAGATTCGTTTAACTCCTCTAACACATATTTCATAGTAGATATAAAAGATTCTATTGAAATTTGAATATTTCTAAAGTCTCCTATATATTCTTTATCTATAGTAATATTAAAGCTTTTATTTGACATTTTCTCCATCAGATAAGAAATATCATTTATGTAATAATTCATTTCATCAACCGAACTTTGAAGTGCATCTCCTAAAAGCCCAATTTCATTGTCGCAATCATTTTGGAAATTAAAATTTAAGTTTCCTTTTGACAATTCATCACATCCATCTATTATATCTAAAACTGGATTTGCAATTTTATTTCTAACATAAAAATAAGTTCTAACAAGTATTAATATAACAAATCCTGTTAATGTAATAGTTATTATTGAAGAATATAAAAGAACAGTTTGCAGTGCATCTTGATAAGTAGATACAGCCTCTTGAGTATCTTCAATTACATTATCTAAATGATTAACTAATTTTTCTATATTCGATAAAATTTCAGTTTCATAAATAAAAAGTGCTTGTTCTTGATTAACTTCAATTAAATCAAGTACTTTATGTGCACTCTCGTGTATTTCTTTATGTATTGGTTCTATTATAGTCATAAAGTTTTTTATATCTTCATTTTCATAATCTGCATAAATATTTTGTCCTAATGAACATTTTGTTGGATCTAATTCTTTAGTAAATTCAGTTTTTAAAAATATCGATTCTTGAAGATCAAGTGCCCATGCATAGTGACTTGCCTTTGAATTAATAGAAAGTTCTATAAATTCACTTCCATCATTTACTATAGTTGTAGTTCGCTTTGTCAAATTATAACTATATAATACAGATCCTATAAGATTTATTACAGTTATAAATAAAAGTGTAAACTTTATTGTTACAACTTTTTTCATACTCTTCATATCCAAATACCCCCTTAAATTTAATTACTATTTTAATAATATTATTTTATGTATAAATTGTCAATTATAATAAATAAAACCAATATGTAACAGGTATTTATCATACCTTTAAATATAATCTATTAATTTCTTTTAATAAATTAACGAAATATATTTACAATCAATCTTTATTTTTGTTAAAATTACTTAAATACTAAAATAAGGGTGATTAATATGAATTTAATATCATTTGAAAATATTTCAAAAAGCTACTCAGAAAAAAAACTAATAGAAAACTTTTCACTATCAATAAATGATAATGATAAAATCGGAATTATTGGAGTAAATGGAACAGGTAAGTCTACTCTTTTAAAAATAATTGCAAATGCTGAAGAATACGACACAGGAAACACTATAAAAAGTACTAATTTAAGAATTGAATATCTTCCTCAAAATCCAGTATATAATGATGATTTTACAGTTCTTGAACAAATATTTAACTCAAATTCAAAAGAAATGAAAGTTTTATTTGAATATCAATTAACAGTTGATAAATTAAGTAAGAATTATTCAGAAAGTTTAAATGAAAAACTTCTAAAAATTCAAGCTGAAATTGATGATAATAATTTATGGAACTTAGAAAGTGAAGCAAAAGCCGTTTTAATTAAACTTGGTATAACTGATTTTTCAAAAAAAGTTTCTGAATTATCAGGAGGTCAAAAGAAAAGAATTTCACTTGCATCTTCTTTAATTACTCCTTGTAATTTATTAATTCTTGACGAACCAACAAACCATTTAGACAATGAAACCATAGACTTTTTAGAGGATTATTTAAACTCAAGAAAAGGTGCTTTAGTTATGATTACTCACGATAGATATTTCCTAGATAGAGTTAGTAATAAGATTTTTGAAATTGATAAAGGAAGACTTTTTGAATATAGTGGAAACTATTCTTATTTCCTTGAGAAGAAAATTGAAAGAATAAGTATGGAAGAAAGTTCTGAACTTAAAAGACAAAACTTAATTAGAAATGAACTTAAGTGGGTTAAAAGAGGCGCTAAAGCACGTACTACAAAGCAAAAAGCTAGACTTCAAAGATTTGATGAATTAACTAGCCACGAAAATATTAAACAAGATGAAAAAATGGATATTTCAACTACTTCTAGTAGACTTGGAAATAAAATAATTGAAATCAAAAATATATCAAAATCATTCGGTGAGAAAAAAGTAATCGAAAACTTTGAATATACTTTAGCTAAAGGTGATAGAATTGGAATTATCGGTAAAAATGGACTTGGTAAATCTACTTTAATAAAAATTTTAAATAATGAAATAAAACCAGACTCAGGAATTATTGAAGTTGGTGAAACTGTTAAAATCGGTTGTTTTAGCCAAGATGATACTTCTATGAATTTAGAACTTCGTGCCATTGATTATATAAAAGAGGAAAGTGATTTTATTGAAACTTCAGACGGTTCAAAAATTTCTGCATCTCAAATGTGCGAAAGATTCTTATTTAATTCAACTCTGCAATATAGCCAAATAAAGACATTATCTGGTGGAGAAAGAAGAAGACTTTATCTTCTTAGAGTTTTAATGAGTGCCCCTAATGTTTTACTTCTTGATGAACCAACTAATGATTTAGATATTCAAACTCTAAACATATTAGAAGACTTTATTGATGACTTTGGTGGTGTTTTAATAACTGTATCACATGATAGATATTTCCTTGATAGAATTTGTAATAAAATTTTCTCTTATGAGGGACTTGGAGATATAAAAATATTTACTGGAAATTATAGCGACTACTCTATTTATAGAGAAATTCAAAATATAGAGTTTAACGAAGAAAAAATAATTAAAGAAAAAAATACTAAAACTGAAAAACCAAAACAAACTAAAAAATTAAAGTTCACATATAACGAACAAAGAGAATATGAAAATATTGAAAATGAAATTGAAAAAATAGAAGGAAAAATAGTTAATCTTGACGAATTATTAATTAAACATTCAACTGACTTTACTAAACTTCAAGAGTTAATGAATGAAAAACAATCTCTTGAAAATGAACTTGAGTTAAAATATGAAAGATACGAATATTTAAGTGATTTAGAAAGTCAAATTGAAAATTCAAAATAGGGAGAATTAATTTGAAAACTGAATTAAATATTTTAAATGAAAATCTTAAAAATCTAGAAACTATTAATAATTTAGATTTATCAAAAACACAACTATTTATCGTTGATATTAACAACGGATTTTGTAAAAACGGTAACCTATATTCAAAAAGACTTGAGGATTTAATAAATCCAATAGTTACTTTTGTAGAATCAGTTCACAATGATATAAATAAAATTACGGCTTTTACAGATCATCATACTAAAGATTCAATAGAACTATTAAGTTATCCAGATCATTGCTTAGATGATACTATAGAATGTGAAATAGTTGATGAATTAAAAGTATTTGATAAAATTGAAGTTGTAAAAAAGAATTCTACTAATGGTTTTTTTGCATTAAAAGACTTTTCTTTTGAAGGAATTGAAAACATAGTTATAATTGGAGATTGTACAAATATTTGCGTTTATCAACTTGCAATAACTCTAAAAACTTACTTTAATGAAAATAATATAAGTAAGGAAATAATAGTTCCAATGGACTTAGTTGATACTTATCATATTGATGAAATTCACCCAGCAGAATTTTTAAACACTATATTTTTAAATAGTATGATTCAAAATGGAGTTAAAGTTGTTAAAAAAATAGAAATGGCATAATTGCCATTTCTTTTTTTATACTGAATATACATTAGCTTCTTCATAAATATTTTTAACTGTAGTTGCAAAACTTTCATCTTGATAATTACTAGCGTGAATAATTAATTTTTCTGAAGATCTAGTTATACCAACATATAATAACTTCCTATCCATAATCTCTTTTTCATAATCAAGTTGTGTTGTAAATTTATCAACATCAACAAGTATTACAACTTTACTTTCAAGCCCCTTTGAAGAGTGATAAGTAGTTATTATTAATGGTTTATTTATATTTTTATTAGTGCTATTTTTTGGACTCACACTATTATGTTTTATATTTGATGCAAGTTTATCATAAATTTTATCACAGCTATAATTACTCTTACAAACAACTAAAATATCTTCATAAGTATAGCTTGTAGTATCTAAAATTTCTTTTACCTTATCACAAACAATATCGTATCCACCGTCAATAAATTCTATACTACTCTTATCATTTTCTCTTACTCTAATGCTAAATTTATCATTGTCTTTATAAAAATTATTAACCTCTTTAATTAAATCTTCATTTTCCTGTAAAAACTTAAGTGCTAAAGTAGTATTTGCTTTACCTGATCTATAAGAAGTTTTAAGTAATTTTGAACGTCCAGACATATTAATTCCAAAATCTTTACTCCAATTATGAACCTTTGAATTATAAATACTTTGCAGTCTATCTCCTGCTAGGAATAAATTTATACCTTTAACTTCTTCATTTGAATTATTAGTATAAGTGTATTCCCTACAAAGTTTTATACAAAGATGTATCCAAGAATCTCTAAAATCTTGATATTCATCAATTAAGATTGCATCATAAGTTGGAACTGCTTTTTTAAGTGCTAAATTTGGCAAAGTTTCACTCCACCAATCTTTATCGTCTTTATCAATTACTCCATTGTAAACCCTATTGGCCATTTTATGAAAATGCTCAACTTCTATATTACTTATATTTATATTATAAAATAAGCTATTTTTGTTGATTTCTTTTGACACCAAATCAACAGAATGTTGTATTTTGCTAGCTAAAGATTTATTATAAGTTACAATTTTAACTTTCCATTCAGGATTTTCTCGAACTAAATGAATAGCCCTTGCAAGCAGTATAACACTTTTACCACTTCCAGGCACACCAGTTACCATATAATGTCCATAAGACACTCTTTTAGCAAAGTTTTCTTGTTCAATATCTAAAGCTTTAATTATTTCATCTAAATCTTCATTAGAATCTTCTTGACTATGTATTTTTATCTCAGGAAAAAGTACTGTCCTAATTGTAGTTAATTCATCATAGCTTAAGTTAAAATCTTCCTCACAAAATATTTTATCAATACTTAACTTTGTAAAATGATCTTTTAATATACATTCAATATTATTTTTAGTAAGTTCATTTTCTATTTTTAAAAAGTCTTCGCTCGATATATTTGGTAAAACAGTTCTTCCAAAAACCATATCGCTATCAAATTCTAAATCATCATTGCTTGCAAAAAAACCATTAACTAAATCAACGTACTTACTAGTTTTAAAAACTGGATTATCATCAATTCTATCTTGAAGATAAACCTTTCTCTTATCAATAGATCTAATATAATCTAATGACCAATCTTTGACCTCAAGCACACAAATTCCCTTTACTCTATCAATTAAAATAAAATCAGGTATTAAATTATTTAATTTTGGTTGAATATATAAGTAAGCATCATTACTAATCGCTTTATATATATTTTTTAATTTATCAAGTATTTTCTCCTCACCCTTAGTTAAACTATCTACCGAATTGTTTATTACATTTAATGGCATAATTCCCCCTAATACTTTAATTTTTTAATACGTATATTTAATACAATTTGAACAAAGTGTAACCTTTAATTCTTTTCCAGTTACTGTTTTATAAGAAAGTATAAAATCATTTAATTTCTTGTCACTTAAATCTATATTCTTTATTGAGTAAATTATAACATTTTCTTTATCTAAACAAACTGTAACATCATTTTTATCACTAACTATTTTTATATTTGTAGTAGTTGATAAACTTAAATTATCTTTGTGTCTTTCATAAAAAAGTGCCCCATTTTTTATATTTTCTAAATCTTTATCGCTAATATCATCTTTTCCTATGTTATTAAGTGGTGAATCTGGTCCAAACTTTTTAAGTTCTTTTTCTATATCAGAACCACTAAATCCATATCTCTCCATAAATTTAGTTTGTATTTTCATAAATTTTTCTTGAGAAATATCATTTTCTTTCATATAATCCATAACCTTACTCGAAAATTTCACCATACTCATACTTCCGTCCATAACAGAATAGTACAGATTATATAAATAGTCTTCAAATTTATCCACATCAGACTCTTTAACTTTATTTTTAACATTTGAAAAATCAATTATTTTATCAGACATAAAAAACCTCCTATAACTAAATACTTTCATTATATATTAAAGTATAATATATTTCATTAAAAATTCTTTATTTTATATAAATAAATTATATTATATATAACTTTTGAATATATTAATTAAAACACTAACTTTAATTATCATTAACAAATTTTGATTAATTATTTAACTATTTAATAGTTATTATTTTATTTTTTCTAAATTTATGATAAAATATAATATAGTTTATTGTACATAATATAAGTAAATATATAAAGGAGAAATTTTATGAGCTTAAAAGACAAATTTGCAGAGAATTTTGCAAAAGCACAAACTATGAGTGGTTCTGAAAAAAGAGCTAATGAAATAATGTCAAAGTTACTTCTAAAAAAAGCAATTATACCTCTTATAATTATGTTTGTTATGATTTTTGTTGGTATGGCACTTAACCTACCTTGGTGGGCTACACTTTTAATAAACTTAGTAATTGCTGGTTTAACTTACTTATACATTAAAAAAAGTGGAGAAAACCTACAAAACTTTAAACCTTATATGGGTAACTTAATAAGTGTTGATAAAAAAGATAAAAACAAATATACAATACTTCTAAAGCAAGGAAAACTTCCAGTTAGACTTGAAATTGAACACGGTGGAGAAGATTTCGAAAAAATCAAGAAAAACCAAATGGTTCAAGTTCAATACAACGAAGAAGCTAAAATTGCAATATTAGTTAAATAAAACTTCTACATTTGTAGAAGTTTTTATTTATTTTAGTATATAATAATACTATTATCATAAAAGGAGCTTTCTATGAAGGAAAAATTTTTAGAAAATTATTTTCGTACTCTCTTTATAAGTTTTTGGATAATCGTATGGTATAAATGGATTGTATTATCAAATATAGAAACTGATTATATATTACTAATCTCATTTATTACTTTATCAATCATCTACATAACTCTAAACCTAAAAAAAGAACGATATGAAATACTTACTAAATATCGAATAAGCATTATTTTTTCATTTGCATTTTCATCAATTAGCTTATTAGTCTTACCTACAAATATACTTTTTTTAAATATAAAAACTTTAGTAAACATAATTTGTGGGTATATATCATATAAGACCCTTTTTAAGTACCACATTGAAGAAGGGTTAGTCGGAATAATTTCATCAATACTTTTACTTGTAATAACATTTTTATATTAGACAAATGTTGTCTTTTTTGTTATTATAACTATAAGCAAAATTTTAAAGGAGAATATTATGGAAAAGAAAATATTAGCAACAGTTAATGGAAAAGAAATAACTAACTTAGATGTTGAACAATTAATAAATACTCTACCTCCTCAACAAGCAATGTACTATACAACTGATGAGGCTAAAAAGCAAATAGCTAAAGAATTAGTAGATCAAGAATTATTCTACTTAGAGGCAATTGATACTGAAATAGAAAAAACAGAAATATTCAAAGAAGAATTAAACAAACTTAAAGAAGGTTTACTAAAGCAATTAGCAGTTAATAAATCTTTAGAAAGTGTAAAAGTTACTGAAGAAGATGTTTTAAGTCACTACAACTCAAACACTCACAAATACAAAAAACCTGCTATGGCAAATGCTAAGCATATATTAGTAAAAACTAAGGAACATGCTCAAGAATTACTTGAAAAAATAAAGTCAAATATAGTAAGTTTTGAAGATTGTGCTAAAGAACATTCAACTTGCCCATCTAAAGAGGCTGGTGGAGATTTAGGTGAATTCTCAAGAGGACAAATGGTTCCTGAATTTGAAGAAGTAGCTTTCACAATAGCTGAAGGAGAAGTAAGTGAACCTGTTGAAACTCAATTTGGATATCACTTAATAAAGCTTGTTAGCTTAAATGATGAAATGAATACTCCATTTGAAGAAGTTAAACACAGCATAGAAGAAGAAGTTAAGCATCAAAAAATGCAAACTGCTTTCGAAGATAAAATAGCTGAGCTTAACGAAAAGTACGCTGATAAATTCGAAATATTATAATTAAAAAAAGCAATCCCTAAACGGGGATTGCTTTTAACTTATCATAACAATATTCTATTATATCTCTTCTTTTTATTATCCCTATAAAAATATCATTATCATCAACAACGGGTACAAAATTTTGATTCATAGATGTTGTCATCAAATCTTCGATATTTGCATTAATACTTTCTGCTTTATTATCTTTTCTTCTTTTTAAACTCATAATTGGAATATCTTCAGCCTTTTTTAGATCTAAATAACAATCATTTTTTAAAGTCCAAAGTAGATCACCCTCTGTTATTGCTCCTATGTATTTACCTTCCCTGCTTATTATTGGAATTGATGCATATCTGTGATACTCCATCTTCTCCAGTGCTTGCCTCATATTAAAATCTTCATATAAAAATGCTACTTCACTCTTTGGTGTCAAAAAAAATAATATATTCATAAAACCCCTCCAAAACCTTTGTCTATATTATTTTATCATATTATGGATAATTTATAAAATGAAAATTTATTCATAGTAGAATTTTGTGCATTAAAAAAGCCGCAAAATTCATTGCGACCATTTCTCACATACTACTAGCGATACTAATATATATATGAACTATTGATTAGATTATAATCTAATTATGTTAGCAGCTTGAGGTCCTTTAGCACCTTCAACTACTTCGAATTCAACACTTTGTCCTTCTTCTAAAGACTTGTATCCATCTCCACTTATAGCTGAGAAATGTGCAAATACATCATCTTCTCCATCTACAGATATAAATCCAAATCCTTTTTCATTGTTGAACCACTTAACTACACCAGTTTTCATATTAAATCCTCCTAAAAAACACACATTCGTTACTATGTAACTTAAATACATTTTAACATATACAGGTTGTCCTGTCAATAGATAGTATAAACAATTTTAGTGAATAATATACCTTAATAATGCACTCTTACTAAATGATACTTAATATTTTTGTTACTCCAACCAAGATCCCAAGGTACAAGTAACCTATCAGTATTATGGCAAGTAACTAATGGATAGCCTTTTGCATCGTGACCTGTCACAGTTGAAACATGCGTTATTCTTCCACCTTTTTCATATGCAACGAAATCTCCTGGCCTCATATTATATGCAACCTTATAAATTTCTTGATAGCTACCATTTATTATTAAGCTACCTCTTTGAGAATTTAATATATAATGTGTAAATCCTTGCGCATTAACCCAAGCCTTAGTTCCTTGTCTATCTGCATAATTCCAAATATTATTTTTCTTAAATGCTCCACTTTCAAACATTATTTGTGATGCAAAATTGGCGCAATCTCCTCCGTCTGGATTAAAATTTTTATATTCTTTATTAAATTTAAAATCATATTCTGGATCGTTTGAAACTCCACAGTATTTATGCGCATAATCCATTCCTAATTGTTGTTGTTCTGTTAATGTAAATTCTTTTGGTTCTTGAGATAATATAAAACTTCTTATATCCTGTGAATCTATATTTTCAAGACTTAAACTATCTGCAAATGGATCTTCATACCATTCTTTTGCAATTATAAATTTATCGCCTATAACTTTTATATTTAGGTAATGATTAGTACCTATTTTACAATTATTAACTTCTTCTTGTCCTTCATATGAATAACTATACTCTGTTGAAGTTGAACAAATTACTTCATATAAATCCTTTTCTTTTTCTTTAACACTTCTAAGTACTATACCCGTTTTTATTTCACTAAATATAGTTCCTTGCTTGTGAGACCAATTTTCAAGGTACTTCATTTTATTTACTTCATGTTCAAATGCCCACCTACCAACCTTTTTATCGGTCTCATAAAGGTTTTTAATGCTTTCTTCGTCTTTTCTAAGAATTGCATTGTTTCTAGTATCAAATATATTTTGAAGAACGTCTGTACAATTTTCTTCATTTAATTCAAGAGGTTGTTCTTCTTTTTGTTTAGTTTTTTCTTCTATTTTGTCATCATTATTTAAAATACTTGTAAATATTGATTTTTCTCTTTTTAAGTTATTACTAGTTGAAATTAAAAGAACTAAAAATAATAACATTATTTTAAAATATTTCTTCAAAGTCTAGACCTCCTAATAATTTTGTTAAAAATAGTATAACCAAAAAAAAATTATTAATTAATCTTTACTAATAATGTTATAATATTATTGTTAATTAATTCAATTTTGATATTTATTTTGGAGGTTTTATGAAAAAAATTGCTTGTATAAATGATTTATCTGGAATTGGTAGATGTTCTTTAACTGCATCACTTCCTATAATTTCATCGCTTAAAATACAATGTTGTCCATACCCTACCGCTATCTTATCAAGCCAAACTGGGTATGATGAATATAGCTTTTTAGACTTAAAAGATGAAATGATAAAATATAAATCTGTATGGAAAAATCTAAATGTAGAGTTTGATTTTATATATAGTGGATTTTTAGGATCTATGGATCAAATAAAAATAGTTTCAAATTTCATAGATGAAAATCCAAATGTACCAGTTTTAGTTGATCCAATCCTTGGAGATGAAGGAAAGTTATATCCTGTTTTCGATGAAGAAATGTGTAAAAAAATAAAAGAACTTGTAAAAAAAAGCTACATAATTACTCCAAATTTAACGGAGGCATTACTTCTTACTAATAAAGATCTTAATAATTTAGACTTAGATGATGTTGAAATTCTAGAAATATGTAAAACTCTTTCAAACCTTGGCCCTAAGAAAATAATAATAACCGGAATTTTAAGAGATGATTTCGTACTTAATTTTGGATTTAATAATGAAACTAAAAAACACTTTATAATAAAGAAAAAATATAATAAAAAATCATATAGTGGAACTGGAGATATTTTCTCATCAATAATTTCCGCCCTTACTGTTCGAGGTTTTGACCTTTATAAATCAGTAGAAATTGCAAGTGATTTTATTTATGATGTTATTAAATACAACACTAAATTTGATACAGATAGAAATGATGGGATTATGTTTGAACTTTTCCTAAATAAATTAACTTGTATATAAATACTCCAAAAAGAAGGCTAAAAGCCTTCTTTTTCCACGTTGATATTCTTTTTGTCCTACAATTTATATTATTAATTTTTTAAACATTTGTTACCTTTTTAAGAAATATTTTTTGATATTTATCATACTATAAAATAAACAAAAATATAAATATATTTACTAAATTTTTACACCTAGGGGGCTTTTATGGTAAACAAAAAATCTGTTGATCTTGCAAATGAAATAAAAAATACTAAAGAATTTAAGGAAATGCACAAAAATAAACTTGAACTTGAAAAAAATAGAACTCTAAAAAAACAACTAGATTCTTATGTAAAATCAAAAAACTCAATATATTCAAGTTATAAATTAAAAGATGCTAGTAATAAAATGAATGATTTAAACAAAGAATATGCATCTTTTTTTAGAAATCAAATAGTTGTTAAATATCTAAATTCAAATAAAGCTTTTAATGAATTAATGGATAGTATCTATAAAGATATTGAAAAACAACTTCTAAAAAAATAAGAATGCCTTAGGCATTCTTATTTAACCATTATGTTATTAAACATTTGGTTCATCATATTTAAATATTCTTTCCACATATCTTCAAAACTCATATAGTTTTGACCTACTGAAGGATATTTTTCGTGTATCTTACAAGCACAAGTCATATTATTCATATCATACATTGGAGTAACATAAGTTACAGGATCTAAATAAGTTAATTCATCTACATATTCAGGATCTACCATCATTTCAGGATCAATCATTATATCTGGATTTACATAAATATAATTTTCAGTGTAATCATTTTGTACATAAGAATTATCCATATATCCATTTCCTACATATCCATTTTCTAAATAATAGTTATCTACATATCCATTTTCAATATAATCATTTCCTACATAAGAATTATCCATATATTCATTCTCTACGTATCCATTCTCTACGTACCCATTTTCCACATAGTCAGGATTTATATATTCATAGTGAATACATTTTTTATTTTTTTTCATATGCTTATCATCTCTATCGCATTTAGTACCCATTTCAACGTATTCATTCATATTTGGATATAAATACATTGATTCATCATTCATTTTAGGATATACATACTTATCTTTTGATTCGAAATTATATTCTTTATATTTATCTTTAGAACACTTATATTTTTTATCTAAAGGTTTAACATACTTATCTTCTTTTTCTAATTTTCCAACGTATTTATCAAGTTTTTTATTGTATTTTTTAAGTGTATTTTCATACATTTCAACTTTTTCTTCGTATTTTTCTATCTTATCTTCACAACATTTTAATTTCATTTTCATTTCTTCATATTCATTTAATTTATAATTTTTATCAGATAAATTATCATATCCGCATTTATCACAGTAATTACAGATTTTATCATACTTTTTCTTTTTCAAGTCAAGTTCCCCCTAAGTTGTATTTAATCTATAATTAAAGTATATGATTTTCATTTATTTGGGTTACTATATTTATCCTAAAATTAAATATCCTCTTTTTATGTATATAATTAGCGAATAAACAACTATTATTAAAAATGTTCTTAAAAAATATGTAGCAAAAAAGTCAAAATATGAAACTTGTATCTTAGTTACTTTTTTAAATAAAATATTTTTTATAATAGAAATTGATCCAAATGAAAATATAAGCATTATTAAAACCTTACTATCATATAAAATATTTAAACTGATATGATTTAGTGCATAAAATCCATTTAATAAGTTAAGAAATACAAAGCTAAGTATTTCTGAATAGTTATCATATTTTAAAAATTCCATAAGCGGTTTTAGTATATCTACAAAAATATTTTCTAAATGTATAAATCCTAAAATAGAACTTGATACGTATGTTAAAATCACAATGTCTGGTAAAATTTGTGTAATAAACTCAATACTTTCTTGTAAATCGTCTTTTAATTCTTTACTAATATTTTTATGTCTATCCTTTTTTACAACATATTCAAATACTTCATTAAGATCTTTATATTTTTTATTATTTACTCTATTTTTTACGTTGTACGATTTTTTCTTTTTTGATATTGGATAAATTCTACACATTAAAAAATTAACTATAATAAGTACTAAAGTCGAACTAAATAAAAAGTCTAATTTAGATATATTAACTCTACCTATAAATATATTTATTACAAAAAGTGGCATAAAGAAAAAGTTTAGAAGTATCATAGCGCCTTCCTTTTGTCTTAACTTTCCTTCTTTAAATAATTTATTAAGTAAAAATAATCCAAAGAAACTATCTGTAATTAAAAACATAACAACGCAAAATACTCCACGACCACTAATATCAAAAAGTACTTTTGAAATTTTTGAAAATAAAAATTCAAATACTTCAACTAAAAAATCTATAAATTGAGCAAAAACACTTCCAATTAATAAACTAATAAATATACTAACTGAAATCTCATTTAATAACGTAGTTGTAGTATTATCTATTGAAAATAATTCTTTTTTAGAATAAAAAAGTGAGAATAAAATAATAACACTAATTATTCTAAAATATCTTAAATGATCATTTTTATTTTGAGTCTTATAAATTCCTCTTATACTTCCAAGCAATGCCAAAACTAAAACACTCGCTTTTACAAAACTAATGTGATTTAATTTTATATAGCTATGTAGCATATAATAAATATTAATAAATTCACCATTTGACTTTATTGGAATAAAAAATATCAAAGTACCAATAATTAAAAATGTTATGGTTTTAAATTTATCAAAAAAACTAATTTCTTTTTTAACTTGTTCTTTCATAGAGATACCTTTCCGTCTTGATTTTAATTTTTTATAACTGTATAATACAATAATATTAATAACTTTAGGGGTGAACTAATGAATAAAAAAACTATCTTAATATTAACTGCGCAGTTTGGTGCAGGACATATTAGTGCTGCACGTGCCATAAAAAAGTCAATTTTAGAATATGATAATAATTATAATATAATAATTGAAAATTTTATAGATGCAAGTATACCAATTATGAATAAACCTATGATAAAACTTTACGAAAGTAATACCAAATACGCTCCAGGAATTTATAATTATTATTATTATTTAAAAAAATCATTCGATCCAAGACTTGATCTATCAAATAAATTATATACTCCAAACTTAATCCAATATATTCTAGATATAAATCCTGATTTAATAATTTCAACATTTCCACTAGCTGCATCTTGTGTTGATAATTTTAGAAACAAATACACAAATAAAAAAATCAAAACTATAACTATAATAACAGATGTTGTTGATAGTTTGGAATGGATATTTAATTCGACAGATTTATACTTTGTTCCTTCTAGTGAAATTAAAAATCGCTTTATGCAAAAAGGAATTAGTCCAGAAAAAGTTAAGGTAACTGGAGTCCCAACTAATACCGATTTTTATAACTTAGAAAAAACACCTTCTAAAAAACTTCGAATTAGTTTTATAGGAGGAGGACGTGGATTTTTTGATGTTAATGAAAGTTATTTTTATAATTTGGATAACCTACTTTATAATAATACTAAAATTGAAATTAATATTGTTACTGGAAAAAATAAAAAGTTATATAATAATTTAACTATAAAAAAACCTCTAAAAAACATTAAAGTACACAGTTTTATAACAGATATGCCAAACTTTTTAAAAGATGTAGATATATTAGTTACAAAACCTGGTGGTGCCACTTTATTTGAATCAATTCATTCAAATACACCTATAATAGTTAAAAATCCTAAAATTGGACAAGAAATAGAAAATGCAAAATTCATAGTTGATAAGGGAATTGGACTTATATATAATGATGATGTTGATTTAACAAATATTTTAGAAAAAATAATTAGTGGTGATATTGATAATACTCTTGAATTTATAAAAGAAAATATTACATCTCTTAAAAATTCAATTGACTATAAAAATATAAACCAATACATACTTTCTTGTTTATAAGTTTTTTTATTTTAATTTGAGTTAATTTAAGTTATACTTTTAAGGAAGACAAAATTTAGATAGGAGAAAATTATGAAGTATGTTATTTTTGACCTTGAATTTAATCAGGGATTTGACAATTTTTTAAATAAAACAGTTTCAAATGAAGATTGTCCTTTTGAAATAATTCAAATAGGCGCTATAAAACTAGATAAGAATTTTAATATAATAGATAAATTCAATAGTTATATAAAACCTAATTTATACAAAAAAATTCATCCTTTCGTATCTAAAATAACTGGTATCACTTTAGATACAGTTAAAAAAGCGCCTAATTTTAATGAAGTATATAATAATTTTCTAGACTTTTTAGGAGATGATGAAATTGTTTTTGGCATATGGGGAGGAACAGATATTAAAGAATTATTTAGAAATATTAGCTACAATAAATTAGATTGTAGCGAACTTCCAAATAAATATATAAATATCCAAAATTATGCCTCAATATTTCTAAAAAATCCAAGTGGAAAAAGTATAGGACTTCAAAATGCTATCACCCTTTTAAATGTTGAACAAAATAAAAATTATCACGATGCATTTAACGATGCATACTATACTTATGAAATTTTTAGAAGAGTTTACTCAAAAAATATTAAAGTCGAAACATTTAATATTAATCATTTAAGAAAAAAACAAAGAAGTAGAACTCGTACTAAAAAAGTTGTTGATAATAAAAAGCTTTTTAAGGAATTTAAAACAATATTAAATAGGGATTTAACAGATAGTGAAAAAAGAATAATATATTTATCATATACAATGGGTAAAAAAGGCGAATTTTTTATTGATGAATGATATAACTAAGCAAAATTAGCTTAGTTATATTTTTTTGATAAATTATTCATATAAATATACGTATTATTAGAGGTGGAGGTATTTATGTTTAAAATTTTTAATAAAAAAAACAACGGGAAAATGACTTTTCAGTCAATATACAACAAAAAAACTCACGTTCAAGACCTTGATGATTTTGATAGTGAAACAAGAAAAAAATTAACAAAATTAACCAATGATATTTTAACGGTTAATGATTATGAGTACAGAGATTTTCTAGAATTTTATAATGATATTCCTGAATTTATTGATGATGAATCTGAAATATTTTATAAAAACCATATAAAACTTTTATTTGAGGGGTCAATATACTTAACTGAAAATATTAATAAATATCGTGAAATTAGCTTAGAGAAACTCTGTAACAAAAATAAAAAAATATTAATCACTGGAACGGGGACAAATCCAAAAATACAAGCACTAAAATCTCTTTCAAACTTTGGAACTAATGAATTTTTTGTAATTCAAAATTACAACGACAACTTTGATGCAACAATAAAAATATTTAAAAACGAAAACTTTAAAGATGAACTTTCTATAAATGTTATTTTTAAAGATAATAACTTTTTAATAAATAAAATAAAAAGTGTTCTAGCAGAGTCTGATATTAGCATTAAAAATGTTAAGAGAGCTTTTTCAAACACAGACATAGACTACTTAATCGACATAGATGAAATAAATTTTAAAGAAGACAAAATGGAACTTATAGATATAATTAATCAAATAACTAACTTAATGCAAAATAGAAAAAAAGAAATATTAACTTCTCTATTCACAGAAATTTCAAATATTGTATTTGATTTTAG
>JAWXUS010000010.1:0-2428 GCA_044426235.1 Peptostreptococcaceae bacterium | reverse complement strand
TAAATAACAATATAATTAATGCTACAAAAGGAAATGATAAACTTGAAATTGAAAAGTTTATTTATAACGATAAGGATTACCTAAAAGAATTTTTAGACAAAATTGATATCGAACTAAAACAAGAAAAATTAAATAAGTTATGTTCAAGTATAAATTCAAATCTACAAAGCAATGATGAAAATTCAAAAGAAAATATTACTGAAAATATTAAATCAAATGTCACTTTAGACGGCGATGAAATTAATTTCTATACAATATTTATAAAAACATTTATTAGAACTTCTATCTACAAAGATTTTAATATAAACATATCAATAGAAAAATAAAAGAGAATGCTAATTTTTAGCATTCCCTTTTTTTATTAAACGTGTAAATCAACATCAACACCTAATAAATCTTTATATTCTTCAATTATTGGATTAATAATATCTTCAACAAATTCAACAACTTGTTCTGGTGCTCTTCCTATGAAGTTTTTAGGATCCATTATTGATAATATTTCCTCTTTACTCATTTTAAATGAATCGTCATTTATTATAAGTTCTATTAAGTTATTACTTAAACCTTCCATTTTAACTCTATGTGCTGCATCCATTGAGTATTCTCTTATTATTTCGTGAAGTTCTTGTCTATCTCCACCTCTTTTTACAGCTTCCATAAGTATAGTTTCAGTTGCCATAAATGGAAGTTCTTCATTTATACGTTTATTTATCATATTTTCATAAACTACTAATCCATCAGTTACGTTTATTCCAATTTCAAGTATAGCATCCGCCGCCATAAATGCTTGAGGAATAGCAAGTCTTTTGTTTGCAGAATCGTCTAAAGTTCTCTCTAACCACTGTGTAGATTGAACAAGTGCTGGACTTAAACTCTCAGAAATTATATATTTTGATAAAGATGCTATTCTTTCACTTCTCATAGGATTTCTCTTATATGCCATAGCAGATGATCCTATTTGATTTTTTTCAAATGGCTCCTCTAACTCTTTTAAACTTTGAAGTAATCTAATATCATTAGTCATTTTATGCATACTTTGTGCTATTCCAGATAATATAGTTATTACTTGATAATCAAGCTTTCTAGTGTATGTTTGACCACTAACTGCATAAGATGCTTTATATCCTATTTTACTACATATTATTTTATCTAAATTCTTAACTTTTTCGTGATCTCCATCAAATAAACTAAGGAAACTTGCTTGAGTTCCAGTAGTTCCTTTAACTCCTCTTAACTTCATATTTTCTATTCTAAAGTTTAAGTCTTCTAAATCAACAACTAAATCTTGTGCCCAAAGAGTCGCTCTTTTTCCAACTGTTGTAAGTTGTGCTGCTTGGAAGTGAGTAAATCCTAATGCAGGAACATCTTTATATTTTAAAGAAAACTCTTTTAAGTTATTTATTAAGTTTACAAGTTTAACTCTTATTAACTTTAAAGCCTCGTCCATTTGTATAACGTCCGTGTTGTCACCAACATAAGCAGAAGTTGCCCCTAAATGTATTATTCCTTTTGCTTTATCACATTGCATTCCATAAGCCTTAACGTGACTCATAACGTCGTGTCTTACTTCTTTTTCTATTTTTCTTGCATCATCAAAATTTATATTAGAAACATTAGCTTTTAATTCTTCAATTTGTTCGTCTGTTATGTCGATTCCTAGCTCTTTTTCACCTTCTGCTAGTGCTATCCAAAGTTTTCTCCAAGTCTCAAATTTAAATTGTGGAGAAAAAATAAAACTCATATCTTTACTGCAATATCTATCCGTTAACGGATTGTTATATGTTGAATAACTCATAATAATACCTTCCTTATTTTAGTTTATGTAAATCGAACTTAATTATATTATACAAAATTTATCGAACTTTAACAAGTTTTTTTATAATTTAGTTCACATTATTTTTTAATCTTCTAATTTGTAGAATTCTGTACTTTTTTTGTTAGAAAAATCGTCTCCAACAAAATCAATAACATATTTATACTTTGATAAGCTATTCGCTTTTGACCAACCAAGTTTATGCTTTAAATCTTCATCATTAGCTCCAAGCCTTAAACTAATAGCTGCAAATGAATGTCTAAAATCTTTTGATGAATTATTAGTAAGTCCTGATTTATCAAGTATTTTCCTAACGATAAATCTAACATTTCTATCTGTTATAGAATTAGTTTTTGCACTAGTAAAAATTAATTCATCATTATCTTCAATAGCCTTACTTCCTCTATATTCATTAAGAAGGTATGTACAAAGTGGATGCATCTTAATCATTCTAGATTTTCCATTTTTACTTAGTGTAATATAGTAATCATTTTTAAAAAAACTAATATCTCTCCACTTAACTCTTATTAATTCATTAACCATACAACCTGTTGTTATTAAAAAGACTATCAAAGCCTGATCTCTTATTTTTTCTTTTGAAATATTTTCAATTAT
>JAWXUS010000045.1:0-8346 GCA_044426235.1 Peptostreptococcaceae bacterium | reverse complement strand
TTTCATTTTAACTATTTGTTTTGCGTGAGGAGCTGATTCTATTGGTAAGCCTTTATCATCATAAAGTTCTATAATAGTTGTATTAATAGTTTCTTTAAATGGTCCAATTATCTCAATTTTATCCCCTAAGAACATTCTATTTCTTTGTTCAACAACGTAGTAATTATCTTCTAACTTTTCACGAACGATTCCTATAAAGTCAAAGTTTCTAATATATGATGAACTATCGTAGTTGTGATCTTCAGCTTTTGGGCTTTCAAAATAGAAACCTGTTGAATAATCTCTATGACTTCCCTTTTTAAGTTCCTCAAGCCACATACTGTTAGTCTTAAAGTTTTCAGGATCTTTATAATATGCATCTATGGCCATTCTATATGCACGAACTGTAGTTGCAACGTAGTATGCAGTTTTCATTCTCCCCTCTATTTTAAAACTAGTTATTCCACATTCAATAAGTTCTTTTACATATTCTATCATACATAAATCTTTTGAATTAAAGAAGAATGAAGAATCTATATCATCTAACACTTTTTCGTATTCTCCATTATTTTCTTGAACTAAATCATATTTCCATCTACAAGGTTGAGCACAAGCCCCACGATTTGCATCACGACCTGTAGTATAATTACTTATAACACATTTTCCAGAATACGACATACACATTGCCCCGTGCACGAATGCCTCAATGTCCATATCTTCAGGCACATTATCTCTTATACTTCTAGTTTCACTAAACGAAAGTTCCCTTGCAGTAACTACCCTTTTAGCCCCCATTTTGTACCAAAATTGTGATGCTTTTGAATTTGAAGTACTCGCTTGTGTACTAATGTGAATTTCCATATTTGGCACAGTTTTTCTAACTATAGAAAATACTCCCCCATCACTAACTATAACTGCATCAATTCCACATTCTTCAAGTTTTAGAAGATATGCCGGTAATCTATTTAAGTCATTATTTTTTGGAATTATATTTAACGTAACAAAAACTTTCTTTCCTAAGTTATGGGCAAATCTAGTTGCCTCTTTCATATCATCAAATGAAAAGTTTTTTGCAGACGAACGCATTCCAAAAATTTCTCCACCAATATAACAAGCATCTGCACCATATGTGAAGGCTATTTTTAATCTTTCCAAATCTCCTGCAGGAGCTAATAATTCGATTTTATTCATAACAATTTCCTTTCAAATAATAAACTATCGTTTATTTTAATCCTTTAAAACTTACCCATTCATTATACTATTAAATCATATGTTAAGTATATTATCAAATTATTAGGTCAAATAAACTTTTATTTGGTATATAAATGAAATTTTAATTACAATCTTGTCACAAATATTGTATAATAAGGTAAATAAAAAATAAGGGGGATAACAAATGACTAAGAATATAGATCATATTTATATTGAAGAAGAATTACTTCAAAAAGAAAAACAAAAGCTAGTCAAAAAACAACAAAAAGAATACGACGATGCTTTAAAGAAAGAGTATGAGAAAGATTTTAATAATTTACTTGATAATTACGATGAAAAAATAAAAGAAGTATTTGAAGATGCACAGGAACACTTAAAGCAAAGATTCGTATTTATGGGGAGCAAAAAGGTAGTTTATGATAATGAAACAGTTTTATGTATTCCAAATACTGAATACTATGATTGTGTTGTAGAAGGAACTAGAAATCATACTAAAGATTATTTCATAAAAAAATATACGGAACAATTTAACTTTGAAAACTTAAAATGGGACTTTTTCACCTTAGATGAGCATAGAATATTTTTAAATAAAAATATAAACTATCCATTTAAGTATGGTGATTATAGTGTTTATTATAATAAGAATAAAAATACTAGTAAGTATATTGCTTATTCTGATGATAATAATAATGCTAGATATAGAGATATCGATTATAATACTACCGGAGATTCTGTTGAGGTTATTGTTCCTGTATTTAGATTATTAAAAAAAGATGCAACTAAAGTTTTAAACAATGAAGTATTGTATTTATGGCTAAAAAATGGACTTATTCCAATGAATACTCTTATTGAAGACAAATATCAAGAAATCATCAACATATTTGAAAGCTCAAATAACGCTATCGAATTTGATTTTTCATCAGATTGTCCAAAGGTTGATAGAAGTAGGTTAAATACTAATATAAGTAAAAATATATTAAACCTTGATTTAGATAAAATAAAGTCAAGAATAAAGATAAATATACAAAAAGTATCTGATATAAGTGATGAAGAAATAAAACTTGACGGACTAAAGTTTACCGATGAATTATTAAATTGTGATAAAGATAGATTTTCTGCAGGTAGATTCGATTCAAAAATTCTTACAGACATAAATCGTGGTCACTGGGAATTAGAAATTTCTCCAACTTCTACAAAAACTAAAAAGGTATCTCTTGAATCTAGTATGGTATACAGAAATCCACTTCGTGACGTTAAAGAAGGCGGAATAGTTGGAATAGACTTTGGTACTAAAAGCACAATAGTTGCATACCAAGAAAGTAACACAGAAATTAGGCCTATGCGAATTGGAACTGAAAATCTTAAAAAAGAGGTACAAGCTAAGCACTACGAAAACCCAACTATTATGGAATTCATAAATCTTGATAACTTCATAAAAGACTATCAGTCTAGTAATGGTCGTCCAAAAACTAAGTGGAACGATTTAACAGTTTCTCACGTGGCATTCGATAGTTTAGTTGGAAGTAAGAGTGAAGATTATTATGCATATTTTAACGAAATAAAGCAGTGGTGCGGAAATAAGAATAAAAAGGTTAAAATAAAAGATAAACAAGGTCGTAGCATTGATATTCCAACATTCTTAGAACTTGATGAAAACGACTTTAACCCAGTTGAAATATATGCCTACTATTTAGGGCTATACATAAACAATATGAAAAATGGAATATATCTAAACTACACTCTTTCATTCCCTGTAACTTATGAAAAAGACATTAGAAATAAGATTATAGAAAGTTTTGAAAAAGGTATTAAAAAGAGCTTACCAAATGAAATTTTAGAAGATGAAACTTCTATGAAAAACTTCAAAATAACTTGTGGTGCAAGTGAACCTGCAGCTTATGCTATTTCTGCACTTACTGAATACGGGTTTGATCCGGAAGATGATGAAAAAGTATTTTATGGAGTATTCGATTTTGGTGGAGGAACTACGGATTTTGATTTCGGTATTTTTAGTGAATGTGATGATGATAGATACGACTATATTATTGAGCATTTTGGTGCCGGTGGAGATAGATATTTAGGTGGGGAAAATATTCTTGAACTTTTAGCTTTCGAAGTTTTCAAAAATAATTCATCTACCCTACTTCAAAATGAAATTAGCTTTGTATTACCTCCAGAGTGCAAGAAATTCGAAGGATCTGAAGACTTACTTAATGATTCTCAAGAGGCAAGGATTAACACTCGTCAATTAATGGAAAAATTAAGACCACTTTGGGAGCAACACGAAAACTTCGAAGGACAATTTAATGATGGTCAAATAGGAGTTTCATTATTTAAAAATGATGGTTCTGATAGTCCAAACACAATTTTAGAAGTTAACACTGAAGAATTATTAAAAGTTGTTGAAGATAGAATTGAAAAAGGAATTATAAACTTCTTTGAATGTCTTAGAATGGCATTTGAAAACAAAAATACTAGAAAACTTGGAAAAATAAATATATTCCTTGCAGGAAATTCTTCAAAATGTAGATTCGTAAATGAAATATTTGATAAATACATTAAAAATCAGTTTACTGAATTAGTTGAGGACAATAATAATCTAAGCGAAGTTGCGGTAACTCTTGAAACTGAAAATAGCATCTTTGAATTATTCCCTCCTCTTGGAAACGATGATGCATACGAAAAGCAAAAAGAAATGGGACTTAAAATTTCAAAAGATATTACTCGCCCAACAGGTAAAACAGGAGTTGCATTTGGACTTCTTGAAGGTCGTGAAAGCGGAAATATAAAAGTTATAAATAACAATAATAAAGTTGATGATGAAGTTAAATTTAAATTCTACGTTGGTAGAAACAAAAAGAAAAAATTAATACCAATATTAACTCCACAAAACGAATATAGCGAATGGTGTAAATTAATTAGTGCAAGCCAAGTTAACTTTGAAATATATTACACTACTTCACCACTTGCAAGTACTAACACTTTAGCAGTTTCAGAAACTAAAAGAGTAACACTTCAAATTGATAAAGCATTCGAAAATGAATATATATATGTTCGTGCAGTAGAACCTACAGTTATTGAATTTGCAGTTCTTAGAGAAGAAGATTTTGAGAAATTTACAGAAATACAAAGAGTTACACTTTCATAAAAAAATAGTTCCTATATTTCGTAGGAACTATTTTTATGCATAAATCTTTTTATTTTTTTGCATATAACTAAATATAATATATAATATTACACCTTTAAACATACTACTAATACTTATACTCCACCAAACTCCATCAATTCCAATATAGTGAGAGAATAAATATCCAAATGGAATTCTAAGAGTTGTAAATATTATCATTATAACAGACGGTAAAAGTGGCTTTGATAAACCTCTAAATATACCTGCTACAACTATTTCAACACACATAAATACTTGAGAATATCCAATTATAATAAGATAATTAGTACCTTCTTTAATTGCATTAGGTTCATTAATAAATAAACTGAATAAATCGTTTGCGAAAAATACTAATAATAAGGTATTAAACGTTCCAATAACTATCGCTATAAATAATGCACTCTTACAACCTTTTTCAACACGATCAATCTTTTGAGCCCCATAGTTTTGTCCAACAAAACTAGATAAAGCATATCCAATTCCCTCGCAAACCATCCAAGAAATCGATTCAATTTGAGAACCAACCTTTTGAGCTGCAATAGCCTCAGATCCAAATGATGAAACAACAACACCAAGCACCATCGCACAAATTGTGAAAAGTCCACTTTGAAGTGCAACAGGATAACCAAGTTTTAAAATATTTGTAAATACTTCTTTATTTACTTCCCTAAATAGACTAACATTAAAATATGTATTCTTACTTTTAAATATATATATTAAAAATGTAGCAGTAACCACAAATTGAGAAAGTGATGTTGCAAGTGCTGCACCATTAACTCCAAGCCCTCCACTTCCGTTAATCCCAAATATAAGGATTGGATCTAATATAATATTAAATACAAGCCCTATAGTATTTATTAAAAATGGAACTTTACTATTTCCAAGTCCATTAAAAATAGAAGTTAAAATAGGATTTACAAAGTAAAATATCATACTGCAAGCAATTATTACTAAGTATTCAACAGACATATTAAATACATTTTCATCGCCTAAATTAAAAAATCCGATAAGTTGCTTTCTAAATAATATAAGTACTAAAGTATATAAAATAGATAAAATCATATTTATCTCAATACTTGCTTTTATGTATTCTTTTGCTTTATCACCTTCGTCTTTACCAATACTTTGGGCAACCTTAACTTCTGCCCCAACTCTTGAAATTGCAACTAAAGCCATTGCAAACCAAGGAAAATACCCAGCAGTTCCAACTGCAGCTACTGCATCACTACCAATCTTTCCAACCCACATCATATCGATCATATTATAGGCCATTTGAATAAATGAAGTTCCCATAATAGGAAGTGCAAGCTTTATAAGTGTTTTGGTTATGTTACCATTTGTTAAATCAACCTTATTTTGCATAAATTTCTCCTTTCATTAAAAATAAATATCGAAAACTATCTATTATTTTAAAGTATTATATCATATATAATTTCTTTAAACAATTACATAAAGATTTATATAATAAAAAACGAGGTTTCCCTCGTTTTATATGCTTTCTATGAATTCTTTTAATCTAGATACTCCACTTTTTATAGTTTCTTCAGTCGTTGCAAATGAAATTCTAATAAAATCATCATTTCCAAATGCAATTCCTGGAACTAATGCAACCTGTTTTTCATCTAATAATTTTTCGCAAAACTCCACTGAAAAACTATCTTTAAAATTAAATCTATCCTTTAAGCTACTAATATCAATAAAAAGATAAAATGCACCATCTGGTTTAATATATGAAACATTTTCTATTTCATCAAATAACTCCATAGCCATTTCGCATCTTTTCTTGTAAGTTTCTTTCATAAATTCACAGTCTTTCTCACATTCTTTAAGTGCGCCAAGTGCAACGTACTGAGAAGTTAAACTAGGGTGTGAAATTAAATGACCTTGAATATTTTTAATTCCATTTGCAATTTCTTTATTACTTGCACTATAACCAACCCTAAGTCCTGTCATTGCAAATGATTTAGAAAAACCATTTATAGTTATAGTAATTTCTTTTGCTTTATCGCTAATTGATGCTATGCTAACAAATTTATCATAAAAATCTATTCTTTCATAAATTTCATCTGCAATTATATAGATATTATTTTCATAGCAATAATCAACTATTTCAGATAATTCATCTTTAGAATATATTACACCTGTTGGATTTTGAGGATTATTAATAAGTAAAGCCTTAGTTTTATCAGTTTTTAGATTTTTAATTTCATCAACCGTTACCTTAAAATCATTCTCTTTTTTAGTTTCAACTAAAATAGGATTGCCCTCAAGTATTTTAACAATTTCAGTGTAGCTTACCCAATATGGAGTTGGAATTAAAACTTCATCTCCTTCATTTAGTAAAACTAACATTGCATTAGTCAAGCAGTTTTTAGCACCACTTGAAACTACAATTTCATCACTTGAATATGAAATATTATTTTCATCTAATAATTTTTTACTAATTTCATCTCTTAAACTTTTCATTCCATTAGCTAAATCATATTTAGTCACATTCTCATTTAAAGAATTAATTCCATATTCTATAGCTTTTTTAGGAACCTTAAAATCTGGATCTCCAATACTTAGATTAAGAATTTCAATTCCTTTTGATTTTAATTCTCTAACCTTTGAACTAATACCAATTGTCACAGACGGTGCAGTATTTTTTAATCTATTTGATAACATAATATCTACCTACCCTTTATTTATCATAATATTTAGTATTTCAATATCAGTTTCTTTCATACCCTCTCTTGCCATTTTACAAATACTTTTCACAGTTTCCTCAACATCATCTTTAATTAATCCTTCTCCTGGACTAAATACATTATCTTCTTTTGCCATATAATATGCCATTATTGATGCATCAACAGAGGATGCAATTTTAGCTGCACAAGAAGGTTTAGCACCATCACAAACTATACCTGAAGTAGTTCCAAGAGTATTAATTATAGTTTTTGTTATAACATCATATGACTCACCTTTTAAATATGCAATAGCTGCACCACTTCCACAAGATGCACTTACTGCACCACAAAAAGCAGATAATTTTCCAATTTCAGTTTTAATGTGAATTGCAACTAAATTACTAAGTGCTAAAGCTCTATATAACATTTCATCAGAAACTTTTAAATCCTTTGCATAAACAATAACTGGCATAGAAACTGTTAATCCTTGATTTCCACTTCCTGAATTTATAACAACTGGAAGTATTGAACCACTCATTCTAGCATCAGAACCAGATGCTGCATATGCTTTTGCTAAGTTTTCAACTCTATTTCCATATGCTTTAATTAATGTTTTTCCAACATTAGTTCCATAATTATTATTTAATCCTTCTTCTGATATTTCAGTATTATACTTTATTTGAATATCTAATAAATCTTTTAAAGTATTAGTATCACAAGTAGTTATATAATCGTATATTCCCTTTATAGTTATGAAGTTTCTATCTATTTTATTAGTATTTTCTTCTACATCTTCATTTTTAAATATAACTTCATTATTTTTTTTCATTTCAATTATGTTTGTATGGCTATTTGAAATAGTAACTGACGATGAATTTTCTTCCTTTGTCATAACGATTTCAATATATAAGTTCTCAACTCCTTCTTTAAGTAAAACATCACAGAAGTTCTCTTTAAGTAATTCTTTAGTTTTTAAAACATCACTCTCTAAAACATCACTTAATACTTGTAATTCTTTATTTGGATTTCCACCAACCGCACCAAGTATTGCACTAGTTTCGATTCCTTTCATATCCGTAGTAGTTGGAACTATAACTCCTTTTACGTTCTTTATTATATTTCCACTACAAATTGCAGTAATCTTTTCTGGAAACTCTCCTAATATTTCTTTAGCTTTAGCCGATGCATAAGCTATCGCTATTGGTTCAGTACAACCAAGTGCCGGAACTAATTCTTCTTTTAATAACTCTAAGTATAAATCTTTCATTTTTGTCATCTCCCTGTTAGAATTTTAAGTATCTCAAATATATTTTATCATAT
>JAWXUS010000112.1:0-3309 GCA_044426235.1 Peptostreptococcaceae bacterium | reverse complement strand
TTTATTATGATAATAAAGAATTAGGTATATTTGATATAGAATATAGTGAAGAAGTAGAAAAAAGAAATATATTTGATTTAATGGGAGTACTATTTAAAAAAATGATAAGCTAGAGGAAACTCTAGCTTATTTGTTTATGATGAAAAAAATGTAAAAATATGTTATTATATAGTGATATTGAAAATTTATTATAGGAGATATGGATATGCAAAATAAAAATCTTTTTAGTAACAAAGCAATAAGTAATGATGAACAATATGGTATGTCCTCAGAAATATTACTTACTAAAATAAATGAGGACGATGTTAATAATATTGCAATAATGGGTTCCTATGGTGCAGGTAAATCATCACTTGTTAAAACAATGATACAATCATTTACGTTTAAATACGCTCAGGTTTCTTTAGCTCAATTTAATAGCAAGGATACTGTTGAGTGTAACGGGAAAGAGATTGAGAAAAGTATTCTTCAACAACTTTTTTTTATTCATAGTAAAAGTAAATTTCCAGAGTCTCGATTAAAAAGAGTTGGTAAATCATCATGGATTACTTTTTGGAAAAGTGTGTTTATAATTTTTTTCTTAATGTCACTTATTTGTACTCATTGTATTTTAACAACTGAAGATTATAACGTTTTCGAAATAGATTTTAATTGGATTAATGTTGCTACAATTTCATTAACGATAATTTTATTATTATTTTTAATTTGGTATTTACTCAAAAATTTCAGTATAAAAAAAATAATTACTAATAATATTGAGTTACAACTCGAAGAGGGAAATGATAATTCTTATTTCAATTATTTTATGGATGAAATAATATATTTTTTTGTAAGGACAAAGAAAAAAGTAATAATTTTTGAAGATCTTGATAGGTTTGGAAATTTTTCCATTTTCCAAAAAATAAGGGAAATGAATCAAATCATAAATACTAGCAAACAAATTAAAAATAAAGTTAAATTTATTTATTGTATAAAGGATGATATGTTTGTCGATTTTGAAGAACGAGCTAAGTTTTTTGAATTTATTTTAACAGTACCATCTCAAACTAACTTCTCAAATACAAAAGATGTAATTTACAAAATTAATACATCATTAAGTGAAAATATGCATTTGCCGAAAAGTTTTATACAAAATATTTCGAAATATATATATGACAGAAGAATTATAAATAACATTTTCAATGATTACATTATTTACTTTCAAATGTTTATTAAGCAAAATTATTTTAACGAAACGTTAGAAAATAATAATTCTGTAAAAATTTTCACATTGATGGTTTATAAAAACTTATTTCCAAAGGAATTCTCTCAATTAGAAAAAAATAATGGAATAATCGTAGAATTATTTAATTCATTAGAAATGATGAAAATGAAGGAAATCGAAGATAAGTATAATCAGAATCAAATGTTATATCTAGAGAAAACTAGTTTAGAAAAAAACTTTGATGGAATATTAAACTTCAATGAATTAAAAGGAAAAATATATTCACTTTTCCTTTCTGATATAGAAAAAGAAAGAAATTCACGTGGCACTAATTTAAATAGTTTGAAATTAGATAGTAAATTTACACATATATATCTACATATGAACAGTAACAATTACACATTATCGAAGCATGATATAGAAAAAGAGTTAAACATTTCGTTTGAAAATATCTATAAGGAAAATGCTGAAAAAATTAAAAATGATATAGAATTAATAGAGCAGAAAATAATTCACAACGAATCATATATACATAAGATAAAAAATATGGATATTAACTTGTTTTTGTTATCAGTTGAAAATGCAAATGATTATTTAAATGATATACCTCCATTTGTAAGGATGTGTTTATTAAACAATTATTTAACAAGCGACTATAGTAAATACATTTGTTATATTGGCAATGAGTTACTTACTAATAATGATTTAGATATAATTAAAAATATAATCGAATTTAATAAATGTGATTATCATAAAAAAATAGATAATGTAGCTATATTAGTGAATGAAATTGATTTGATTTACTTTTCTAAAGTATCAATATTATATCATTCTATATTAGAATATTTCTTAACTACTGAAAAAAAAGATGAAAAATATAAACTTTTTATGGATGGTATTTGTAACACTTCAACTGAATATGATCAATTTTTAAGTTCTTTTTTAAGTTCTAATAATTGTATAGATCAATTAGGTGATTTTTATACTCCATCATCATATTTAAGGGAATATATTTCTTTCTTAATAAAGAATAGAAAAGATATTTTGATAAAATTCCTTCAAACAAAAGATGGGGAAAATAGTGTTATTTTGAATCACTTATTTGTCAATTATGATACAAAAATAATTATTGAATTGAACGAAGGAAACTGTATTAATAATTTTCTTAAAAAACAAAAAAATATACTATCGATAATTAATCTAGATGAAGGAATACTAGATGAGAAAGTTATCGAAATATATTATGTGCTTAACTGTTTTATTGATGAATTAGATTTAACGGACGGTAAATATCATAAATTAGAGCATTTGATTAAAAATAATTTATTCAAACCTACATCTAAAAACGTATTTGAATTACTTAAATTAAAGTATCAAGATAATAATTTATATTTAAACAACATTAGCACAATAAAGGATACAATAGATCTATATACAGATGATTACTTTAATTTAAACTTTGATGAAATATGTGTATCAACTTTACCTTTTCTTGATACGATAGATTTTGATCCACATCTAGATGAATTATTACAAAAAGAATTCGATATAGTATTTAAAATTAATATAATCAAAAAAATAAGTGAGAAAATCGATGTATCAACTGAATATTCAAAGGAAGTTGTAATTGAATTGGCTAATAATAACAAAATAAATAATACTTTTTCAAATTTAACAAAAATGCATAATCTAGGGATTTCTATGCATGATGTATCAAAATATATTTTAAATATTAAATCTGAAAATATAAAAAATGATTGTGATCTTCCAGATAAATTATTTCTAAACATATTGAATTTTGATTATGGAGAAAATTGTTTAAATAACAATTTATTATTGGAAATTTCCAAAAATAAAGATGTAGAAAAGACAATATTATTATGTAATAATAACTCTAATAAAATATTCTTAATAAAGAATTGTCTTAATGAATTTAGTGAACAAATTATGAAATCAAATAATGATTCGAATGTTTTAGCTCAAATTATAAACAAGTTTCGAAGGGATTGTATAAAAAAAGTGAATGAAATTGATATAACTTTTGAAAAGTTTAAAGAAATTATTATGAATGACGAAGTTGATAATGATTTTAGAAAAGAAATAAT
>JAWXUS010000044.1:0-8468 GCA_044426235.1 Peptostreptococcaceae bacterium | reverse complement strand
ATTAGAAAATTGTATTTATAGAAAATTCAAATCCTCTAATCATTCTAATTATACTTAACAAAATTAAATGTGTCTGATTGATAATTAAATATGTCACATTGATATTAACTAAACCCTGTATGTATTGATATTGCTACATTTGTTTCTGTGGATAAAGCTGTGTATAACTATAATATGTAAAAAATATTAATTTGTAAATAATGAAATTATTGTACATTTTATTAAAAACCATGCTATAAATAACATTTCATAAAATATCTGAACATTATATATATCAATTGTTTTAAGTATTTTATATATAACATTACAAAAAAAAATTAAAAATCGCGCCGAAATTTCAAAAACTCAACTAATCTAGCTTTACTCAATAATATAAATATAATCTATTATTCAAATATGGTACGGATATGAAAGATCTACTATTACTTACTTATATAATTAAATATAAATAATCTTATAAAAAAATAAATAAACCTTTTTAATCCCCTAAAGTTCCTAAACTTTGATAAATTAAATGAAATTCTTTTAATTTACGCTTGACTTTGGAGAGATAATGATGATTCCCTGTAGGGGAATAGGCAAACGGAACTTTTCCCCCTTATAACCCAAAATAAATAAAATTATTCTGAATTATAAAGGAGAGTACTGGATTTTTTCCCCGCTTTTTCATGAGGTTTCCGTATACTCTACGATCTATTTAAACTATTATTTAGTTCTATTCAATCGCTAACTGTTCAGACTCGGTTAGGTCTAGTATTATCAAGTAGGTCATCACAACCATTCACAGCTACCCCACACTAGGACAGGCACACACACTTCTAAAATCACTTTTTTGTTAAAAGTTTTGTCTAACAAAAAGTAATAACCCTCAAACGGCTCATAATCGTGTGATTAGCACGATAGTTTTTTATTATAGTGTGTTACTCCTCTAACCACACTTTCTTACTTATTATTCAATTTTTTAATATCAAAAAAACCCTTCTAATTTTTAATTAATTTAGAAGGGTGCCGTTTATAGATATTTGAGTATTGACAATGATTTTATAATCATGTTATACTTATTTCTCAAATAACTATAAATGAATATTATTCAACGGTCTAGGTTGATTAATGCTCCTTCTAATTAATTGGTTTTGCAATTAATTAGAATATTTAAAGTTGAACGCCAATACAACTTTAAATAATTCATTTATATGACTATGTAATCTTTTACATAGTCTTTTTTATTACTATAATTTATATTGTAACATATATTTTAAAAAATTAAATAGTTTTTGTATAAATTTTTGATATATTTATAAAAATAAGTTATTATAGTCTTATACTATATAAATTTAGGGAGGATAGTTATGGATATAATTGATGGTCTTATTAATGAAAAACAATTAATATCATATATTAACGAAAATACTTTTAATAATTATAATAATAATATTAAAAATTTTTTGAATTTTACTTTTAATGAAGAAATAGATATGAATATGAAATTTATAGCAGAAAAAATTAGTGGTACAATGAAACCTGATTTAAGTATTACACACAAAGGAATTACAAAATATATCAGTGTAAAAAAGGGTTCTGGAAATAGTGTTCATCAAGAAAAAGCTAATATATTTTTTAAATTTATAGAAATAAATTTAGGAAATGATATTTCAGATAAATTAAAATTATTTCATTATGGAGATGGTTCAATAGATGACACTGGTAAAATTAGATATAATGCATCTAAATGTAAAAAGTTATATAGCTGTGAAATAAATGATATTAATCAAGTCTTCAATTTACAAAAAAATTTAGATTGTTTTATCAATAGGTTTTTATTTTTAGGCAATAATTCCAATCCAATAAAAGTTGATCTAATCTATCATGGAACTATTAACGAAGGTTTATGGGCATCTTATCATGAAATAAAATGTTTTATACTCAATCATTGCTTTCCAAAAGATACCGTACACTTTGGCCCATTAACATATCAAGTATGGGGAAGAGATGAAAACTATACAGCAAAACACCCTGATAGAAGATATGTTATGCAAGTAAAATGGGGTGGGTTAAGAAATGATTTAATTACTATAACTAATTTAAGACGAAAGGATTAATTTATGTTTAAGGGAACTTATGAAGGAAATATTAGTGAAATAGCTTTTGTTTCAAAATTTAATTCAAATAAGAAATTATTTAAAACCTATTTAAATAATTTTGATAATAATAATTTATGGCTTGTAAGAATTACAACAAAACAAATTTCTAAATTAAATAATAAAAAAGTTTTTACTCGTTCTGATTGTTATTTAGCAAATATAAATGAAAATATAAACGAAATATTAATGAGTAATAATTATTATTTATCTGAAGAAATACTTGATTCTTATAAAATTAAATATGATAAAATACCTTATTCTGGTATATCGATCAAAATGGCATCATCGACTAACTATCAAATTATTAAAATGACACCTAATTCTTTTAATTATTTCTTTAATTCTTATGAATTAGGTGCTGGTGCATCACTATTCTGTAACAATCAGGATGAATTAATTAAAAATATAGAATTGATTTCTGGATGGAAAACAAATATATCTTATATGTGTAAATATTTTTATAACTTTACACAAAATAATGAATTATTCTACTTAAATAAAGATATCTGTAATAGCATAAAAAAACATTGTATTTCAATTATTTCAAATGATATATACAATTCAATAGAATTACAAAGTAAAATATTTAATGGCATTGATGTATATGAGGAACCTTATACTGCACACTATTTTTATCAAGAATCTAATATTTTTCCTCTTTCAATTATACCATTTAATGTTACAACAGGATCTGGAAGATCTAAAGGTAATTATAGTATTGTTCTTAAACCAAAAAAGTAACAGGATATTATTAAAATATCTTGTTACTTTTTATAAATCACATACACTTATAATCTGTTTAGCTAACTTATCTACAATAGGTACTACCACACTATTACCAATTTGTTTATAAGTTTGATATCCAATATTAAATTTATATGATTCTGGAAATCCCATTAATCTTAAACATTCTTTTTCAGTTAATTTTCTTCGTTGCTGTATTATAACAGGAACATTACTTCCACCGGTCCCCATTTTTGCAGTTAAACAATTCGATATTTCTCCTGTTACAAAATGACACCTTGAAGGCCTAATATCATAGGCTAATGTAGATGCTTTTACATCAATATTTTTTTTATCTATAAATTTATCAATATTTTCTTGGCATCTTTCAGATACTAAATATTTTTCTATATCTATATTTTTATCAATTACATCAATTAATTTAAGTTTTAATTCTTCAGTTGATGGAAAAATAAATTCATTAATATTTATATCTGTATCTTTTCTAATACCTATGCAGTACCATCTTTCTCGATTTTGTGGAATATTATGTTCTATAGCATTGATTACCTTATAAGTACAATCGTAGCCTATACTATCTAATACTTCTAATATTGTATTTAATGTATCCCCACTATTATGATTAACTATCCCTTTAACATTTTCTAAAATTAATGCAGTAGGTCTTTTAACATCTAATATTCTAGCTATATCAAAAAATAGAGTCCCTCTTGTATCTTCAAATCCTAATCTTTTACCTGCAGTAGAAAATGGTTGACAAGGAAATCCCGCACACAATATATCATGATCTGGTATCTCATTTGCATTAATTGTTGTAATATCACCATATGGCATTTCTTTAAAATTTAATTCATATGTATTTCTAGCATGTTCATCTATATCTGAACTAAACACACATTCTCCTCCATTATTTTCAAATGCAATCCTAAACCCTCCTAGGCCACAAAATAAATCTATAAATTTAAATGACATTATCTATTCCTCCATAAATATTTTTAAATGATTTATTATTCCAACGATAACGGGTGGACTAACAGCATTCCCAGCTTGCTTATATTGTTGAGTAATACTTATCTTTTTATTATGTAATATATTATCTATAAATTTCTCACCAAAACCTTGAGCTCTAAAACTCTCTCTTGGAGTTATTTTTCTTATATATGCATTCTTATTATCTTTAATATATATTTTAGTAGTATCAGATCTTGCTAAAATAGTTGGTGAAATTCCATTTATAGAATATACTCTCCTTTGCCTTTCTAAATCATTCCATACATCTCTTGGCAGATCAAATAGCTTTACTATTTGATTTTTATATTCTCCATATTCAAATTTATTTTCTTTTAGAAACTCTATTACATTACTATTAGATATATAATATTTACTTTCAATATCGTTAGATATAATATCTTTTATAAACTTATTCGGATTATTATAATTCAGCTCATCAAAAAAATTAAATCCTTTGTAATAATAATTTCTTTTAAATTCATCTATTTTTTTACTTCTTCTATCTGATAAAATTCTATTATCTTCTTTTTGTAGTATACCCACTATAAATGTTCTTTCTCTATTTTGTGGTAATCCGGCTTCATTAGAATTAATAATAGTAAAATCAACTGTATATCCTACTTTATTTAAAGTATCTATAATTGTTCTAAAAGTTTTTCCTTTATCATGCGAAATAATATTTTTAACATTCTCTAATAATATATATTTGGGCTTTTTTTCTTTTAGTATTCTAACTATATCAAAAAATAATGTTCCTCTTATGTCTTCAAATCCTTTTTGATTGCCAGCAATACTAAATGCTTGGCAAGGAAATCCTGCACACAATATATCATGATCTGGTATCTCATTTGCATTAATTGTTGTAATATCACCATATAAATTTTCTGATCCAAAATTTTCTATATACGAAATTTGAGCATATTTGTCTATTTCTGATGCAAAAACAACTTCAAAATTTAAAGTTGATTGCTTAATTCCAAATTCAAATCCACCTATTCCTGAAAATAATGAAACTACTCTTAATTTCTTATCCATAATTGTTACCTCGTCTTTATTTATAATCATCACCATTTGTAGCCACTCTTAGTATTAATTGTTGATTATCTTGGTCATAATATATATCGAAACTATTTTTTCCATTTTCTATATTCAAATTTTTTAGCACTGTCTTTGGTAATCTAACTCTCATATCTTTTTGTAAAATGTATGTACTCAGATAAACAATCTTATTTTCTAACATAATATACTCCTTATAATAAGTCTTTAATTAGTCTAATAATAGTCTAATATTAGGCTTTTGTCAATAACTTTAATTATAATCTACACCCTATGCCCTATGAACATTTTTACAGAGATATTCATAGGGCATTAATTCATTGAAATTTCATGGTTATTTAAAATGTATATTTAATATATTTTTATAAATTTATTCATATTGAATACTAGATCTATTGAACTTATGAACACTAAATAATATAATTATTTTAAGCAATATAATTATTAAAATTAGTTAGGAGATAATTTATTTTGAAAAAAAATGGACAAATAATTGGATATATAAGAGTATCAACTGCTAATCAAAATGATGATAGGCAAGAACTGATAATGACTAAATACAAAGTTGAAAAAGTTTTTAAAGAAAAAGTTAGTGGTAAAAATATGAAAGATAGAGAGCAATTAAGAATAATGCTTGATTATATTCGAGAAGATGACACTATAATTGTAAGTGATTTTAGTAGGCTTGCAAGATCAACAAAGGATTTACTAAATATTGTTGAGCTAATAGAATCTAAGAATGCTACTCTAAAAAGTGATAAAGAAAATATAGATACAAGTACTCCAAATGGGAAATTAATGTTGACTATGATTGGTGCTTTAAACGAATTTGAAAGACAAAATATATTAGAAAGACAAAAAGAAGGAATAGCCATTGCTAAAGAAAAAGGTGTTTATAAAAATAAAAGAGTTGATGAAATTAGAAGTAAATTCCATATTTATTATAGTAAATATATGACAAGACAAATCACTAAAATAGGCTTATCTAAAGAATTAAATATTAGTAGAACTACTTTAGATAAATTAATAATCGAATATAAATCAAAAACCAATAGTTAGCTATTGGTTTTTGATTTATATTTATTTTGAATTTTTGTACAAAAAAAACCTGTAATTCAATAGCAGGTTACCATAAAAATAATTTAATATTAAATTACTTAAAAAATATATTTTTCTATTGCGTACTTTGTCATATTATGCTATAATTTAGTATGGTCTATAAGTGTGGTTTTGAATTACTTACTGACTATTCAACAATCTGTCTGCAAACAGATTGTTCTTAAAGTATATTATTCTCAAAAAGAAAGGAGAATTATTATGTTTGATTATAGTTCATTTGAATTATACATGATTTGGACAAATCTATTACATAGTTATTTACAAATACTATTTTTAGTTATCAAAATTAAAAACGAATTAACAAAAATAAATAACTAAATTTTTTTATAAAAACAATCTTCTAAAGATTGTTTTTTTGTACATAAATATTGTCTTTTTTCGTCAATAAATACTTTATTAATATAACTTAGTATTTAATTTCTGTCAATACTTTTTTTGATAATAATAATAATTTATAATATCAATATATTGATATTATAAATTATTATTATTAAAATGTCAATAGACTATTACTCTCTAAGTAATAGTCTATTGAATATCCAAAATATATTCTTTCATTAATTCAATTCTATTTCCTGAATGACCTAATAATTCACTAACTTGTCCCATTGCTTCTTTTATACTCAATCCTTCTTCTCTTTTCTCATTAAAAGATTCTTGAGCATAATATTTTCTAATTGAATGGATCGTAGTTTTATTGTACTTATCATCCAAATCACATTGTTTTAAATGTCTTCGTATATTTTTGTTTATACTTTCTTTATTAGCATCACAAATTCTAACTCTTGGACAATTATATTTTAAATTATTGAAGTAATCTAAATCTTTTTCTTTAATTGGAACATCTCGACTTCTTTTACCTTTGCTATCAATAACTCTAACAACACTAGACTTTAAATCTATATCTGTTGTCTTTAATTTTGAACATTCTTCAACTCTAAGACCTAATCTACTTGATAAATTAATTGCTAATAAACCTGTACTAAAATCATCAAAATATGTAGACTTAAGTTTTTCTAAATCACTCTCACACATAGATATATTTCTTATTTTAGTATTATTAATTCCACTTGGAGCTACTATATCATCATAAGAATTCGATATGTTATAAATTGAACCTGTTATATTATTTAACTTACTAATCCTACTTGAATATTGATTTAATGTATTCTCATTGCAAGTTTTTGATTTATAATTAAGAAATTCTTGAGCATGATCACTCGTTATCTCTTTTATCATCTTAATACTTTTATAATTAACATTCATAAAATCTGAAAATTGACTACTCATCTCAATTAAATTTTTCCTATCTGCATAAGAATATATCTTTGTAGCATTTAATCCACCATTCTTTTTATTGCTATGTTTATCAGATCCAGAACTAAAACTTTTATTTATTGCATTTAAAAATTGATATTTTAAGTTTCTTGCCATAACATTACCTCTATCTTAATTTATTTGATAGCTTTTTTACACTATCTACTCTCATTTTAAGAGAGAGGTCTTATTATTATATCAAATATAGGTACTATTAAATGAACACTACAAAAAATTTGCAAACACTCATTAACATTGAACATTGTAGTGTTTGCAAATGTCTTTATTAAAAAGCTGTACAAAATTCTTATTGTACAGCTTTTTAATGAAGACATAAGACATTTATGATTTAATAAAATATTTTTTACAAGGATCTTTCTTTAATTTTGATAGTATTAATCAATTTAGTTTTATATTTTTCAGGCTACTCATTCACATATAATATCCCATGGTAATATTTATATGCGACAAAATTCGAAATCTAAGCATTCCAAAACTAAAAACAACTATTTACGTTATGCCTATATTTAAAAAGTAAAATAGGCATGCTATTCTTATTGATTTAGGTTCAATTTGTATAACACAACTTGAACCTAAATCAAATATATAAGTTGTTATAAAAATAAAGCTTACAAATTTCATTATCCTAGTATTTAAGATACAAGTTTATAAATTTTAATTCTAACTTAAATTAATGCCAAATAAATAGCTTACCAATATCTATTTATTTTAATCAAAAATACCTTTCTTTAATTTTTGCATAATAACCAATTATGACATAACTTATAAGTACTTTTTCCTTATAATTAATAATACCTTATTTGTACTCTGATCTTTTACATTAATTCTCAACACTTATAAAAAATAACTTCTTCAAATAATTTCAATCCTTTTTGTATTAATTACCTTGTTAAATATAATATATGCTTTAGCTTACATTTCTATTTTAGAAACCTATTAAAAAATTATATTTATAGAAAATTCAAATCCTCTAATCATTCTAATTATACTTAACAAAATTAAATGTGTCTGATTGATAATTAAATATGTCACATTGATATTAACTAAACCCTGTATGTA
>JAWXUS010000111.1:0-3343 GCA_044426235.1 Peptostreptococcaceae bacterium | reverse complement strand
ATTATCAGGACCAGCTTTTAATAAGACAATATTTCCTCTTCTAACTATAAATTTATTACTCATAACATAAGACTTATCTTCTTCAAGATTTGGTTGCATAGATACTTCAACATCAGTAAAATTCCTATAAATTATTTTTGAAACAAAAAAAAGAGCTATAAGCTCTTTATTTTATCAGTAAGTTCTTCGTGTAGTATTACTACATTAGCTTTACTAATTCCAAAATGCAAAAGTTGCGTGAAGTCTATATCGAAATAGAGTCCATCTCTAATTAGGCTCATTCCATAAGCACTATATTTCATATCTGCATATATAGAAACATCTACTTTGTCCTTTAATCCTTTAATAATCTCAATCATCTGAAGTCTATCGTAGCTATTGTTAATTAAGTAATGAACGTCAAGTCCATAGCTCAAAGCTTCATATAAAAGCTTATCTTCATCTTCACTAAAGTCTCTTTCAAAGAAGCAGTCAACATTAAGGCCTTCTCTTTCTCCAAGTAACATATAGTTAATGGTACTTAATTTAAGTCCATATTCCCTACATTTGTGTATTCCAGATAATTCATTATCGCTAACATCTTTAAAGAAATTTAATGAATTAACAAATCTACGCATTTCCTTTAATTCTTTTTCATTTTTTATTATAGTATTAAATATCAAAAACAATCACTCCTTTTTTTTCAAAAAAAAGAGAGCTAATAAGCCCTTTTTTTTATTTGTTATTGCTTTTCTTTAGAATAATGAATTTCATTAAGTTCACTATATACTGGCATTAAAGCATCGTTACTGACACCTGCATCAACTAATGATTTAATATCAACTCCAGTTTTCATTCCAGTCAATATAAAGTACATTTGATGTCCATCATATTTAGGGTCTAAGAAAGTCTCTACATTGTAATTACAAAATAATCCCTCTGATATTGCAGACATTTGATAGAAGTCGTAGTCATGAGCTACTAAGTAGTTAAGACAAGCCGTATCATTATCCTTTATGCTATGGCATAAAAGTGTAACTTGAGCATCTATCTCTGTATCATTTCCTACAAATTTTCTTTTATCAAAATAAGAAGCATCATACTCAAGTCTATCAAGCTCAACCATTTGTTGTACAACAATAGGATTATATCCGTTTCTTAACCTATCTAATACTCCACTTAATTCGCTTACTTTTAAATCGAAGTTCTTAAATCCAAAACTCTTTATTTCACTAACTAAACCTGCAACCTCATCTTTACTCTTTAACTTATTATTAAAAATTCTCATATAGTATATTCTCCTTTGATTTAACCAAACTGTCTTCAAACAAATCCTCGGTATCATAATTATATGTATGTAATTATAATCTTATCACATTTTTAAATAAAATTGACAATAAATTTAACTAAAATTTTTATTATAAAAAAAACAAAAGGAAATAAGCATTTATTTGCAGTTAAGGTATAAAATGCTGTGAGCGAATAGCAAAGGTCTTAAAAGTGTCTTATTTACTGAAATAAGCCGAAAAGTTCATATCTATGTAGAGAGAAATACTTTGTGAATTAACTTGGTGATATAAGGCTGAAGTGTGTTTTTTAATCATTTTTTTATTCATTAATTATAGGTTAAAAAGTTTAAATGTATAATAACAAAAGATATTTTTATCTAAATTAACAGAAAATGGAGATGATGCAATGATTATTAATTCAAAAATAAAAATAACCGAATCTATGAAAAATATTATAGAGGAAGAACTTGATATATTAAAAAATTACGACATAACTAAGAGTACAATGAGCATAAAGCAGGAAGGAAAGACCTTTAATATAAAGCTTATACTCTTTTATAAGGGCAAAGAGATTGTGCTTAAAGAAAATGCTTCGGATTTTTATTTTGGACTGTCACTTCTAAAGACTAAAGCTAAAGATTATATGAATAGCTTAAATATTAAGAAAAAGATTTTTAATAAAAATGACGATATGTATTTATATAATGAAAACGTAGAGGAGGAAAAATCAAGAAATTCTGTTGTTGAAATTAAATATTGCAGTTTAAAGCCCATGAGTGAAGTCGAGGCTATAATGCAAATGAACCTTTATAACTTAGACTCTTACCTATTCTTAGATAATGAATTTAATCATTCTATGATATGTCGAAAGAAAAATGGTGGTTTTTTATTAGTAAAAGGGATTAATTAGGAATATTTTAATTAATTATATATATAATATGAATAAGAACAAAGGTAACAATTTAAAAGTTTAATTTTAAAAGGGTTTAAGTGTCTTAAATTTAAGACAAAACTTATCTCCTAAACGTTAGTCTAAATAGGCTACTTTAAGTGATACTTCTAACAAGTGTATTCTGGTTAGGTTTACATAGATATAAATCACTTTATTAGCATTTGTTGATGATTAACTAAAACTACAATAAACTGCACTTATGGAATATACCTAAAGAGGTTGGTTAATATTTTTTTAGAATGATTATTATATATGTAAATTGCTTTTATAGTGATAAACGAAGGGCGAGAGTTTTCATACTCTTGTCTTTTTTTGTTTTACAATGAATTGCGATTATTATAAATTGAAGTGTTTTATATCGATTTTTTTTATAAAAAAAGAAGGACTGTTAAGCCCTTCTTAAATAAAATCAACGTTGATTTTATATTATTGTAATAATTGAGTTATTGATTGTGGTTGTTGCTTAGCTTGTTGAGCCATTGCTTGAGATGCTTGACCTATTATGTTGTTCTTAGCTAATTCCATCATTTCCTTAGCAACATCAACGTCTCTTATTCTTGACTCAGCAGAAGTTAAGTTTTCTCCTGTGTTAGTTAAGTTACCTTGAACATACTCAAGTCTATTTTGTTGAGCCCCTAAAGTAGCTCTACCTTCATTAACGAAACTTATGAAAGAATCTATATCTTCAATAGCTTTTTGAGCTTCATCATGAGTTTGAACAGATAATGCTTTTATCTTTTCAGCTTCATCTTCTGTTTTAACCATGTTTAAAGTTCTAACTTCTTTGTTAGCTCCAGCTTGTATTTTTATATCAGTTGCATCAGATGATAATAATTTCACTCCATTGAATAAAGATTCTTTAGATATATCAACTAATTCTTGACCTAATTGAGATAACTCTTTTTGTATATGGTCTCTATCTTCTTTTTCTAAAGTTTCATTACCAGCTTGAACAGCTAATTCTCTCATTCTTTGAGCTATGTTAGTAGATTCTTCTAAAGAACCTTCTGCAGTTTGTATTAAAGATATACCATCTTGTACGTTTCTTTCAGCTTGTTCCATACCTCTTATTTGAGATCTCATCTTTTCAGATATACCAAGTCCAGCTGCATCGTCTCCTGCT
>JAWXUS010000043.1:0-8558 GCA_044426235.1 Peptostreptococcaceae bacterium | reverse complement strand
AGCATCAGGAGCACCAGCAGCATCAGGAGCACCAGCAGCATCAGGAGCACCAGCAGCATCAGGAGCACCAGCAGCAGGTCTTACTTTAAATATACAAGCTGGAGCAAATGCAGAAGTTAGAACTATAGAATTAATGGATATGACAACAGCAGCAGAATCTCTTCAAGATATGGATGTTAGTTCACATACTGCTGCTCAAGCAGCGACTAAAGATATAGATGCATTTATAGAAACATTAAATACAAGTAGAGCATCACTTGGAGCTCAACAAAATAGACTTGAGTATACTCAAAATAATTTAAACAATATAGGTGAAAACTTAACTGCAGCAGAGTCAAGAATAAGAGACGTAGATGTTGCAAAAGAAATGGTTAAATTATCAAAGCTTAATATAATAGGTCAAGCATCTCAATCAATGGCTGCACAAGCTAAGCAACAACCACAAGGTGTAATGCAATTATTACAATAATATTTAATATTATTTTATATGATAAAAGAGTGAAGAGTAATCTTTACTCTTTTTTATTTATATTTTTATTGATATAATATAGATAAGGATAGGAGGGTTTATATATGAAACTTAGTATAGTTATGATGATGAAAAATGAAGAAAAGAACTTAAATAGAACGTTGTCAGCATTAGATAAATTAAGAAATAATATTGAAAGTGAACTTATAATACTTGACACAGGTTCTACTGATAAAAGTGCTGAAATAGCAAGAGAATATACAGGAAAAGTATTCTTTAAAGAGTGGAATAATGATTTTGCATCAATGAGAAATGAATCTTTAAAATATGCTAAAGGTGAATGGATTTTAGTACTTGATGCTGATGAAGTTATTACTGATTATAGTAGATTATATGAATTTTTTGAATCGAATTTACATACAAAATATAATAGTGCTACATTAGATATCCTAAATATACATTCTAAAGATCCATTGGTTACAGATAAATGTCAAGTTATTAGGTTTTTTAGAAATATAGATGGTTTCAAATATGAAGGTATAGTTCACGAGCAACCTACATATAAATATCCGGTATATAATAATATTATTAGTTGTGATCATTATGGTTATTTCTTTGTAGATGAAGAATTAAACCAAAAAAAAGCGAATAGAAATAAAAAACTATTAGAAAGACAATACAATGAAGAACCAAAGAATGTATATATTCTTTATCAACTCTCTAAAACACATAGTCAATTAAATGATTATGAAGATGCTTTTAATATGATACAACTAGCATATAAATATAGTAAAGAAAAAAATAAATTATATGAATATGTAAATTCTAGATATATGATATTATTAATTAGTAAATCAGAATTTATAAAAGCTAAGCAAGTTGGACTAGAATATTATAAAATAAGTAAGAAAAATATAGATAATTTATATATGTTAGGTCTTATAGAAAGTAATTTATATAACTTTAATAAAGCAAAGCACTATTTTGAAAGATACTTATATTATATAGATAATTATGATCAAAGTGATCAATATAATTCCATAAATATAGATTGTAATTTTATTGCTAAAAAAGAAGAAGTACAAGGTTTTATGTTAGATATTCATATTAAAGAAAAAAAATATGAAAGAGCATTAAAGTTCATAGAAGATAATAAAATTAATATTATGAGTATATGTGCTCAATATATATGTAGTGTTATTAATAATAAAGATATAAAGAAGATAAAAGAATTGTATTTGAATCAAAATAAAAAGTCTGATAAACTTAAGATTAGTTTTCTTTTAGAAAGTTATTTAAATAATAATACTAAATCTGAAGATAAAGAAAAATTTTATGAAATGATGAGTGACATAGATGATAATTATGGATATCTAAATAAATATAGAATAGATAAAAAATATAATGATTATTTAAATGAGATGGTATTAAATTGTAATGAGTTATACTTGTCAGATATTATTAAGATATACTTTGATCAAAATAAGTCTATTATTAATAATTTACATTTAATAAATGATGAAAGTTTATTTAATAAATTTAAATACTTAGTAAATAAAGATAAGTCCTTTGCGATTGATTTAAAAGATTATATTTTAAATATAGATAATACATTAGATATTAATAGAATTAAAGTGAATAGAATTATAACTAAGGTTTTGGTTAAAAGTAAAAAGTTTCTTGGTGATGTTAATCATAAATTATTTAATATATACAATATGTATAGTAATATATATTTGAGAAATATTTATAGTACTAATGATTATAGATACTTGCTTAATAATAAAGAAGATTTATTAATATATTATATTAACGAGCTGAACAATAGAGAGGTTTTAGGTAAAATATCCTTATTAAAAGAATTAACGTATAAATATACAAATTATTCGAATATATTAAAAGAAAAAATAAAAGCTATTGAAAAAGAAAATAATATAACTAGCGAAATGTTAGTTTTAAGAGAACAATTCTTACAAAATATAAATAATTGTGTTGGAAATGTTGAACTTGATGTTTTAAATAAGTTAATTGATGAGTATATCGAGTTATTTGGAGAAGATGACAAGATATATAATGTCAAAGGTGTATGTTCAATATATCAAAATGATTTAGAGTCTGCTGAGAAATATTTAAAAGAGGCACTAGTTATTAATTTAGAAAACTATGATGTTATGTTTAATGTGGCTTATGTTAAAGAACTTAAAAATGAATTTGATGAGGCTATTTTATTCTATAAATACATTAAACAAAATTCAAGTGATGAAGAATTAGTTAATCTATGTATAGAAAAACTTAATAGTTAGTTAAAAAGTAGGATTTTAAATTTTAAAATCCTACTTTTTTGTTTTATTATATAAATTTAAATAATAATTTTCTATTTCTAAATCATTCATAATTTTATAGTACATAGAAAGATTATAATAACTTAAAAATGAACCGGTTCCGACTACTCCGTCAAAGTTATCATCTTCTCCTATTCTTATTGAATTTTCATAACAAATTCTAATATTATCTAAAAAATGTCCATATTTATTTGGATTGTGTGCAATCATTTCAGTAAATAAAACTCCACAAGCAAAATAAAAGTCGCATCTATTATTTAATATTTCTAAATTATCATCAACAACTTTTAATATATCATCAAATTCTTTTGTGTGAACTGAATTATAAATATTTAAAATAACTGAATCTGTGTAGAAGGCATCTTTTTTATAATTTGAATTTAAGTAATATTTATCGAAATATACTGATGCTTTTTCGTATTCTTTATTTGTGTAATAAGTTTTTGCAGCTTGATAATTCATATAAGAGTTATTAGGATTTTGTTCTAGTTCTTTAAGTATTAGCTTTATATTTCGATCGCTTTTATTAACATATAAATACCCATCGTGTTCTATTTCTATAGGGATCTTTATTCTATCTAAATTCGGATCTAGTTGTTCGTGAATAATTCCTTCATAAAAAGTATTTTTAGGTGCAAATCGTGAAATAAATGATATGTTTTTTTGGATAGAGTTGTCCTTTTCAAATGAATCTATTAATTTTATACAACCAATATGATTTTTATAGTTATTCATAAAAGAGTTTATTTTATTTCTATCAAATTTTACTATGTATTCATCTGCATCTAAAATTAAATTAAAGTCGCCACTAGATTTACTTATTGCAAAATTTCTAGCATCAGAAAAACTATCACTCCATTCATAATTAAATATTTTAGCATCATATTTTTTTGCGATTTCTAAGGTTTTATCTGTTGAACCTGTATCAACTATTATTATTTCATCAACATAATCTTTAGAAGACGATAAGCATCTATCTAAAACGGTATCTTCATTTTTTACAATCATTACTAAACTTAGTTTATTCATAATAGTCCTCCTATATATATATTATATCATAAAATAATTGTATATATTTATTATAAACATAGATACATAAAAATAAAAATAGTGTATAATATTTAGTATGAAATTGGAGGGTGTTAAGATGGAGAATAAAAAGATAAATATCTATTTATCTGAGTATAAAGAGTTGTGTGAGTATTTAAAATATGAATATACTATTTTAGACAAAGATAACTACGAGTTAAAAGAAGGGTATAATGTTTTAATTACAGATAATAATTTAGAAATTAAAAATATAAATTTATTTGATAAAGTCTATTTATATGATGATATATACAATGATTTGGAGAGTTTATCTAGTAAAATATATTATAAAGACTATGATTATCATTTCTTGAAGAATGAATTAAAATATGCAGAGAATGATTCTTTTGAAAATTTAATTACTGGAAATTCATATCCGTTAAAGGGGATTGATAAGAACTTTTTATCCAATAAATCATATAATTTATCTATGAATAGTCAAGATTTATACTACTCTTATAAGCTTACTAAAGAACTATTAAAGCATAACAAGAGTATTAAAAATTGTATAATAGGAACGGGTTATTTTATAACATACTATGATTTATCTAGAGGCAAGAACGATTATTCAAAAAATATGATTAGAAATATTTATGGACCACTTTTAAATGATTATCATAATTCTGAAAAAATTGAAAGCAGTAATAATTATAGGCTATATGATTTTATAGAAGATAAATTTATGGAAAATATATTTTATTTAGATAATATATTAAATTATTTTATTAATAAAATGTATATTAGTCATGGTAAAAGTTATATAAATGATTTTAGAAATAGAGATGTATGTCAATTAGGCTTAAGGAGTTTGAGGGATTTATCAATAAATGAAAAGTTAAGTGGTGGATTTAATAGATCTAGTATACATAATAATTTAAAGAAATTTACACACACTAATGAAGAAAATTCTAATATTTTAAATAAATTTTTACAATTATTAACTGAGAATAATATCAATATTTATATAGTAGTATTTCCGACTAGTGACTACTATAGATCTAATTTAGATGAAGAATTTAAGAGAAGTTTTTATAGAAATATTGAAAAACTAGAATCAAATTATAAATTTAATCTTATTGATATGAATGATAATAGCTATAATTTTAATGATGAAGATTATAAAGATTTTTATCATTTGGGTGAAAAAGGGTGTATTAAGGCTACAAAAATAATTAATGAAAGTATATATGGAGAAAAAATGATTAACTTATTAAAAGAAATAAAGTTAAATTTAGGTGAAGATGTTAATAAAGCATATGAAATAATCTCAAATAATCAAGAATTGTTAAAAAGTAATTCTATGTATTGGGCACTCAGAGGAGATTTATGTTTTGTAATAGAAGATTATGAAACAGCAATTATGAATTATGAAGAATCTATAAATATAGATTGTTTAAATACTTATTCAGTTGAAAGTTTAATTAACTGTTACGATAAATTAGAAAATATAGAAGAAAAAAATATTTATACTGAATTATTAAGTGAAATAAATAATAACTTTACAGTTGAAGGTATAAATAATATTTTAGTCAATAGATTAAAAGTTTCAGAAGTTAATATTGAAGAAATTATAAATTCAAATAAATATATTTATTATAAAGATGATAAATTAATAAGAAATGGACAGATAATACTTTTAGATGAATATTTACTAGATTGTAATAATGATGCTATTTTAGTTATACAAACTAAGAATTATGTTAGTGATGTTAAATATCTAGCTAGAAAAGGAATAAACCGTTGTATAGTTATAGCGAATGATTCGGATATTGTAAAATACGTTCATATTGATACCCTTATTCTTGGTTATATTAGAGAAGGAAATGATAGCAAAACTATAACTATGAATATATTCAATAATGCAGACTCTAATGTTAGTGCGCTTTCTAGATTTGTACCGGATGAATATGTTTCAAAGTATAATATAAATATTATAAATGGACGAGATGTGTATAGTATAGATCAAAATATAATAGTTCCTCTTATATCTAAAATGACTGTTTCTGGTCATCGTACATTTTTAGATTACCCAGAAGCTAATAATATGTATAATTTAGATTTAGGTCATGGAATAATGCCAATAAAAGCATGTGGTAATATGGAAAAGATATATAAAGGCTTTTCTTATAATAAAGCATCAATACAAAATTTAGATAAGTTATGTGTTGTGTCTAATATGGATATGCTACTTAGAGCAGCATTTCTTCATTTATCAGAAGATAAATTCTTGATATCTGGAAGTCCAAGAAGTGATTATTTAATAAATGCTAATGGAAGGAAAAATATAGAAAAAATATTTAATAGGAGTTTTGAAGATAAGAAAATTATTTTTAATATGCCTACTTTCCATATACATGAAAACAGTGGAGTTAAAAATGGAGATGGTGATTTAACTAATTTTATAAAAGTAGAAGATTTTGATTATGAAAGTTTTGATAAATTTTTAGAGATTAATAATATGATTTGTATAATGAAAGCACATCATGCAGAAGAAAGAACTTTAAAAGCACAACAGTTTAATTCAAAAAATATACTATTTATATTTAATAGTGATTTGGAAAATATGAATTTTGATCTATATGAATTATTAAATGGAGCAGATCTATTAATAACTGATTATTCTACAATATATTCTGATTTTATATTCATGAATAAACCATGTATATTTACTAATGGTGATATAGAAGAATATAGAAATAATAGAGGTATAGCACTTGAACCTTATGATTTTTGGACTGCAGGATATAAAGTTCAAACTCAGAAAAAATTAGAACAAGCACTTTTAGATACATTTGAAAAAGATGAATACAGACAAAAAAGAGAACAGTTAAGAGAGGTATTTTATAAAAATATAGATAATAAAAATAGTAAAAGAGTATGGGATTTTATAGATTCTATTTTTACATACAATTAAAAAAATACAAAGTAATGTATATAATTACATTACTTTGTATTTTCTTTATTTATAGAAGTTGTTATTTTAGTTGAAGATACACCCTTGGTATATGGGAAATACATAACATATATATTTTGATCTTTGAGTTCTTTTTCATAAGCTTTCCATTTATCTGTATCGTACCAATCATCTCCAACAAACAATACATTTACTTTTAGTTTTTTGCACATAGTTAGCTTGTCCATATTTTCTTGTGGAACAACTGCATCTACACATTTTATATTTCTAACAATTTCTAATCTTTCTTCAAATGGTATTACAGATTTTTTTCCTTTATATTGAACTAGTTCATCAACTGTAACACCAACTATTAATTTATCACACATACTCTTTGCATTCTTTAATAAATTTAAATGACCTATGTGAAATAAATCAAAAACACCACTTGTATAACCTATAATCATAATAATTACCTCCCCATATTATATTGATGAAATTAAACATAGTAATATTGTACTTTTAAGTATATAATATCATAAAACATCGTAAAAGAATATTATTAAAGTTGATAAGAATGTTAATTCATATTTAATTCACAAGATATTTAATTCATATTCACCAAACTCTATTTAAAATAGTGTATAATTAAATAAAAAAGTAAAAGTTGGTGAAAATATGAATAAAAAAAACTTAGCAATAACATCAATAATAGGTGTTACTCTTTTTTGTGGGGGATATTTATACGGAAAAGAGGTTGGTAGAACTCTACCTATGACGTCAAAAAGCTATAGCACAAACAAAGTTATAGCCACAGTTGGAGATGTTGACATAAAAGAAAAAGAAATAAAAGACAGAATGGAAGTCTTATTTTATATAAATAGGAAAGATGAGATGTCTGATGATGAAATATTTGCATATGAAAGTAGTTTTATGGATTACATAACGACAACAGAGATGTTATCTTTAGAGGCGAAATCAGAAGGTATTGAAATTAATGATGAAGATTTAAATTTAGAATATGAAATTTTAATGTCAAGTATAGAGCAAACATTTAATATTACAGAAGATAATATATTAAAAGACATTAAAATATCTAAAACGGACATATTAAATTCTCTTGAAAAAGAAATGTTATCAACAATTTATATTGGTGAGGCATCAAATATTACTGAAGATGAGGCTAGCGAATACTACGATGCTAATAAAGAAGAATTTTTTATAGTACAAGCATCGCATATATTAATTTCAAATGAGTGTGAAGATGGTGAACATACTTGTAGTGAAAGTGGAGAATTAAGTGAAGAGGAACAACAAGAAAGATTAGATAAAGCAAATGATATATTAAAGCAGGCAAATGCAGGAGTAGATTTTTCATATCTTGCAAGTGAATATTCAGATGATATTTCAGGTGCATATGGTGGAGATTTAGGATATTTCTCAGAAGGCCAAATGGTTGTGGAATTTGAAGATGCAGTTTTTAATATGGAAGTTGGAGATATAAGTGATATAGTTGAAACTGATTTTGGGTATCATATAATTAAAAAAACAGATGAAACTTATCACGAATTTGATACTGTAAAAGAAGATTTAATATATACTTTAAGCTATGAAAAACAAAGCAAGTTACTAAATGATTTATCTGAAAAATATGGAGTGTAGAATTGATTGCCGTTTCTATTTTGGAAACGGCTTTTTAGTATAAAATATTTTTTTTGGGTATATAATCAAATGTTATTTATATTATGTTATAATAGGAAAAAGG
>JAWXUS010000042.1:0-9020 GCA_044426235.1 Peptostreptococcaceae bacterium | reverse complement strand
GAAGAGAAAATTGCACTTGAAAATAAAAAAAATACCCATAAGGATGAATTAATCCCAAAAATTGAGTATGTTCTAGAACAATATAAAATTATTGATGATTTAAAACTTAAAAATAAACTATTAAAAGCAGTTTTAGATAAAGTGGTGTACCAAAAAACGTATGAAAGTAAAGGTCAATACGATTTTGATTTAGAGATTTATCCAAAACTACCTTAATTGTTTGAAATTTAATTAACGTAATAGTGGAACGTAAATACAGTTTGCAATGATGGCTGGTGCATTTGTAGCCGGTGAAGCAGATTTTACAACTGCTTTTGAACCAACGGCTCTTAGTATGGAACAAGCAGGAACTGGATATATTGTTTTATCAGTTGGTGAAGGCGTTGGAAGTGTACCATATACTGCATATTCTACAACTAAAGAATATATGGAAAGTAATGAAGATGTAGTGCAGAAATTCACTAATGCAATATACAAAGCACAGCAGTGGATACAAACTGCATCAAATGAAGAAATTGCAGAAGCTATGCAACCTTTCTTTAATGACTTATCACTTGATGATTTAGTTATTGTAGTTGAAAGATATATAGAAATTGATGCTTGGTGTGAAGATCCGATTCTTACAGAAGAAGAATTAAACACGTTAATGACTATAATGACAGAAGCTGGAGAACTAGATGAAGAAGCAGATTTTAATAGTATAGTAAATAATAGCTTTGCAGAAGAAGCTATTAAGTAAATAAAATAATATTAAAAAGAAAAATAAAGAAGCTAAATTTAGCTTCTTTATTTTTTATAATAATCCACTTCTTAGTATTATTTTTGGTTCATCTATTATTGTTTCTTTTTTTGAATGAATTATATTTTGTACGTATGGTTCATCTATTGCTTGAATTAACAAGTTTAATATATTTTTCTTATTTAAATCATTTATACTTTTATTAAGAACACTACTTATATAATATGAAATTGTATCAATACAAAGAGTTGTATTATTAGATATCTCACTTATTAAAGTTATATCTAGTGGATTTTTATTATCTTTATTAATAATTTTATTTAATATTAATTTTGATATACTTGGCATAAATGTTGATGAAGTATTTTTTGAATAAATTGCATCAATATTATTAAAATATGAATTAGAGTCAAGTAAATCATTAATAGTAGGTGCAAAACTAATATTTTCTAGTGAATTAAATCTAAATGTACCAATATATAAATTATTATTACTTTGATACTTATCGAATTCTACTATTTCAAAATTAAGTACTTCTTCTAAAATATTATCATCAATATTTTTTATTTCATTTAGATTAAAGTGCATCACATACTGATTATTTTCAACTAAATCTAAAAAATAATCATTTAATAAGATATCTTCATTCATAATAAAAATTTCATTATTGTGTTTTATAATACCTTTATTAAGAATTATATTGTTATCTTTCTTTATTAAATCTAGTCCACTTATAATTCCATTTTCATTATTACTATATAATACATCAATTATTTCTTTTGGGTAAGAATACATTATTTCTAACATATTCTTACTTAATATAGTTCCTCTTTTAAATTCTATTTGATTTCTTTTCATAAAATCCCCTATCTGTATCCATTAAAGAAAGTCTCAGTTGATACATTTCCTTCAAAGTTTTTGTATGTTGGATTTTTAGGCATTGCATAGCTATATCCATTTTCATCTTTAACTTTAGCAAGTTGATATATATAGAATCCATAATTATCTTTTGCCGGTATAGTAAATACTGAAATCGAATCTATTTCTAGTTTATTACTTATATTTGATAAGAAATTATTTACATAATCTTCTTTTATTATAGTAGTATTTAACAATTCATTTCTTAAAGATTCTAAAGATATTGTGTATCCTTGGAATTGTAAATTATATTCAAACTTATTTTCAATAATATTGTTATTATTTTCTACTTCAAAGTTTATTGTTGAGGCAGTTTTTTTGAAGAATGCAGGTTCAAATAATAATCCTTTTCCATTTAATACTTGTATCTTTTCTCCACGTTCAATAAATACATTATATATTATCTCAGGATTTTCAGAATATATTTTAGGTGTAACTTTTCCACATTCTTTATCCTTAATATATGCTATAGAACCTCTTATACATTCAAGTTTTAACTTCTCAGAATTATTTGTTGAAGATGTTGTTCTAAGGCGTTTACCTGGAATGAATTCTTTTAATAATTGATTGAATAATGTTATCTTACAAGATTGTCCAGATAATTTAAAATTTAAATAATATTTAACATCTATTGAACCAATTAAATTATTAAGTAATGAATAAATATCTGCATATAATAAAGTGGTTATTTCCTTTATATTAATACTTATACTTGGTACATTACTATTTTTTTCTAACTTATTATTCTCAGAATTTATACTATAGAAGTAGAATGTTCCTTCTTCTTCAAATCTTATATTCTTACTTTCTCCATTATCTTCTAAGAAGTTTACTGATAATAAATCTGTTCTTTTATAAAACTCTATCTTAATTTTTTCTGCTAATTGCCATAAATAATGGAAATTACGTTTTATATTTTTTTGTTTTGTTTCCCCTTTATAAAGAGACGTGTCATTAAATTTAGTTGGTATAACTTTTTCTATATTTTGATATGCATTTTCAAATTCTTGATATATATTTAGATTATTATGATCTATATTCTCAAGTATTTCATTTTCATTAAATGGTATTAATTCCTTTATATCAGAATTTATACTGCTATCAATACAACTTGCAAATCTTAATTTTAAGAATTGGAATATTCTATAAGTTAAATTATTTCCACCAAAGTTAGAATTACCATTTTCAAATTTAGTATTAATTTCTAAATCATATCCTGCTTCAGATTTTTCAAATGAATAACTACAACTTGCTAAATCAGTAGTTCCACCACCACAGTCAATAATCATAACATTAGTTTTTGTATGTTTAGGTATACAATCGTAGTCTTTCATAACTTGTGATATGTGATTATATATTATAGATATACCTTCATCAAGAGTACTCTTACTTGGCAAAACATTGTATTCTCCTTGTAATAGTGCTTTTAATTCAGAGTTAAACTTATCTTTTAATTTTATAGGTGCAGAGAAATGTAATTTATTAAATTTAACCTTGAAGTATTCTATTGACAAATCTATTATGTGATCTATGTAAGCTTTAAATATTTCTTTTCTTGAGACATTTTTTATATTTTCTTCTTCATCAGAAATTTCTTCAATAACATCAAGTTCATTTATCCATCTTTTTATTTCTAAGAAAGTAGATGCTTTAGTATTATAATCTTTCTCAATTATTTTTTTCTTAGCTTCATATCCAAATAAGTACTCAATCTTATCTTTACTACAATCTTTAACGTATACCATAGTTGGATAAACATTAGTTTTAGAATAGTCTTTACTTGTGTAATCAACAAATTCTACTAGTTCTATTTCATTATTTTGATTATCAAGTATTCCATAACTTCCAATTGCAGTATTTGAAGTTCCAAGGTCTATACATAATGCTTTTTGGATTACTTCCATTTTCCTAAAGTTTAGTCTACAAGACCCCTTATATCCATTAAACTCAAATTTATAAGTTTCATTATTTACAAAATTAGCTTTTTCACTATCTTTGAATAGTACTATATTATACCTTGCATTTTGCCCAACAGTTGAGAAGTCCATATCTTTTGCAGAAACAACTATATTGTATCCATTATTAACTTTTACTAAGTGTCCATTTGCAAAAACTTCATTTTGAGAATTAGAAATAATAACTAACCCTGTATATAGTTCTAAATCAGTTTCAACAAAGAAATCATCAGTATAACTAATTGGAGATTTTTCATATATCTCAATAGTGGCTATATCTAATTCTTCCTCATCTACATTAATTATTTTATTATTTTTAATTAAATCATTATATAGATTTGTTGCTGTTTGTCTATCAATCTCAAATATTTTTAAAGTATCATCTTTTAAAGTATCCTTTTGTTCTATAGTATCTAAATTATTAGATGACATTTCTTGATTATTTACTACTTCATCAAAAGAATGATGACTTTGACAATTAAGTAGAAGTTCTATATTATCTAGTTTTTTGTTTTCATTTAAAAAATCTATATTTTTTTCTCTTAATATATCTTTTATTTCAAACCCCTTTAATGCTTCTAATTCTTCTCTAGTATATATATACATTTTTACCTCCCCTTTAACATCTAGTTAATGAACTCATTATAGATTTAAAAGTTTCTGTTAACTTGTCCATTTCATCTATTTTATAACTATCTATTTCTCCATTTGTAATACTTGATATAGAATTTAACATTGATACATCAACTCCATCTCCAGCACCAATAGTTATAAGTCTTATGTTTGAATTTTTAGCAATTATAGCTTTTTCTTTTGTTCTATCTGAACTATCCGGATATCCATCAGTTATAAGTATAATTACTTTTTCTTTATTTTCTTTATTTAATATAGTTGTTGCCATATCTATTGCATCGTGCATATTAGTACTTCCACTAACAGTTATGCTATTAACACTTTGAAGTAGATGATTTTTATTTGAACTAAGATTACTAATTAAAGATGCACTAGATGTAAATTTAATTATCCCTAAATTATGAATATTAAAGTCAATCATATCCTTTATAAGAGAGTGACAAGCATTTTTAGCATCGCTCATTCTTGTATTCATACTTCCAGATGCATCAACTAAAACCATTAAGTTCATTGGAGTTTGTTTTGCACCAACAACCTTCTCACCTTTTTTTATTCTAACATGCTTAGATGAACCAGTTCTTAAGTCCTTTGCACAAACTTCTAAAATACGACTTTCATCAAATATAAATTCAACTTCAATTTGTGGTATACCTTTTGGTGCATTCTCTATTCCATCTAAAGTTAAGCTTCCATAGAATTCATTTTTATCTATATCAAAATCAAACTCACCTTCATAAACATTTATATCAACTTCAGTTTGATTATCATAAGTTGTTGTAAAAACTTTCTTTCTAGATATTGGATAAGTTGAGTCTTTTAAAAGTATTTTATCTAATTCACTTCCATTTTCACCTTGAACCTCTATTCCAAGAGAGTGTGAAATAATATCTTTTATTTCTATTTGTCTATAATTATCTTCCTTTTGCAGTCCATCAATACTAGTGGCTAATATACAAGCACCAGTTGCCACCATAGTCGATAAATCCATATCTGAATATATTGGTTGCTTAAATATTCTCTCAACTCTATCTTTGATAGTTGGTATATAACAAGTTCCTCCAACTAAAACAACTCTACCAATATCTCCTATAGTAAACCTGTCCTTTTTCTTTTCTAAAAGTTTTAATGTTATATCCTCTATTTTGTCGTATAAATGGCTACATATATTATCAAATTTATCTCTAGTTAAAGTAGTTTCAAAGCTATAGTTTTTTCCATTATACTCAAATAAATTAAGGATTGTAGCTTCATAAGAATACGATTCACTAAGTTCTATTTTAGCATTTTCAGCTTCTTGTTCAACTCTACCCTTCATACTATTATAATCATAATAACTTAGACCTGAACTTTCAAGAGATGTTAAATCAATGCCTAAATCATCTTCAATTAGTTCATTAAAATAAGAAACAACAACTTTATCAAAATCATCTCCACCTAATTTTTTATCTCCTGCAACTGCAACATTATTATACTGATTATTTTGGTAATCAACTTCTAAAACACTTATATCAAGAGTTCCTCCACCAATATCTAAAACGAATATTTTTTTATTAACTTCAACTTCACTTCCATAAGCTAAAGCCGCAGCCATTGGTTCAGTTACTATTCTAGTAACTATAAGTCCTGCATTTTTACCAGCTTTTTTAGTTTCATCAATTTGATTTGAACTAAAATATGCAGGAACAGTTATTACAGCCTCAATAGTATCATCTTCCTCTAATTTAAGTCTTTTTATTATATTTTGCTTAACAGTCTTTAAAACTTCAGTAGCAACACTAGTAGGATTTAATTCAACGCCATTTATATTATAAGTTTTAAAATGATCTCCAATCCAAGTCTTTGCAGATTTTATACGACTATTTGGATCTAAAACTCCTTTAGAAATAGCTTTTTGACCAACTTCTAAAGTTTGATCTTCATTTACATATAAAACGGACGGTAGCATAACTGATCTTTCAAATTTTAAACAACCTATTTTACCTTTTTTCTCGGCACAAACAAGTGTATTAGTAGTTCCTAAGTCTATTCCAACTCTAACTATTTTCCCCATAATTATCTCCTTTTATATTATTCACTATCCATAGTTACTTCTTTTCCATCCTTGCTATGGATATGTTGATCGATTTCATTTGTGGTATTGATTTTATTATTTTCTGATTTATAGTTAAAAACAATATTTTCATCATCATTATAATCAATAATATTACTAGATTGACTATTATTAACTTCATTATTACTTTTTGTAAAATTATTTAATTCTCTTTTTACTTCTAAATGATGATTCGTATCGTCAGTATTTTTATTTGAAATTATTTGAGCTAATTCTGATTGACTAGGTTGTTTTAAATCATTTTTTGGTTTTTTTTCTGTTGATTCAAAGTCATTAGATTTAATATTATTTATAGCATTTAATAATTCTTCTTTATTTTTTTCTTGAGACTCTTCTATTCCAATAACTACTTTATTTAAATCTCTTATATCAGATTTTTTTAAAATATGTTTACTTATTTCTTTTATATCATTTTTAGTCAATACATTTTGCTTTAGTTCATTATTAACGGTAGTTATATTTTCTAATTTATTTTCTATATCTTGAAATCTTGTAGTTAGATTGTCAAAACTTTCTGTTTTATTTTTTAATAAAGTATCTTTTTCGTTTAAAGCATTTTTTAAACTTTCATTTTCACTAGTTAGTTTATTCAAAGATTTAATTTCTTTATCTAAAATCATATTTTGGTTACACATATATTCTAAATTAGAATATAATTCATTTATTAAATTATCTAAAAATTCTTTTACTTCATAAACATTTTTTTTGTCTTTTAATTTATCTTTTAAATTCATTATTATTCCCCTAAAATATCATTATTTAAATCAGTTAAAAAGTTTTTATATTTCTCTATAATATAAAGATTTTTAACTTCTAGTTTTCTAACTTCTTCTTCTTTACTAGAAACTTCACTCTCTAAATTTTTAACATTACTATTTAAAATTGCTATACTATTTGTAAATGCACAAGTTAAGCTTAGTGCATAATCTTTAATCTCTCTTAGTTCTTCTAAAGTGTATCCCATATTATTCACCAACCTTTAATTCTAAAGTTTCAATCAAATCGATATCTCCATCAAAGTTATAGAATCTACCAATCATTTTTCCTTTTTTACTAATTTGTACCTCAAATAAAATATTATCTTTATTATCATACTTATTTATATCAATTTCAAAATATCCTGCGTAAACAACTTTATTATCATCAATACTTAATTTATCTTCTATTTGGAAAACTTGATATATCATAAATTTATTATCTTTAAGTGAGCTGTATTTAAGACCTTTTTTAGGAGAAATATATCCATATTTTGCATTTTTAGATATTAATGATTCAAAATTATTGTTTGAATTATGTCCAATTGAATATGCAATACGATTTTGAAGTTCAAAGTTATCATCTTCCATCAATTTAACGTAATTAACGGCCCCACAACAAACTGAATTAAATATATCGTCGTCATCTAAGTCATCTAGGTCAAGTATATCATCATCTTCTCCAAAGTACTCATATATTACATTTTGGAAATAATCAATCCTAGATGTCCCACCAACAAGTTTTATTTTCGTTATTTCTGTTTTATCAATGTCTGCATCTTCAATTAGAGTATCTAATATTTCTATAATCTTTTTATTATAATTACTCTCATCAAACCACCCATTAACTTCTTCTTTGTTTATATTTATATTTATTGAATCACCACATTTAGTTATTAAATTTTCATCAAATTCTTCATCATCATCTGCATCTTCATTAAATAACGTTTCTTTACAACTCTCTATTTTTTGAATAAATTCATTATAAACAGAATCATCGAGTAATAAATGTCTCATATTTTCATTTAATTCATCAAATTTTTTGTCTATAAAATTATTGTATATTAAATTAGTTATATCGTATCCACCAAATTTAATTCCATTTGAAGATAATACTTTAACTATTATGTCTTCACCATCATTTTCGATTTCTGAAAGAGTTAAATCAAGGGTTCCTCCTCCAAAATCAAATATTAATACTTTATTATCATCTTCAAATAATTCTTCATCAAAAAACAGTGCAGCTAATGGTTCAAGTAAAATTTCTTTAACTATAAATCCACTTTTTTCAGCGCATTTTTTTATTCTATTTTTTTGAACTTCAGAATAACAAACAGGAATTGTAATTATAGTTTCAAAAACTTCACTTCCACTAGTTTTATCACTTAATTCCTTATAAATCCAAGAGAATATATCACTTGCTACTTCAACTGCAGATAAATCTTTATTTTTATTTGGAATAAATGTAGTCCAGTTACTAAGTTCTAACCTTTTTTTTATGTATTCGACTCTATTTTTATAATCTGATCTTTGTAGTGCAGTATGTCCCATCAAATTTTCATTTTCATTATAATAAATTGCATTTGGAATTGAAGATTCTGATGCACTTTGACTTTTTCCTAATTTAACTATACTAGGTTCATTTTTTTTATCATTTAATTTTGATACTTTTATATTTTTAGTACCAAAATCTATTGCAATAATAGTTTGTTTCATAACTTCTCCTAATTACAACTTACTTGAATAAACTGTAACATTTCCTTTTATATTAAACTTTTCAATTTCCTCTAAATCATTTATATATTCTAAATAATATGGTAACATTTCTACTTCAAAAATTAAGTTATGTTCTTTTTCATCTATAGTTTTCTTAGACATAACCTGTAAATCTTCAAAATCTATATCTTTTA
>JAWXUS010000110.1:0-3409 GCA_044426235.1 Peptostreptococcaceae bacterium | reverse complement strand
AGATAAGCAAAGAGAGGCTGTTGTTAAATTTAATAAATATAAAAATGGTTTTTTTGTTTTAAATGGTATGGCGGGTACTGGAAAGACGTTTACTGTTAGGGCTATAATTGAAGTTGCTAAAATAATAAATAAGAACTCAAACGTAAAGTTTGTTGCACCAACTGGTAAAGCTACAAAAGTATTAAAAAATAGCTTATACGCAAATGGTGAAGGGTTTATGGCCAATGTATCTACAATTCATAAGGAATTAAGCCCAGAAGAATCGTTTTATGGAAATGGGGTAATGTCATTTAAACATAATGAGTATAATAAAATTGATGCAGATATCATAGTCTGTGATGAGTCTTCAATGATTGATAGTGAACTTATGTATCATTTTATGAAGGCCATAGATTATGATAAAACTAAGGTAATATTCCTTGGTGATACTAATCAACTATCATCAATAGGGTGTGGTAATGTGCTTAATGACTTAATTAATTCAAAGAATGTTAAAACAATTACTCTTGATAAAATAAAAAGACAAGCAAGTGACTCTGGGATAGTTAAAAATTCGCTTAATGCAATAAATGGGAAACCTCTTGAAAGTGGTATTTTTAATGAGGACTTTTACTTTGTAAATACTACAAATGAACAAAAATCTCTTAATATGACGATTAAGAGTATTCAAAGAATACAAGATATTAAAAAAGAAGATAACTTAGACAATATACAGATATTATCTCCCACTAAGAAAGGTGCGTGTGGAACAAATAACTTAAATTTTGAGATAAAAAACAAATTTATGGGGCATATGTCAACTGGCACAAGCATAGAGCTTAAGAAATTTAATTGCTTAGGTGAAAGAAAAGTTCTTAACTTAAATATTGGAGATAAAGTAATCCAAACAGAAAATAAGTATAGTTATCTTGAGTATGAAGGAGATGTGGAAGGTAAAGACGATTTTACGTTTAATGAAAATGCATTTTTTGAACTTTCAAAAACCACACATTCTGAACTAATTTCAAATGGAGATGATGGCGTTGTTGTTGGTTTCTTAAATACGATAAATCATTTAAAATATGAAGGCGAATTATTTAAGAAATTAAAAAAGGAAAATAAAGCAAAGAATGGCGCTTCTAAAACTCAATTAGACATATGTGCTGATGAGCATCTTAATGATAGATGTAATAAAGATAAATTTGTTGAGACGAAAAAAAGAGAAAACAAGAATTATAGTGCAAAATATGTCTTAATTAAATTTGAGAATAAAGTAGTTGCATATCAAGAGGCAGTTTTAAAGCAATGTATTGATTTGGCTTATGCTATCACTATTCATAAAAGCCAAGGTAGTCAATGGAACTCGGTTGTTTGTGTTTTCCCATCTTATGTTAACAGAATGCTCACAAAGAACTTGGTTTATACAGCAATAACAAGAGCTGAAAAATTCTGTGTTACTATTGGAAAAGAAGAGGAGATATCTAATGGACTTAAGATTGACGCAGCAAAGAGAAACACATCTTTAGCAGACTTCTTGGGGCTTAAAAAATCTAAAAAGAAAAAGAAGAAATCATCTGAAAAAAGGTATTACGGTTCATATCATAAATTTAATTAAATCTTAAACAATAAGGCGATAAGTTCGCCTTTTTTTTAATAAAAAAATAAAAGGTGCTTGTTTTCTAAAAAAAAGCATAAAATAAACTATTTTAATACATTAGGTGTTGTTTTTGTGGTATAATATACATATAGGCATATAAGCCAAATGTTTGATATTTAAGAAGTTAACTAATATATTTTAAAAATAAAAATTAAAAAAATAGAAGTATTAAATATAGAAAAATATAAAAAAAGAAAAGGTGGGGCTAATGAGCTACAATAATAATTATAAAAATAACTTTCCTGGAGAAAGAATGATTTTAAACGTATTTGTCAAATCAATGAAAAAGAAGGTTTCTCAAAAAGGAAATCCTTATTTAGAATATACTTTTGAAGAAATCAAATCATATATATTCAGTATGACTAATTTTGGAAAGAAGAAAGACCCTACGTTTACTTCGCAGGAATATATCCTCTACGATTTTGCTTGCGAACAAACGTTTATTCCAGGAGTTTGCTACGACTTAAATGTAAGTAATAAATTTATCAAGAGTGCAACTAAATCAAGCACGGCGTTACCTAAAAGGGAAAATGCTATTTTTGATATTATGCTTATGACTGGAATTTATTTTAAAAAGGCTGAAAAAATATATGTTTCGCTTGGAGATAGTTATTCTGAACTTTTAATGGGAACTGATTCAATTAAGGTTGGTGGATTAAAAAACATAGGTAATATTCGAGATATATATAGAAGCACTAAAGTGGATATTAGTGGATTCAAAGAAGAAATATCTAATTTATTAAAACTTGGAATTAGAGAGGATAAGATAAATGCTGTATTCAAAGAAAACTTCAATGAAGACTTAGAGAATGAAAAAAACAAAGTGGACTCTACATTTAAAAACAATGTCCTTCATTTTGTAAAAAAGAGAAGAAATGCATTAGTTATTATTCAAAAACTTTTAAGTAAAGAGTGGTATAAGACTTTAATAGAAAATCTGAACTATGATTTCTTAGAAGCAGATAAATTAACTAAAACATCTAAGCCTGATAAGCTTTCTCAACCTGAAAGAATTGTATTTTGTGCATTAGACCTATTAGATAAAAATCAAGACTCTGGAAACACATACTTAGACTACGAGTCACTAATAAAACAAATATTTGAAATAGTTAATATAAAATACAACATGAAAAAGATAAATTTATTAATTAGCGGTGGCTCAAATACTTATGTATGCGATGAAACTAATCAAGAAATTATTTTAAGTGATGAGCAACTGGATAGAATTAAGATGTTATCAGAAAATAGTGCCTCTATTTATTCTTTATACTTATCAAATGAAACTATTAAATCTTATTTAAACGAAAATACTTATGACGTAAATAGTGAAGAAGATTATAAATACTTAGAGGACGCAAGACTGTGCTCTAAGACTGAGTTTATAACAAATAATAAGTATAACTTCTATAAAAAAGATACTTTCTTCGATGAATATATTAACGGATATATGATTAGAAGCTGTAATAAGAAAAAGAGTGTCATAACTAAAGATATCAATAAGTTTATCAATGAGTATTGTGAAAGCAGAAAAATTACACTTGAAGATAGGCAAAGAGAAGCTGTTCTTAAGTTTAATGAATTTAGAAATGGTTTCTTTGTTTTAAATGGTATGGCGGGTACTGGAAAGACGTTTACTGTTAGAGCTATAATTGATATTGCAAAGACAATAAATAAGAACTTAAACGTAAAGTTCATTGCACCAACTGGTAAAGCTGCAAAAGTGTTAAAAAATAGCTTATACGCAAATGGTGAAGGGTTTATAACCAATGTATC
>JAWXUS010000041.1:0-9034 GCA_044426235.1 Peptostreptococcaceae bacterium | reverse complement strand
GTTATTTTAAAAGAGGGATTATACGAGCAAGTAATAAATAAGAAATTACATGAAGATATAAATAAGAGTGAAAATATGATATATGAAAAAGATAATATAGAGAAAGAAGAAGCACATAAGATACTTTCTAAATATATATCTAGTATTGTAGAAAAAAGATTATCTAATATAGTTGATAATGGTGGAGATTTATCAAGTCAAATAGATCTTATAAATAAGATAATTGATAATGTTAAAGATAAAAATGATGAAGATTTTTATAATAATTTTTTAGTAGATGATAGAGGAGAACAACTATTATCTTGTATAGATAAGACTAATAAAGTATATTCGATAAATAAAAAAGAAATTATACTGAGACCTAAAACTTCTATTTCGGAGAGTTCTCTTTTTACAGGTGCATCAAATGAGCCTCAAATGTTTTCAGAGTTAAAAAATGAAATTTTATCATGCGATAAAATATATATGCTAGTATCTTTTATAAAATGGAGTGGACTTCGTCTAATAATTGATGAATTGAGAAAATTCACGAGTAATGGTGGAGAATTAAGGATAATAACAACTTCTTATATGGGGGCAACTGATGTAAAGGCAATAGAAGAACTTAGAAAATTATCAAATACAGAAATAAAGATTAGCTACGATACTAAAACTACTAGGCTTCATGCAAAGTCTTATATTTTTAATAGAAAAACAGGATTTACAACTGCGTATATTGGTTCATCAAATATGTCAAATGCTGCACTTACTAGTGGGCTTGAATGGAATATAAAAGTCACTAAACAAGATATGCCAGATATTATTAATAAGATAAGTGCAACATTTAATAGTTATTGGAATAATGTTGATTTTAATGATTATACTGAAAATGATATTGATAAATTAAGGATTTCTTTATGTAATGAAAGATATATAAGTGTATCTGATGAAGGAAATATTAATTTTGATATTAGACCATATTCTTATCAACAAGAAATTTTAGATAAATTAAAAGCACAAAGAGAAATAAAAGGTGAGTATAAAAACTTAGTAATTGCAGCAACAGGAACTGGTAAAACTGTAATATCGGCATTTGATTATAAAAGGTTTAGAAAAGATAATAAAAATTCGAAACTATTATTTGTTGCACACAGAGAGGAAATATTAAAACAGAGTTTAAATACTTTTCGACATATATTAAATGATAATAATTTTGGAGATTTATTTGTTGGTAAACATAATCCAAGTCAAATAGATAATTTATTTATATCAATACAAACATTTAATTCAAAAGATTTTACTTCTAAAACTTCAATTGATTTTTATGATTATATTATTATTGATGAATTTCATCATGCAGCATCACCAACATATCAGAAAATATTAGATTATTATGAACCTAAAATACTTTTAGGTTTAACTGCAACTCCTGAACGTATGGACGGTAAAAGTATTTTAACATATTTTAATGATAAAATATCTGCTGAAATAAGATTACCAGAAGCTATTGAACGAAAATTATTATGTCCATTTCAATACTTTGGTATAACTGATAGTATTGATTTAGATGAGTTAAAGTGGTCTAGAGGTGGATATGATAAAAATGAATTATCAAATATTTATACTATGAGTGGTGCTGTATCTGAAAGAAGATCTAAAGAAATAGCAAATAAGACTTTAGAATATGTAGATGATATAAATAAAGTACATGGATTAGGATTTTGTGTTTCTATAGAACACGCAAAATTTATGTCTGATTCATTTAATAAATTTGGAATTAAAAGCATATATCTTACAGGTAAATCCTCTGATGAAGAAAGGTATAGTGCAAAGAAAAGATTGGTTAATGGAGAAATAAAGTTTATATTTGTAGTCGATATATATAATGAAGGTGTTGATATTCCAGAGGTAAATACAATATTATTTTTACGTCCAACAGAATCATTAACAGTATTTTTACAACAATTAGGCCGTGGACTTAGATTATCTGAAGACAAAGAATGCTTAACTGTTCTTGATTTTATAGGTCAATGTAATAAAAAGTATAGTTTTGAAAATAAATTTAAATCTTTACTTATTGATAAAAATAGAAGTTTAGAAAAAGAAATTAAAGATGATTTTGTCCATTTACCAAAAGGTTGTTATATAAAGCTAGAAAGGAAAGCACAACAACATATATTAGATAGTATAAAAAATTATACGAATACAAAATCAAATTTAATCGATAGAATATCAATATTTAAACAAGATACAGATATGGATTTAAATCTTAAGAATTTCTTAGATTATTATAATTTAGATATAAAGGAATTTTATAAAAGAGGTAGTTTTTATAGATTATGTGTATTATCTAAGGTTAAAGAAAATTTTAATGATGAATTAGAAGAGATAATTACAAAATCATTTACTAAATTTATAAGTATAAATTCTAGGCGATTAATAAAGTTTATATTGAAAGTTTTAGATGAAGATATAAATGAATTTAATGAAATAGAGAATAGAATGTTAAATATAATTCATTACACAATTTTCTTAAAGCCGTTAGAAGAAAGTGGATTTACTTCTTTAATTCAAAGTATAAATAAGATAAAAGAAAATAAAAATATGTGTGAAGAATTAAAAGAAATCTTGATTTATAACTATGAAAAAATAGATTTTGTAGATAAAAATATAGATTTAGGATTCTATTGTCCATTAGATTTACATTGTTCATATACTAGAGATCAAATATTAGTATCAATGGATTTTATGAAGCCATCTACAGTAAGAGAAGGGGTAAAGTATATAAAAGATAAGAATACTGATATACTATTTATTACACTTAATAAATTAGAAAAAGAATATTCGCAAACTACAATGTATAATGATTACTCTATAAATGATGTACTATTCCATTGGCAAAGTCAAAGTACAACCAGTGAAACTTCAGTAACTGGAAAGAGATATATAAATAAAAGTAGTAAAATTATTATTTTTGTTAGAGAATTTAAAAATGATAAAATTACGCAACAAGCATCATCATATACTTATTTAGGAACTGCTGAATATGTTAGTCATATAGGAAGTAGGCCAATGAATATAATTTGGAAGCTAGATAATAAGATACCTGCTAGATATTTAAAGAAAACTAATAAGTTGCTTACAATGTAAAAACTCCTCTAATTTAAGAGGAGTTTTCTTTTAGTTTTCTAATAAATCAAGTATTTGTGTTATATTTTTTTTACCAAAATGAACTTTTTCATTATTTATAATCATACAAGGAACACTCATTACATTATATTTTTCTTTTATTTCTTGGAAGTGATTTATATCAATAGCACAAGCTGATATATTTTCGTTTAAACTAGCAATTTTTTGTGTTGAAGTAACAACTTCAGGGCACATTGTACAAGATAGAGACATTAAAACTTTAATATCTAACTTATCTTTTATATTTTTTATTCTAGTTAAATCACTTTCTCCAATTTCACGTCCAGGACCAGCAACATTATACATTGCAAGAATGAATGAATTGAATTCATGTCCACCAGGCATTGTAAAGTATTTTATACCACTACTTTCTTCATTTTCGTGAAGTATTTCAAGATATGGAGTAACTTCATTATTACTAGGTGTAGAAATTCTACATTGAACTTTATTATTAAGCGTTTTTAGTTCTTCCATAAATCCTTTTAATTCATTACCTAATTCAGAGTTATCAAGAACTGCATTTATAATTACTTTTGAACTAAATTTATCAAAAATAGGTGCAAGTTGAGCTTTCATATCATCATCAATAAATTTATCTGAAACATCATTAGATGAATTAGTATGTGCTTTTGGAGCATTATTTTGAACTTCTTTTTGAGTAACTTCAAATACAGGTATATTTAATTTTGAACGAATTGATGATATATATTTTTCTGCACAAGTTGCAGCTGTAGCTCCATCAGATACTGCTGTTACTACTTGTCTTAAATCTTTTATACAAACATCTCCAGCACCATATACACCAGGAATATTAGTTTGTTTTTTCTCATCAGTAACTATGTAGCCTTTGTGAAGTTCTACATCGCTTGAAAGCCAAGAAGTATTTGGAATATATCCTGCAAATACAAAAACTCCAAAACCTTTATCATAATTTTTCTCTGTAATTTCTCCAGTTAATTTATCTCTTAAAACTATTTTATTTAAAGAATTTTCACCAGAAACTGAAACTACTTCAGTATTAAAGTTAACAGAAATTTTAGATTCGTGGTTTAATTCATCTGAAATACTCTTAGCACAACTAAATTCTTCTCCACGAACTATCATTTCAATATTTGATGCATATTTTGTTAAGAAAATACTCTCTTCAACAGCTGCAAAACCTCCACCAACAACGTAAATTGGCATATTGTTAAAGAATTCACCATCGCAAGTTGCACAATAAGCAACACCACGACCTGCAAATTCTTCTTCTCCTTCAAAACCAACTTTTCTAGGAGATGCACCAAGTGCTAATATAACTCCAAGAGATTTATATTCACCAGATGTAGTTTTAATTGTTTTTATATCTTGAGATAAATCCATTTCTAAAACTTCTGATAATTTAAATTCAGCACCAAAATGCTCTGCTTGTTTTTGCATATTATCTGTTAATTCAGCACCACTAGTATTAAATATTCCTGGGTAATTAACTACCTCAGAAGTTATAGTTATTTGTCCACCGAACTTTTCTTTTTCTATTACTAAAGTTTTATACTTAGCTCTTGCCATATAAATTGCAGCAGATAATCCAGCAGGACCTCCACCAACAATAATCATATCGTACATATTATCGTAATTATTATTCATAAAATCTCCTTATTTATATAAAATAACACAGCCTGAAAATACAAGCTGTGCAAGTGTGTAGTTTTTTATAAAATTAGATTTGACCTACTAAATCTAAACTAGGTTTTAAAGTTTTTGCACCTGGTTGCCATTTTGCAGGACAAACTTCGTCACCATTCTCAGCAACGAATTGTAAAGCTTGAACTCTACGGAATAATTCATCTGCATTTCTACCAACATTTCCTGCTAAAACTTCGTAAGCTACTATTTTACCTTCTGGGTTTACAACGAAAGTTCCTCTTTCAGCAAGTCCGCTTTCTTCTATCATAACATCAAAGTCACGAGCTAAAGCACCAGTTGGATCAGCTAACATTGGGTATTGTATTTTCTTTATAGTATCAGATGTATCATGCCAAGCTTTGTGAACGAAATGAGTATCACAAGATACTGAGTATATTTCACAGTTTATAGCTTTGAAATCTGCGTATTTATTTGCTAAATCTTCAAGTTCTGTTGGGCAAACGAATGTAAAATCTGCTGGGTAGAAGAAGAATACACTCCATTTTCCTAAAACATCACTTTTCTTAACTTCTTTAAACTCGTTGTTTAAATAAGCTTGTACATTAAAATCTAATATATCTTTTCCTATCATAGACATAACTATATTCTCCTTTAAGTTTAGTATAATTTATGTAATGATTACCATTATAAAGTAATAATAATTATTAGTCAATAGCAATCATTAAATAAGATTAAATAATAATCGATATTTGATTATTATACTATATTAATACCCACTATTATTTATAATATTCAAAAATTTATAAAAAATTTGGTAAATTGCAATAAATCGTATAAAATTAAAATTATTAACATTAAAGTATGTAATAGATTGAATTATAATGATGTGTATGGTAAAATAATTAAGTAAAAATAAACTTTTAAAAGAGGAGATTACATATATAGTATGGATATTAAGAATAATAATTCTACATTTTTAGAAAAACAATTTAAATTATCAGAAAATAATACTAATGTAAAGACAGAGGTTTTAGCAGGTATAACAACATTTATGACTATGGCATATATTTTAGTTGTAAACTCACTTATTTTATCTGATACGGGAATGGATAAAAATGCAGTTTTTGCAGCAACAGCAATAGCATCATTCATAGGAAGTATGGTTATGGGAGTATTTGCTAATTATCCAATAGCACTAGCACCAGGAATGGGACTTAATGCATTTTTTGCATATACTGTAGTTATTGGTATGGGTCACAGTTGGCAATTTGCACTTTGTGCAGTTTTAATAGAAGGGTTAATTTTTATATTACTTACTATAACTAATGTACGTGAAAAAATAATAGATTATATTCCAACAGTTCTTAAGCATTCAGTAACTGCAGGTATTGGACTTTTTATTGCATTTATTGGACTTTGTAATGCTGGAATAGTTGTTAATGGTGCGACTATATTAGCACTTGGAGATATAAAAAATCCTTTAGTAGTACTTACTTTAGTTGGGATAGTTTTAGCAGGTGCTTTACTTACGAATAATGTTAAAGGTGCATTTTTAATATCAATGATAGTAATTTCTATTATTGGAATGGTATTTGGATTAGTTGAACTTCCAGAGGGAATAATTTCTGCACCACCTTCAATTGAACCGATATTTTTAGGAGCATTGTCTGTTCCAGTTAATGAAATATTTAGTTTTGATATGGTAATAGTAGTATTAACTTTCTTATTTGTTGATTTATTTGATACTGTAGGTTGTTTAATTGGAGTTGCATCGAAAGGTAACTTACTTGATGAAAATGGAAAACTTCCAAGAGCTAAAGAGGCGTTATTTGCAGATGCAATAGGAACTACTGCGGGAGCACTTCTTGGAACTTCAACTGTAACTGCGTATATTGAAAGTGCATCGGGAATTGGAGAAGGAGGAAGAACTGGTCTTACTGCAATAACAACAGGACTAATGTTTTTATTAGCACTTTTCTTTGCACCGTTATTCACTGCAATACCTTCACAAGCTACTGCACCAGTTTTAATAATTGTTGGAGTTATGATGGCAAGTTCTTTAAATCAAATAGATTTTTCAGATTTTACTAATGCAATACCTGCATTTTTAACATTTACTATGATGCCATTTACTTATAGTATAGCTGATGGAATTATATTTGGTATAATGTCTTATACATTATTAAAATTAATTAGTAATAAAAAAGAAGAAATAAATTTATCGTTAATAATTCTTTCTATATTATTTATTTGTAAATTTATATTTATGCATTAAATAAAAAGATGATTTCTATTATATATGTAGAAATCATCTTTTTTGTTTTAAATCATTTATGATATAATAATGGACAAATAGTAATAAAATACACATATAACCATATAATATAAGTAAGTTTAATAAAGGAGAAAACAGATGATATCAAATAAGAGGGCAATTGCATATGGTATAGCTTTAGTTATAGCAACTTCGGTAATAAATATAACTATACCTATGTTTCTTGGAAATAAAGTTGTTATTTCAAGAGAGAGCTATGAATTATACAAAAAATACAATAAAATGTTAAGTCTTGAAGGTTTAGTAAAAGAAGATTTTTATCAAGAAGTTAATGAAGATGAATTAGTTGATGGAGCTATAAAGGGAATGTTTTATGGATTAAACGATCCATATTCTCAGTACTATACAAAGGCTGAATTTGATACATTAAAAGAGCAAACAACAGGTTCATTCGTAGGAATTGGAGTTTATTTAAGTGCAGAATCGGAAGATATATTAGTTATTTCTCCAATAGAGGGATCTCCTGCACAAAAAGCAGGAATTCAAGCAGGGGACAAGATATTTAAAGTAGATGGTGAACCTGTTTATGGAAGTGACCTTGATAATGCAATGACTCGTATTAGAGGTAAAGAAGGTACGGAAGTAGAATTAACTATTAAAAGGAATGAAACTATTCTTGATATTACAGTAAAAAGAGAAGAAATAGTTTCAAAAACCATAGAATCTAAAAAATTAGAAGATAATATGGGATACATAAAGATAACTTCTTTTAATGAAACTACTTATGATGATTTTAAAGAGGCACTTGATGAACTTGGAAATATGAATGGATTAGTAATTGATGTTAGAGATAATCCAGGTGGACTTTTAAATGTTTGTGAAGACATAGTTGATGATTTAATAGGAGAAGGGACTATAGTTTACACTAAAGATAATAAAGGCAATACTGAGTATTTAAAATCAGATGTAAATAAAGTAGATGTAAATATAGCGGTTTTAACAAATGGATCCAGTGCATCAGCCTCAGAAATTTTAACTGGTGCAATAATTGATAATGAAGCTGGAATATCTGTTGGAACAACTACTTTTGGAAAAGGATTAGTACAAAGTGTTAGAGAATTACACGATGGAACGGGTTATAAATTAACAACAGCGCAGTATTATACTCCAAATGGAGATTACATAAATGGCAAGGGAATAGAACCAACTATTTTAGAAGAAGATGAAGAAAAGCAACTTCAAGTAGCCTTAGATTGGTTAAAGCAAGAAAACAAATAAAACGACAAAAAAATTATATAAATAAAAGGAAAACGACATAAATTGTAGAAATTAGATTTATAACTATAAAAGTTAATAATACAAATAGGATGTGATAGTATGAAAAAATCTAACCCAAAAGTTGTTAACTTATCAGAATACAAAAAGAAAAAAAACGATACGGAATTAGATAGAACAGAACTTTTGAAATTAATAAAGAAAGTCATAAATAGTAATTAAAAGGAGCATATGCTCCTTTTTTGTTTTAATGAATTAAGTTTTATATCTTTTAACTAAGAGGTAATGTATCTATATAATTTTGGAATTCAGAAAATTGATTCTCATCATTTACTTCCACAACTAAAGAATGCTCGCTATCAAAGTTTTTTAAATACACTTTATGGCAATTTTCATTTCCTTCATAATAAATACATCTATATCCTTCTTTATAAAGAATTTTTAAAGTGTTAATACTAGACATAGGACCAACTCCTTTTTCAGTTATTATATTTAATAGATGTCTTTTTTTATTATTTCAAATATAATAATTATTATTCAAATTAAAGGTATATAAAAATAAATTGAAAAAGTTTTAAAAAGTTATTGACTTTATATTTTAAATTTGGTATATTAATACTTGTCCTTAAGAGACAACGAAAGACACTCTAGAAAAGGACAAAATGAAAAAGAAAAAATAAAAATTAAAAA
>JAWXUS010000109.1:0-3427 GCA_044426235.1 Peptostreptococcaceae bacterium | reverse complement strand
AATATGTATGAATATTGAAGATATGGGGGATTTAATTTGATAGATAAGTGTTCAACAGGATACAACGACTATTTTTATAATCATTTTAAAGAAAGTATAGAAAAGGCTAATACGGTTGATATAATAGTTTCCTTCTTAATGGAGAGTGGAGTTAAATATATAAAAAAAGACCTTGAATTAATAAGAAATAGAGGTATAAAAATTAGAGTACTAACGGGTAATTATTTAAATATAACACAACCTTCGGCACTTTATATGCTAAAAGATATTTTGGAAGATGATGTTGATTTGAGATTTTATGATGATTCAAAAAGAAGTTTTCACACGAAGGCATACATATTTGAAAGTGATAAAAATAATGAAATATTTATAGGTTCTTCAAATTTATCAAAATCTGCATTTACTAATGCTATTGAGTGGAATTATAGAATTGATAAAAAGTTAGATGAAAGAAGTTATAATTATTTTAAAGAAACTTTTGAAGACTTATTCTTAAATCATTCAAAAATAATTGATGATAAAGAATTAAAATTATATTCAATGAATTGGAAGAAACCAAAAATAGATATTGATATATCTAAAACAAATTTAGAAAATAAAGAATACGAGCCAAGAGATGCACAAATTGAGGCACTCTATGAACTAAAAAATACTAGAAAAAATGGATACGATAAAGGTCTTGTAATTGTTGCAACTGGTGTTGGTAAAACTTACTTATCTGCATTTGATAGTAGGGAATTTAATCGAGTACTATTTGTGGCACATAGAGAAGAAATATTAAATCAAGCATATGAAAGTTTTAAAAATGTACGTAAAGATAAAATTATAAAAAGAGACGATTTATTAGTAGCAGAAAAATCTTCTAAGTATTATGGAGAAAATAATGATGAAGATGAATACAATATGGGCTTTTTTAGGAATACAACAAAAGATATTACTAGTGACATTATATTTGCATCAGTTCAAACTCTAGGACAAGAAAAATACTTAAATAATAGCTATTTTAGTAAAGATTACTTTGATTATATAATTGTTGATGAATTTCATCATGCAGTATCAAAAAATTATCAAAATATAATAAATTATTTTAAACCTAAATTTATGCTTGGATTAACTGCAACTCCTGATAGACTTGATAGTAAAGATATTTATGATATTTGTGATTATAATGTCGTTTATGAATTAAATTTAAAAAATGCAATAGATAGAGATATATTAGTTCCATTTAAGTATTATGGTATTTATGATGAAACTGTAAATTATTCTGATATAGATTATAAAAATGGTAAATATAATCCGAGTGAATTAGAAAAGTCGCTTAGCATAAATAATAGAGCAGAACTAATTTATAACAACTATAAAAAATATAGTTCTAAAAGGGCATTAGCATTTTGTTCATCTAAATATCATGCAGAATTTATGGCAGAAAAGTTTAATTCTATGGGTGTAAAATCTTGCTATGTATGTAGTGGAAATGATAACAAGAATGAATTTAAAGAAGAAAGAGCAGATGCTATAAGAAAAATTAAAAATGGAGAAATGAAGGTTATTTTTTCAGTAGATATGTTTAATGAAGGAGTAGATATTTCATCTATTGATATGGTTATGTTTTTAAGACCGACACAAAGTCCAACAGTATTTTTACAACAACTAGGTCGTGGACTTAGAAAAGACATAGATAAAGAATGTTTAAATGTTCTAGATTTTATCGGAAATTATAAAAATATAAACTTAATACCTAAATTACTAACTTCAAGTAATGACAAAAAATACTTACAAAATAATTTTAATATAAACGAAAACTTACCAAATAATTGTATGATAGATTTTGATTTTGAAGTAATAGATTTATTTAGAAAATTTGAAAAAATAAGTCCATTAGAATCAATAAAAATAGAGTATTTAAATTTAAAGGAAAAATTAGGTTATAATCCTTCAAGAGTAGAATTTTTACTTGATATGAACGATGAACTTTATTTAAAAATAAAGAAAAGTGCAACAAACAATATATTTAAAGATTATGTAAACTTTTTATATGATTTGAATTTAATATCTGTGGATAGTTTTAAGGATAGTTTAGGACATGAATTTATTAAATTTATTGAAAATACTAGTATGAGTAAATCTTATAAAATAGCACTTTTCAAGTGTTTTTTTAAAGAAGGGAATATTAAAAGCAGTGTTAGTAATTATGAAATATATCAAACATTTAAAGCGTATTATTTAGTTGCAACTAATAAAGTCGATATGATACAACATAAGGAGACTAAAGATTTTAAAACTTGGGAGGAGAACAAATTCGTTTCTCTTGCAAGAAATAAACCATTAAAATATTTATTAAAGTCAACAGAATTTTTTAGAGCAGATGAAGAAAATATTTATTTATCAAATGAGCTAAAAGAATACTTAAATAATGAATTTTTTATAGAAAATGTTTTAGATGCTATTGAATTTAGATCTAAAAAGTATTACAAAGATAGATTTTAATATTATATAAGGGGTATAAATATGTTTAAAAGTATTATTAATTTATTTAAAAAAGATGTCACTAAATCTGTACACAAGGAAATAAAAAATAACTTAAAGGGTCAAATAGGAGAATTTAAGCAAGAAATTAAATTTTCAGTTCTTCCAAAACAAGAATATAAAATAATTAATGATTTTATATTACCAATAAAAGATAAAACGACTCAAATTGATCATTTTATAATTTCTAAATTTGGATTATTTGTAATTGAGAGTAAAAATTTTAGTGGTAGTATATATGGAAATGAAAATAGCGATAATTGGACTTATTATTTAGCAAACAAAAAATATAATTTCTATAATCCAGTAAAACAAAACTTAGCACATATAAAAGCCATAAAAGATGTTATAGGCGATAAATATCCTATATATTCAATAATAAATTTTAGTTCAAAAACTAAACTTGCTAAAATAGATGTTTCTAATAAAAATACAATAATTATAAATGAACAAGATTTAATTAGTTCAATAACGTCTTTTAAAGATATTGTTATATCTGAAAGTGATATGGATATTATTTATAAAAGTATATTAAAAACAATGTCTACAGTTAATCAATCAACATTTGAACACACTAAGAATGTAAAAAATAATATTAAAGAAAAGAAGAATAAATCTAATTCAAGTATTTGCCCAAAGTGTAGTAGTGTTTTAACTGAGAAAAATGGTAAATATGGTAAATTTATTAGCTGTAGTTCATATCCAAAATGTAGGTATACAGAAAAACTTTAATTATACTTTGAAAACCTTGTTAATAAGGTGAGGTGGAAAATTTTTTTTATATATGATAAAATATATTTGAGATACTTAAAATTCTAACAGGGAGATGACAAAAATGAAAGATTTATACTTAGAGTTATTAAAAGAAGAATTAGTTCCGGCACTTGGTTGTACTGAACCA
>JAWXUS010000108.1:0-3450 GCA_044426235.1 Peptostreptococcaceae bacterium | reverse complement strand
ACCCTACTAATCTAAAATTATTTAAGAAGGACTTTAAGTCCTTCTTAAATAATTTTAGATTAGTAGGGTAGCAACATAAAGTGTATATACTTTTTTTACTAAATATATAATACTACTTATACCACATCTTGTCAAACACTAATTATTAATACCTCTTAACTCTATCATTTGTTGATTAGCACTACCTCTCCACCACGTAAGCTCATCTTTTAAAGACTCAATATACCTACCATCTATTACTACATCTAAATACCTCATAATCTCTAAAGTAGCTACACTAGTATAAGTATATCCAGTCCATAACCATATTCTCTTGTTTGGAAATTTAGTTCTAACCTTTTTAACAATTTCTAATACCTTAGGATAATTTTCAGTACTTAATGGTTCTCCCCCTAAAATACTAAAACCTTTATCCACTCTAGGGTCTCCTATTAAAGTCTCTAAATAGTTATAAGTATCATCAGTAAATAATGTACCCTTAGACCCATCAAATATCTCCTCATTGTGACACCCTGCACATTTTATAGGGCAACCTGTCACCCACAAACTAACAACTATCCCTTGCCCATTGTTAATATCATTCTTTTTAATATCTGCAAAATTCATATTCAACTCACCCCTCTATTTTTTAGTTGTCAAAGTGGTCAACTCTATCTTCCTTTTCTGATAACTTACCTTTATTAAATCTAGTGTCTTCATTAACTACCGAATAACCTAAATAACCACATACCCTGTTTATAGATATTATATTACTTCCTCCACAATTACTACACTTCTTATCTTTAAACTCTCCACTAGTAGAACAATCGTTACAAGTATCTAATTGAAGATTTATACCATAATATAACCCATTTTCCATAGCATAATCAACACATTGCCTAATAGCTAAAGTATTAGTTGTGTGAGGGAATTCATTATATACTATCCTCCCACCTAAAGCTATATCAAACATAGTCTTTTCCGTGTCTTGTTTATCTAATGCTCCCACAGACTCTTTAACCCATACGTGGAACGAATTTGTATAGTATTCTTTATCAGTAACACCTTCTACCATTCCGAATTCTTTTCTATCCATTAATAAGAACCTATAACATAAACTTTCAGAAGGAGTTGAATATAAAGCTATTCTTAACCCAGTCTTTTCTTTTTGTTCATCTATTTTAGATGCCATATACTCAAGTATCTCTACACCTAACTTAGGATTTTTATCTATACCCTCTTTATTGAAATATCTATTAACCTCATCTATACCAATATAACCAATAGACCAAGTGAAAGTCTTTATAGCTTTCTCAATAGTATCTTCCATATCTAATTTAATATGACAACCACCTTCAACAAAGAATAAAGGATTAGTAGAAGCTTTAACACCCCTTAATTTATTAAATTTAAATAAATGTTTCTTTACCCCTAAATCAATACATTCATCAAGCTTAGAATAGAAGTTATTAATATCTCCTCCACTTAGTAAAGCTAATCTAGGTAGATTTATACTAACTGCCCCACAATTTCCTCTACCTGTAAATACTACTTGGTCGTTCTCGTCATAATAAGGTGATAAGAAAGCTCTACAACCCATAGGTGATATTATTTGTTTGTATTTATCATACATCTCTCCTAAATACCCCTCATCTAAAGATAACCAATCCGGATACATTCTTTTCATACTACATTTTAAAGCTAGTTCTTTTATTTCATAATTAGGCGAACCTTCCACCCCATTTATTTCTTTTCTATGAAGGAATACTAACTTAGGGAATATAGCCGTTATTTTATCCTTACCTATACCTTCTAAACGTGCATTTAATATAGCCTTACTTACCAGTCTTCCCTCTACTGTAGTATCCATACCAAATGATAAAGTAGTAAAACTAGTTTGCCCATTAGCATTATTAATAGTGTTTAATCTATGGTCAAATAAATTCTCAAATCCGTGTTTTAATATTTCATAAGTTTTATCCATAGCCCATTTGATATTTTCTTCATCACTACCGAACACTTCTAGTTCTTCTATTTCTTGTACTAAATTCTTTAGGGTTTTCTCTACATACGGAACTAAAATTTTATCTATCTCCGGAACTGTAAACCCCCCATATTGTTGACTACTAGCCGAAAGTATAATATCACTTATAACACTTAAAGCCGTCTCTAAATGTTTAGGTTCTCTCATCTTAACCCCATTTATCGTGTAACCACCTTTTAATACCTTACTCATATCAAATAAACAACAGTTAAAACTACCATATAATTCATCAGTTAAATCGTGAACGTGTATTAACCCTTCTTGGTGGGCTTTCGCTACAGTTGGTGGTAATTCATAATCCAAAGATAAATGTTTAGATACTATACCACTAACTAATTCCTTCTTAGTACTATTTAAAGTACTATTTTTGTTAGCATTTTCCTTGTCGCCATTTTCTATTAATTCTTTAGTATCCTCTAATATATGTGAAAATGTTTTATAAAAATTATTCTTATACCCTCTATACTCTTTATAAGCATTTGCTATCTCTAAATGACCATTTCTCTCCGTACATTCTATTACTTTATCGTGTAAATCCCACACAGACACAACAGTATTATCTTTAATATCTTCATACACCATAGTTGATACAGTCTCTAACTCTTTTTCACTTAACCTAATACTAGTTCTTTCACTTGCTAAATTTAAGGCTAAATGTATCTTACCTTTCTCGAAAGACTCAACTCTTACCCCATCTTTTTTAAGTATTCTAACCATTATTTATTCCTCCATTCATTTGATTAACTTCAATAATTATATCCTCTATACCCTTAGCGCTTTCATTTAACTTAGTATAATCCAACTCACTTATATTTTTAAAAGTGAACTCTCCTAACCTTAATACTTCATCAGTAGTAAATACAAGAGAAAACAATAAAGTAAACCCTTTATCCTCAACCTTTAAAATACCACTAGGTATTAAGTGTGATTTAGGTATAATCTTATCTAAAGTTTGCTTACTGTATTTACCCTTAATATACCTACTTATAACACTTATTATATCATAATAATTAATCTCCTCTTTATCAATTTGCAATGGAAATGTTAATGATAGGTCTTTACCATTAAAAACACTTATCTTATCACTAAAACCCATTCTTATAATTAATCCTATATTAACAGGTAATTTATCAATACCACCTCCTCCTTGTATATTTTTAATTATATTGAAATAATACTCTTGGGTGAAACCTTTATTAAGACCTTCCTGTAACCATTTACTATCTAAATACATAAAATTACCTCCTGTAAAATAATATAGGTAGCTTTTTACGGCTACCTTCTAGTGTTTTTATTAAATTAACAATACTTCCCACCACATCTAGTACATTTTAAATCCTCACCATCTGCTACTAAAGGTTTAGCACAACAGTAAGCCATTGTCTCATTTATATAATAAGGAGTACTATCTTCTTGTAAATTACCTT
>JAWXUS010000009.1:0-55215 GCA_044426235.1 Peptostreptococcaceae bacterium | reverse complement strand
CACGTGCTACTTCTTCAACTTTTTTATAATCTTTTTCTTCTTCATTACGTATTAGTATCTTCATAATTTTCTCCTAATTTTTGATATAATATATTTTATCATAATAATATGTAAAAATTAAATTTTATTGTTGTAAAAGGAATATGATAGTAGTATTATATATATAAAATTTTAGAGGGGGGTTATATGTTAAATTTAATTATATTTGGTCTGTGTTTAGTAGGTACACATTTACTTATGTTAAATGTTCAAAACATAAGTTCAAAAGGTTACTATTATGGAGTATTCGTTGGTGATTATAAGTTAGATGAAGAATTAAAAAAGAGTGTACATAAAAATTACACTACTAAATTAAATATAGCTTTTATTATAATTTTTGCTATGTTATTTATGTTAAATAGTATGTATCTTAATTTAATGTCGGTATTTATTTATTTAGCTATTAATCTTTATCTTCTTAAAATTTCATAACAAAAAGTCAAACAAAGTATTCCAGATTTATATACTGTAAAAGATAATAAAGACTTTGAATTTGACTTAGAGCTTTTTGAAAGTATGAAAAAATTACAAAAGAGAGTTAAGAGATTATTTTACGTATGTTTCTTAATTACAGGTTTTTCATTAGTATATTTAATTTTAAATTACAGCAAAATATCAGATTTAGTTCCTGTACATTGGAATATTCAAGGGGTAGCAGATGCATTTAGGCATAAAAATTTTATAGTTGTTTTTAGAAATATTATTTTAGAAATATCATTAGTAGTATTATTCTATTTAATTGGAATTCAATCTTTAGGAACTAAGATTTTATTAAAAGGAAACGAAAATAGAGATTTAGCAATAAAATATTTAAGAAATATTTCATATTCAACTTTAGGAATGAGTTTATCTTACCAAATTCTTGCTTTATCAATTACATTCTCTATTGTAAATGGAAAAGATATAGCACCTATAATACTGATATTATCTATAGTATTGATTATATTCTTTGCATTTTTTATGAGTGTGTACTTTTATAAGCTGGAAAATATTAAGGTGAATTCTAATGAAATTTCTCAGTATGATGATGAAAAATGGTTATATGGACTTATCTATTACAATAAAGAAGATAGTGAAGTAATGGTTTCTAAAAGATTTGGAGTAGGATATACATTAAATTTTGCAAGAATTGAGTCAAAAGTTTATATATTAATTACAATAGTTATATTTATGACTTGTTTTATATAAAAATAAAAGGGATAACCCCTTTTATTTTTTTTGTTTAGTTTTCTTAGTAGTCTTTGGTTTTGTAGTAGTTTTACTTGGATTATAGGGAATAAATTCTTTATTAATCTTTCTATTGTAATCGGTTTGTATAAGGTGAACCCCTTTATAAATAAACTTAAATATTTCAGTTAAGTATTCTTTTCTAGTGTATTCTCCTTTTTGAATATCTGATAATCTTTTTTCTAATCGACCAGTATAATCAACGTCTAGAAGTTCTTTTACAGGGAATATTTCAACCATATTTTCACCAAGTTCAGTTATATAATATGATTTTCCTTTTTTGTTTACATATCCTACTGTACTAATCTTTTTTAATACTTCGGAACGAGTAGCAGAAGTTCCGATTGAATAACCAGAAAGTACATTTTCTTCGTCTTCAACATTTTTTCCACAGTTTTGCATAGCCTTTAAAAGAGTGTCTTCTGTGTATGATTTTGGTGGAGAAGTCTGTTTTTCAACTGGTTTAATTTCAATAACTGAAACTATTTCATCTAAATCAACTTTTGGGAGTAGATTATCTTTTTCTTCTTTATTTTGAACCTCTAAAAATCCAGGAACTTTAAGGACTTTTCCTTTGGTTAAGAAAATATTTTTGTCAACTTCAGTTTTAATTTCTGTATTTTCATATTGTGCAGGAGGCATAAAATTAGATATGAATCTATCTTTTATAGCATCATATACTATTTGTTCGTTAGGATTTAAGTTTTTTGGTATGATATATGTTGGCATTATTGCACTATGGCTATCAACCTTTTTTGAATCGAAAATCCTTTTACTTTTTGTGAACTTAATTTTATCTTCATATGGAAGGTTAGTTTTTAACTTGTTTAGAGTTTGTTCTGCCTTAGATGATAAACTTTCCTCAAGATATGTTGAATCTGTTCTTGGATAAGTGATAAATCCACCTTTTCCTTTTCCTTCATATAGACTTTGACAAATAGTAAGTACTATATCTGAAGTTAGGTGAGAGTATTTTGAAGTTAAAAATCCTTGCAGAGAAGTTAAACTAAATAATCTTGGTGGATTTTCTTTATTAATAGTAACTTTTTTATCTATAATTTTACCTGTATTTGAAGATATACTATTTATAACTTCATTTGCATCTTCTAAAGTATCTAGCCTATGGTTTTTACCTTTAATATATTTACCTTTATAAGTTCCATTTTCGCATTTGAAATTACTTTCAATTTCGTAGTATTTCTTTGGTACAAAATTTTTAATTTCTATATCACGATCATAAATAAGTTTAACAGTTGGAAGAATTACTCGTCCCATATTAAGTATTTTTCCATTTCCATACTTTAGAGTAGATGCACAAGTAAAATTAATTCCAATTAACCAATCAGTTATTAAACGAGTATATCCTGCAGCTTGAAGATTTCGCATTTCAACGTCGTCTTTTAAATTTTGCATTCCACGGGTAATATCCTCAGGAGTCCATTCATTAACAAGTATTCTTTTTATAGGTTTCTTATTTTTTATATGATGAAAAATTAAGAATGCAATAAGTTCTCCTTCTCGGTCGTTATCAGTTGCATTTATTATTAAATCAACATCATTTCTATTAATTAAGTTTTCGATTATGCTAAATTGTTTTAATTTTGAATCTTCAACCTTAAATTTAAATTTATCTTGTGGAACGAAAGGATAGTTGTGCATTTTCCACGAACCTTTGTATTTTTCGTCGTAATCTTTCATATCAAATAGTCCAACTAAGTGACCAACAGCATAGGTTACAATATACCCGTTTCCCTCAAAATAACCGTCTTTTCTAGAGTTTGCCTTTAAAAATGTGGCAATAGTTTTTGCAACAGATGGTTTTTCTGCTAATATAAGTTTCATATAAACACCGCCTTTAAATAAATAATAACATATTTTTGTTTTAAATTTATACTTTTTTGGTATTAATAATATTAATCTTTACATAAAAATAGAGAAAATTTTACAAAAAATTCATAGATTAAATTTAAAATTTTTGGTAAGATTAATATTAAGAACATATTAGGGAGAATAAAATGGATAGACAATTAGAAATTCAAAGACCATACAGGCATTTTAAAGGAAACTTATATTTTGTTCATAACGTGGCGATTCACTCTGAAACTGGAGAGAAATTAGTTTCATACCAAGCATTATATGAACCGTATACTGTTTGTGTTAGACCTCTTGATATGTTTTTAGAGAAAGTTGAAGAAGGAAGAGAAGATAACGTAACAAATCAAATTTACAGATTTGAGATTTATAAAGGTAAATAAAAATTAATTATAATAAGGAAGGTGTTTAATATGTGTACAGCATTAACAATGAAATCAAAAGATGGACTACATTTTTTTGGAAGAAATATGGATATAGAGTATAGTTTTAATCAAGCACCACATTTAATACCAAGAAATTTTAAATACATAAATGTTATAGATAACAAAGAATATCAAACTAAATATGCAATACTTGGAATGGGTATGAGTATGGATAATCACCCAATGTTAGCAGAAGGATTTAACGAAAAAGGACTTGGGTGTTCAGGACTTAACTTCCCAGGATATGCGTACTATGAACAAGAGGCAGTTGAAGGAAAAATAAATATGGGATCATTTGATTTTATGTTCTATATTTTAGCAAACTTTGAAACTGTTGAAGAATTAAAAGCAGTAGTAAATGATATTAATTTAATTCATAGATCATTTAAAGAACCACTTCAAGTAGTTCCACTTCATTGGATAGTAACTGATGTTAATGGAGAATGTATAGTTATTGAAAAGACTATAGAAGGAATGAAAGTTTATGATAATAAAATAGGAGTTTTAACTAATTCACCAACATTTGATTATCAAATAACTAACTTAAATCAATACTTAGGATTATCATCTAAAAACCCAGCTAACACTTCTTGGGATAAATTAGATCTTAAGCCACTTGGACAAGGTGTTGGAATGCTTGGAATTCCTGGAGATTACTCACCTTCATCAAGATTTGTAAAAACTGCTTTTACAAAAGCACAAATAACTCAAAATGATGATGAAATATCAACAGTAAATGCATTCTTCCATACTTTAGATACAGTAGCTATGGTGTCAGGTTCAGTTGTTACTCCTGATAATAAAGATGATATAACTTTATATAGTTCTTGTATGTGTCAAGAAACTGGAATTTATTACTACAAAACTTACTATAATAACCAAATAAATGCGATAGATATGAACAAAGAAAACTTAGATGCAACAGAAATGAAAGTATTTAAGTATCATAATGATCAAGCAATAAACTATCAAAACTAAGAAAAAGCCGATTTTTTAATCGGCTTTTTGATATTAGAAAGTATTTTTAGTTCCTTGGTAGTCGTAAACGTCCATTAAAGCCTCACCAAATCTTTGGTAATGAACAATTTCTCTTTCCCCTAAGAATTTTAAAGTTTCAATTAAATCAACGTCATCAGTTAAGTTAATTAAGTGGTAATAAGTTGCAAGAGCTTTTTGTTCTGCAGCCATATCTTCGTGAAGATCAGTAACAGGATTTCCCATAACTGCAATAGGTGCAACGCTAAATGGAACTCCATTTGAATCAGTTGGGAAGATTCCAAATCCATTTTGTGCATAATTTGTTCCAAGTCCTGCTTTTTTTAAGTCTTCAACAGTAGCATTATAAGTTAATTGATTAACCATAGTTGCAATCATTTCAACGTGTGCTAATTCTTCAGTACCAACGTCTGTTAAAAGAGCTTTAGATTTTCCAGTTGGCATAGTATATCTTTGACTTAGGTAGCGAACTGCCGCCTCAAGTTCACCATTTGGGCCACCAAATTGAGTTATTAATAACTTAGCCATTTTTAAATCACCATTTTTTATATTAACTGGGTGTTGTAATGTTTTTTGATATATCCACATAAAATTATATCCTCCTATTGATTATTAAAGTTTGGTTCCCAAGGCCACGGACTATCTACCCATAGAGTTGGTTGCTTAGATTTTGTATTTCCAAAGTTTCTGATTGGACCATATTTTTTTTCGTAGCTATCTGTATATTGATTTAATTTATTACATAAACTAACATACATATTAAGTGCCTTAGTATCATCTGGATGAGTGTCAAGGTATAAATTCATATCATCACACGCAAAAGTGTATTCTGTAATTTTTTGTATTAATTCGCCTTTATTAGTCATAGTTGTCTATCTCCTTTTACTGTAATATATATCGTTTGGATTTCCATAAAGATCTTTGTTATACATTATTGAATCTATTAAATAAAGTTCTGGGAAAATAGTCCCCTTCTTGTTTGCAGTTTCTATATTATACATTTTTTCAAATACTTGATCATTAACATATGGTCTTGCTAAGCTTGGACCAGAGTTTTTAGATACTCCTCTTTTATTACTCAATTTAAACTCCCCTTTCTAATTTTTATAACAATTTAATAATAATATATTAAAATTTATACAAAATGTTACATTGCTAAAAAATTATTTTTTTGGACACAAACTTTTATTTATGATAAAATAATTTAATTATATTAAAGAATATTTAGAGGTGAATTATGAGTGAATTAAAAGGTAGTGGGTGTCAAATATTAGTGCCATTTGAAGAAAGGCAACCACTTAGAGATATAGAAAAAAGTGTTATTAAGAAATATAGAAAACAGCTTTGGTCAAAGTTTATTAAAGCTATTAAAGATTATGAATTAGTCGAAGAAGGAGATAAAATAGCGATTGCTATAAGTGGCGGAAAAGATAGCTTAGTGATGGCTAAGATGTTTCAAGAATTAAAAAGACACGGACAAATTAATTTTGAAATAGAATTTATCGCAATGGATCCAGGATATCATGATGATATTAGAAAATTATTAATTGAAAACTGTGAATACTTAAATATTCCAATACATTTATTTAATTCTAAAATATTTGAGATCGCAGATAAAATAGCGAGTGATTATCCATGTTATATGTGTGCAAGAATGAGAAGAGGGGCACTTTATTCTAAAGCAAAAGAACTTGGTTGTAATAAATTAGCACTTGGTCATCATTATGATGATGTTATTGAAACTACAATGTTAAATCTGCTTTGTGCAGGAAATTTTAAAACTATGTTGCCAAAACTTGATTCAACAAATTATGAGGGAATAAAAATAATTAGACCTCTTTATTATATAAGAGAAGATGATATAATTAAATTTATTCAAAATAGTGGGATATGGCCTCTAAATTGTGCTTGTATGGTTGCAGCTAAAAAGACTGGTAATAAAAGATATGAGATTAAAGATTTGATAAAGAATATGGGAGAAAATTTTAAAGATGTAGAAAAGTCAATTTTTAGAGCATCAGAAAATGTTAATGTTGATTCAGTTTTAGGGTGGCAAATAGATGGAGAAAAACATAGTTTCTTGGAAAAACATAAATAAAAATTAAGATTTTATAGGGGTGGGGAATTGATAAGAATATATGTAGATTTTGAGATGAATATTGAAAATATTAAAGATAAAAAAAGTATTAGAAAATCAGATATTATATCTATTGGTGCAGTAAAATATGATACAAGAACTGGTAACACTAGTGAATTTAAGTCGTTAATTAAGCCGATAATTAATGTTAATATTTTTGAGCATATAAAAGAACTTACGAATATAACTCAAGAAGAGCTTGATAATTCTCCAAGTTATTATGAAGTTATTAGAAAATTTAAATTATGGCTTGGAGATTTTAGTCAAATTGAGGGAATATACACTTTTGGGAGTCTTGATTTTACTTGTCTTGATGCTATGGATAAGTATAGTGCAAAAAAGTATAATCATCCAAGATATATTCATAATATAAAAAATTTATTTATTGATATTAAAGAAAAGTATATGGATATGGGGATTAATTCTATAAATTATATTTCTCTTAAAAATTTAATTGAATATGTAAATAAAGATTTTTATGGAACCGCACATGATTCTTTATATGATGCATATAACCTTTTAATATTTGATATGGCAACAGAACACGATAAGGAAATAAAAGATATTTTGATACTTAGAGATTTTATCAAAAAACCATTTATTAATTTAAATCCAATGCTAAAAGATAACTTTGAAATGCATGTAGAAAATGTTCATAAAGAAAAAAAATCATATAATAGCAAAGAAATGTATATTGATATTATAAAAACTATTAGTGATTATTTAATATCTTTAATAGATCTTGATATTAATAATTATGAGGCGGTAAGAGACGTTAAGAGAAATTTTGATACAATAATTAGGCTTGAAAATATTAGTTGTGGATATTTTAATATTTTAGATGAGCTTTATGTAGATATGAAACTTCTTATTGAAGATATTATTTTATCGAAAATAACTGAAGAAAATTATGAAATAGAACTTAATAAGGCTATAGATTATTTTGAAAAAGATTTAGAAAATGCAAATATAATACTTGATAATTTAAAAAGAAGTTGTTAGAACTTCTTTTTTTATGCAAAAATTTTTAGAATAAATATAAAACTTAAAAATATAAATTTTATGAGAGAGAATAATTTACTAAACGAAAAAATGCTATTAATAAACTATGGGGGCGATATTTTGAAGGAGTACATAACTATAATCGGTAAAGTTTTTTTAGTTTTTATGATAATATATATTTTTATTTCATTAATAAAAAATAAAACTAAAAAAGTTTATGATTTAGGATTTAGAGCTGATGAGATACAATATGAAAAAAAGCTTGATATAGACGAGAAAGATTTTTATGTTTTTGAAAATGGAGATATGTATAAGGGAGAATTTCTTGATAACAAAAAAAATGGGTATGGAGTCTGTATATTTAAAAATACTGAAAGATATAAAGGTTACTTTAAAAATGATAAAATGCATTTTGTAGGACAATATTTTTATAGTGACAATTCAAATTATAAAGGAGAGTTTAAAAACGGAGAAATTGATGGTTATGGAACTTTTTTATATAATGGAAAGGGGATTTATAAAGGGAATTTTAAAGATGGAAAAAAACACGGAAAGGGCCACTTTATTTATGATGATGGAAGTGTTTATAATGGTGAATGGTCTAATAATTATTATGAGGGATTTGGTAAGTTAACAGATTTAAATGGAAGTATTTATGAAGGAGAATTTATAAATCATAAAAAAACTGGTAAGGGTATTTTTACAAATAGTGAATACAAATTTGTTGGAGAGTTTTTAGAAAACAAAAAAACTAATAAGGGAACATACTACATAGATGAAAAAACTATTTTTTGTGTTGAAATTAAAAATTATAAGATAATTAATGGAGTATATAAGGTAAAGGGTCAAAAAGATATTTTTATAAACGATGTATATATTAATGCAATTGAACAAAATATAGGAAATATATTAAAGTACTCAAAAAATTAAGCACATAATAAATGTGTTTATTTTTTTAGGATAAAAAATAAAAAAGTTTACAAAAAAACAACAAAAAGTTATAATTAAGTATATAAATAAAAAAAGGAATGATTGTATGATTAATTTCACAAATGTAGATAAGGTGTATTCAGATGATGAAAAAACCCTAGACAATATAAATTTATCAATAAAGCAAGGTGAATTTGTTTTTGTAATAGGTAGTAGTGGAGCTGGTAAATCTAGCTTTTTAAAGTTACTAACTAGAGAAGAAAAATTAACTAAAGGAAAACTTACAGTTTTAGGAATTGATGTTACAAGAGTTAAATCTTCTAAACTCCATTTTTATAAAAGAAAACTTGGGATAGTATTTCAAGATTTTAAACTTTTAGAGAATAAAACTGTTTATGAAAATATTGAGATAATTTTAAGAGCTTGCGGAGAAAATCCGAAGGAAATTAGAGAAAAAGTAATAAAAGTTTTAAAAAGTGTTGGAATTGAACACAAACATAATAAATATCCAAGTGAGTTATCTGGTGGAGAATGTCAAAGAGTTGGTATTGCAAGAGCTATAGTAAATAAACCGTCAATAATAATAGCTGATGAATGTACTGGAAACTTAGATAGAGATAATTCAATAAATATATTAAATATATTAAGCCAAATAAATAGAGATGGTGTAACTGTTATTATGGCAACTCACGATATGGAAATGATAAGTCGATATCCAAATAGAGTGATTAAGTTAGAGGGTGGAAAAATAGTTTTAGATACCTCAAAAGGAGGTAGTGATGTATAGTATAAAACAAGGTATAAGAGGTTTATTATCAACTAAAGGAATGAGCTTTTTATCTATAATATCTGTTAGTGTATCTCTTATAATACTTAGTTTGGTTATGAGTGCAATACTTAATTTAAATGAGTTTATAGAATACACAAAAAATGAAGTTAATGAGGTTAGAGTATCTGTTGTTTCTGAGTTAACTAAAGATGAACTTGATAAGTTAAAATCTACTATGAACAATATCGCATACGTTGATTCAATTAGTTACAAAAGTAAGGAAACTGCGTTTGATGAAATGAAAGAGAGTTGGGATAATGAATCTTATCTTTTAGATGGTCTTGATAATCCGCTTGATGATTATTACATAGTAAAAATATCTGATAGTACACAAATTGATTTTGTGGCAAGCGAATTAGAAAAAATTGAAAGTGTTATAGGAGTTAATTATCATCAAGAAATAATGGAGAATTTCTTAGATATTTCTGAAACTATAAAAAGGTTTGGAGGTATTTTAATAATATTCTTATTTATAATATGTATAGTTTTAATTTCAAACACTATAAAGAGTAGAGTTTATTCAAAAAGAGAAGAAATTCAAATAATAAAATGCTTTGGTGGAAGTAACACTTTTATAATTGCACCTTTTGTTGTTGAAGGGTTTTTTATTGGAACAATTGGATCTTTAATTGCATCAGGAAGTTTTTCATTTGCTTATAATCACATTATTGATAATGTAAATACACTTCTTGGATCTATAAGTACAAGTACACTTTTAGGAATGGACATTATATTAATATCTGTAATACCTGTTTTAATCTTTAGTGGAGTTATAATTGGTATTCTTGGAAGTATAATATCTGTTAAAAAATATTTAAAATAACTTAGGGGGCAGTTAATATGAGGAAAAAAATATCGGCTATAGCATTAGCTACATTTTTAGCATCAAATAACCTAGTTTTTGCAAATAATGACAAGGAAAAAGAAGAGCTAGAAAATAAAATAGAACAAAATGAACAAACTATAGAACAAAATCAAAAATTAATAGATGAAAATAAAGAAGAACAAAAAAATCTTGATTTAGAAATAAGCAATTTAACTAGCCAAATACAAGAAAAAGAAGACAGTATAGATAAAACTATTGAAGAAATAGCTACGTTAAATAAAGAAATATCAAAATTAAATGAAGAAATAGATAAGCTAAATGAAGAAAGAGAAATACTTATTGATCAAATAGAACACAATAAAGATTTATTAGGTCAAAGATTAAAAGTTATGCAACAAAATCAATCAATGGGATATGTTAGTATAATACTTAGTAGTGGATCTTTATCGGAGTTTTTTGACAACATATATATGGTAAAGCAAATAGTAGAAAATGATAAAGTTATACTTGAAAAATTAGATGATGATAGAGTAGAACTTGAAGTTAATACTCAAAAAATAGAAGATACTAAAAGTAGAACTAACCAAGTGAAACTTGCAGTTGAGGAAGACAATAAAAAATTAAATAATGAAAAGTTTGAACTTGAAGATTTAAAAATAGAAGTTGAGTCATTAAAAAGTCAACTTGAGAGAGAAGAAAGTGAACTTGAACAAACAATAGAAAAATTAGCATCTGAAATAAAAATATCTGAAGCTAAAATAGCGGAAATTTCAAGTGGTTCTTGGCCAGTACCAAGTGTCAAAAGTATAAGTTCACCATATGGGTATAGAATTCATCCAATATTTAAAACTTATAAGATGCACACAGGTATAGATATTCCGGCACCAACTGGAACACCGGCGGTTGCAATAGATAGTGGATCTGTAATATTTTCAGGTTGGCAAAGTGGATATGGAAACACAGTGATGATACAACACGATGATGGTAAAGTTACTTTATATGCACATAATAGTTCAAATTCAGTATCTGTTGGTCAAAGAGTAAGCAAAGGTCAAGAAGTAGCTAAAATTGGTTCAACAGGAAATTCAACTGGACCGCATCTACATTTTGAAATTAGAATAAATGGAACTCACGTAAATCCAATGAATTATATAAGTATGTAATTTAAAAAGAAGTTGTTTATGCAACTTCTTTTTTTGTTATTATTAAAGCATTTAAAATATAGAATTTCATATAATTTTAATAATTAATAAAATTATTAAGGGGGAAATTAAGTGTTATTTAAAACTGTAATAGATTATGAAATAATTGAAAAGTTAAATTCAGAGGGAGCAAATTCAACTCTTTATATAGTAAAAGATTCACAGCTTCAAGAGGAATTTATACTTAAAAAAATTGAAAAACAAAAAATTAAAAATATAGAAAAATATTTTGATGAATCAAAAAAATTATTTAGGCTAAATCACCCAAATATAATAAATATAAATAATACTTCGTACGATAAAGCTAATATTTTTATTTGTATGCCATATTACAAAAATGGATCATTACTTAGCTTGATAAAAACTAAGAATTTAACTATAAATGAAATATTAAATTATTCAATTCAATTTTTATATGCAATAGATTATCTTCATAATAAAAATATTATTCATTGCGATATAAAGCCTAGTAATATTTTACTTGATGATGATAATAATTGTATATTGACTGATTTTGGGAGTGCACTTTATTTAGATAAAAATGAAAGGGCAAAATTAAAGAATGTTTATTACAAACATATAGCCCCAGAACAAAGTAAAACTTCATATGTAAATAAGCAATTAGATATTTATCAAATAGGTACTACCCTTTATAGAATGTGTAATGGAAACTATGATTATTCAAGGCAACTGAAGAGGTATAAAAATATTGAAGAAATAAAAAAGGCTTGTGGTGAAGGAAATTTGCCAATTAGGAAAAAATATTTACCACACATTCCAAAATCATTAATTTCAATAATAGAAAAGTGCTTGAGTATGAAACCAAATGATAGATATAAAAATGTATCTGAAATAATTTATGAAATTGATAATATAAAAAATGGAAATGATTTGAGGTATCATATATTAAAGGGCGGATTTTTGTGGGAAGATAAAAAAAGTAGTATACTGCTTAAAAAAGATAGTGAATTTAAACTTTATCTAAATAAAAAATTAATTGGAAGTTATCAAAAAAAAGGAGATGCATATAAGGTAATTAGAAAAACTATAAAAGAAAATACCCTACTTTAGTCCGACCAAGTAGGGTTATAAAAAGGGGTAAAATATATTTTAAAAAGGGATTTACTAGGGAAGTAAATAAATGGTTATTAGGGGAATAACCTTAAATATATAATAGCAATATTCGACAAAAAAATCAATACTTCGCAACCATAAAAATTAATTTTTATATAAAAATTAATATGTTAATGGATTTATTATTTTTAATGTAAAAAAATAAAAGCCCCTAGTTACAGGGACTTTTATTTCATTAGTTAGGTTGAGGAGCATCAACAGGACAAACACTGTTACAAGTTCCACATTCTATACAAATATCTGCATCTATTATGTACTTATCATCTCCTGCAGTTATACAACTAACAGGACAATCAACAGCACAAGCACCACAGTTTATACAAGCATCATCTATTAAGTAAGCCATATTTTCACCTCCTTATATAATAAATACAAGTATATTATTACCCGATATTATAATAAATAAACCGTATAAAGGTAATTATACTAAAAATATATTTATATTTTGACGTATTTTATGATAAAATAAGAGTGAATTCTTATAATTAGGAGGATGTTATGGACAACAAAGTAAGACGACGTAAGGTATCTAGTTCATCAGATAATACTTCACGTAGTAGAAGAAACAAAACCTCACAAAAAAATGTTGAAGATTTAGAAAGTAAAAGAGATGATATAAAAAGAAGTAATAATACTTCTAAAAATAAAAGTTCAAGAGTTACGAATAAAGAAGAATATGAAATATATTTAATTAGAAGAAGAATAGAGTCTATAAAAAGATTTTTTAGAAGTGTTTTTAGGATAACACTAGTTTTTAGTATATTAACTTGTATAATAGGTGGATTTTCAATTTCTCAAATCTATAAAAGAATATTAAATGATGGAGTAGTAATTGATGATATTTCATTAAAAAGTCATTATGTTGCAAGCAACATTGCAACTAGTAGTGAAATTCCGCAGTATTTAAAAGATGCAATAGTATCAATTGAAGATGAAAGATTTTATAGCCATAACGGAGTAGATATTATATCACTTGGAAGGGCAGTACTTCATAATGTTTTTTATGATACAACTCAAGGTGGGAGTACTATAGATATGCAGGTATCAAAAAATTTACTTACAACACTTGATCAAACTTATGAAAGAAAATTTAAGGATATTTATAATTCAATTAAAATGAATCAAAGTATGACTAAAGATGAAATTTTAACTACTTATTTAAATAATATTTATCTTGGAAAAAGTGCATATGGAGTAAAAGATGGGGCTTTAGTTTATTTTGGTAAAGAACTTGGTGAATTAAGTCTTGCAGAATGTGCATTACTTGCTGGAATTACTAATAATCCAATAAAATATAAAGAATTTAATCAAGCTAAAAACAGGCAAGAAGTAATACTTATGAAGATGCACGAACTAGGATATATTTCAGATGAAGAATATAGAGATGCGAAAAGAGAAGACATTCTTTTTAAATCAGAGATAGAATAGGAGAATTTATGAAATTTATGTACAAAGAAAAAGAATACAATTTAATAAAAGAAAATTTAATTGATTTTTATAACGATGAAGAAAAAGAAGTTAGTGGCATTGATGAAGATAAAATATTAACATTATTAAAAAAGTTAGAGTTTATTGATTTTGAGGAACAATATTATCAAGAGGCTTGTGGTGAATGTTTAAATGGAGTAAAAGAGAAACAAAAGTTTTTTGAATTTTTAGAGTATCACTTCTACATTTACACAAAAAATGGAGAATATATTATAAGTGATATATCAAAAGAGTATGAAGGATTATCATTTAATAAATTATTAAGAAAAAAAGAAGTTGATGACAGTTATATAGTTAGTGTTATGGTTTGTAGTAATTGTTCAAAATTTGTATTACAAATAGATAATTGTGTCGTATAATTGTGTCGTAAATAAGATTATTTTCATATAATAAGGCAGGGTGATAAATATGAAAATGATTATACGAGGTAAAATTCAAAATATTAATGGTCGTAAACTTAATACTTTGTTAAAGAAATCTAACAAAGTAGTTTTTTTAGATGTTAGGGACAAAGAAGATTACGATGAATATCATATACCACAATCAATTAATATAGATGCGTCAGAAGTTTTTGAAAAAATTTATATGTTAGAAAAGTATAAATACACAGATCTTGTAGTTTATTGTTATCACGGGAGCAGAAGTAAGGGTGTTTGTGCAATTTTATCTATGAATGGATTTGAAAATGTATATAATTTAAAATCAATAGATAATTATAAACCCCTATAGTTTTTATGCTATAGGGGTTTTTTTATGCACTTTTTACAAACTATTTTTACATCTTCAATTCTCTCTCGTCCAAAAGTTTTATTTACATGAACGACCTCAAGGTCTTCTTCACTACCACATTCAACACATTTATTTTCTACAGTGTCAAAAATATAATTTTCAAACAAAATCCAATGAATAGTTTTTTTGTATTCTTCAAGTGATATTCTAAGGCAGTTTTCCAAAAGTTCAATATATAATCCATTAATATTTGATGCAGTTAAATTACTTTTTTCAAGTTTAAAAAGTTCACAATAAAATTCTTTGTTTGGAAAAGAATCGTTAAAAACACATTTTATTTCATAAGTAAAATCTTTAGTTGGACCATCAAGGTAAAGATGACTGCAAATAGAACAATTTTCACTTGGTAATAATTTTTCTAAATCATTCATAAAACACTCCTAAAATTAATATTTATTTATATATATTAATTTTAGTATAAAGTATTCTAATTTTAGTATTTTGAAAGGAGACAAATGATGAAAAAGTATAATAAAGTAGAAAAAGTTATTGAAAGTAAGTTATATGTTTGTAAGCAAAATTTTTATAAAAAAGTAAATGAAGATTCATTAGAAATTGAAAAAATTGAGTTTCGTGAAAATAAAGATACGGATATAAAAGATAATAAAAAATTTGATTTTAAAAAGTTTGAAAATATAAGTTTAGTTAGTAGGGAAGTTCGTGGATCTAGTTTTGAATATTGTGTTTTTGAAAATTGTGATTTTTCTAAGATAAATTTTTTTGAATGTAATTTTAGAAATGTTTTATTTTCTAGTTGTAAATTTTTAGATACTAAATTTTTTGAATGTAGTTTTAATAAAGAAGATTTAGTAACTATATTTAGTGAGAAATGCTATTTTAGAGATGTATATTTTAATTTGTGTGATTTGTATAGTTCAATTTTTATGGATGTTAAAATGGATAATATTTATTTTTGTGACAGTAGCCTTAAAAAATCAATTTTAAGAATGGTTAATATAAATGGAATAACCTTTAAAGGTTCTGATATTAGAATGGTAAAAATTTTAAGACCTCAAATAAATAATTTGAAATTTGATGATTATAATAAAATAACTAAGATTGATGAATATTTTTTACTTGATAATTTGATTGTAGACGTTAATTATAAAAAGTGTTATGAAGATGTGTCAAAAATTTATAAAGTTTTTTCAAGAAAATTATATGAAAATAATTTAGAAGATATGGGGGCTGAATTTAATTATTTATATAAATATAATAAAGGGAAATCTCTTGAAGGATTTGAAAAGTTTAAAATGAATATTTTTTGGTTACTCTGTGGATTTGGTGAAAGGCCAACTTTCGTTTTAATAACTTCGATTGAAATAATATTTATTTTTGCAATAATTTATATGTTTACAGGTATAAATATTAATGGGGTTGAGATAAACTATGAATTTTTACTTAGTGAAGGATTATTTAGAAAAGATTTTTTAAAGGACTTTTTAGTTTCTGTATATTTTAGTGTAGCTACATTTACAACTGTTGGATATGGAGATATTACACCGTATGGATTTAGTGTTTTTTTATGCAGTATAGAAATGTTTTTAGGGCTTACATTAACTGGACTTTGGACTGTTTGCTTATCAAGAAAAATAATAAGATAAGAAAAATCTTATCTTATTATTTTTGATTTATTTAAGTAAGAATTCTTTTATAACTTTTGCAACTCCACTATCGTTGTTGTTTGTAGTTATATGATTTGCAAGTTCTTTTATGCTATCACGAGCATTATCCATAGCAACTCCAAGTCCTGCATATTCAATCATATGTTTATCATTTTCTTCATCACCAACTGCAATAGCCTCGTCTATTGAGTATCCAAGATGATTACAAAGTGTTCTTAGTGCAACACCTTTGTTTGCATCTTTGTGAAGGAATTCAAGGAAAAATGGCGCAGATCTTACTATGTTAAATTCTTCGTGCATTTCAGATGGAATTTTAGGTATAAATTCTTCAAGAGCCTCTGGAGAATCGATTACCATAACTTTACAGAAAGTTACATTTTCTTTTATATCTTCCATAGTTTTTGAAACTATATCAAGTCCATTTATAGTAGCCTCACGAACTGAGTATTCATTTGGCGTTTCGTATGGAATAACTATTTCAGTTGGAGTATTTATATGTATTCCCATATTGTGCTTATTTGCAAGATTTTGTATTTTTTCAAAATCTGAAAAAGTCATTTCAATGTTTGATAAAACTTTTTTAGTTTTAACTTCTTGAACTAAGGCACCATTAAAACAAATAACGTAGTCGCCTTCTTCGTTTAGGTGTAATTCTTCAAGATATTTAGTAACTCCAGGAAGAGGTCTTCCAGTAGCAAGAACTATTTTTTTACCTTGTTTTTTAGCATCTTGTACGGCATCATAAACTTCTTTTGTAATTTCTTTATCAGAATTTAATATAGTACCATCCATATCAGTAGCAAGTATTTTATACATAATACCCTCCTATAACTTTATTTAAGGTAAGTATAACAGTTTATATATTCTTTTACAAATGAATTATAATTAAATTAAGGAATTGGAAGGTTTATTGAGAAAAATGTAAAATGATGTAACGACTATTACTAAATTTTCATAATGTATATTATGACAAAAAGTCATATAAAAAAATGGAGATGATATTTAGTGAGTGAAGTAATAAAAGATAAGACTGCTAGTAATGAACTTGTTGTTAATGGAAGTAAAAGTAGTTGTGAAAATCAAAAGTGTAGTATGATTGTATCACAAAATGCTGAGATACGTTCTTTTAAATATTGTGAAACTGAAGAAACTGCAGAGGGATACAATATAATAAAACAAGGTAAAGACGTATATTTTACAGTAGGTGTTAGTAATATGGGTGACTGTGGTGCTAGAACTATAGTAACTGATACTATGGAATCTGAAGTTAACATGATGTTTAAAGTAATGGATATTAGTAATCCAAAATTAAATACTTGTGATGATACTGATGATTATAATATATATAAATTATCATTTACAGGATACTTCTTTGAAGATGATAGTGATGAATACCCAGTTGAGAAATCTACATTCTCAGGAAGAGGTTTATGTGGTAAGAAGTTTTTGGTTGGACCTGCATATCCAATGCAAATATTAATTCATACTCCAAATGAAGATGGAGATTTATTAATAGATGCACACAAGATAATAAGTTTTGCTTTCTTATGTAGAGTAGAATATATTGAATGTTCAGGTTATGCAAATTTAACTCAAGAATATGCACCTTGTGATATAGATACAACTACTGATACTGATACTGATGAAGGTAGTGAAAAAGAATTAGTAGCTTTAATGAAAGAATTAATAGCTAAAAATGCATAAGTAAAAATATGATTACAGGATTTTTCCTGTAGTCATACTTATAAAAAGGAGGGGTCTTTTTGTTTAAGTTTGGAAGTAGTTCATTTGGAATAGAAAATAATGATAATAATAAAGATGAAAAAATAGATAAAATATTAAAAGAGTTAACAAAGATGTACTTAGAAGAAAAGGCTAGCAGGGAGAATTTAGAAAAAATAATTGAGAGTAATAAAATTAATGAAGAATTTAAAACGGTTGAAGAAATTAAAGATGTTAAAGGAGTTAAAGATGTTAAAGGAGTTAAAGATGTTAAAGGAGTTAAAGATGTTAAAGGAGTTGAAGAGGTTAAAGAAGTTAAAGAAGTTAAAGAAGTTAAAGAAGTTAAAGAAGTTAAAGAAGTTAAAGAGGACATTAAAGAGATAAAAAAAGAACTTAAAGATATTAATTATGATATTTATGAAATGAAAAAAGAAAGAATTAGTTTAAAAGATGAAATTAATTTAAAGTTTTGTGATAAATTACCAAAAACAATAGAACTTGAAAGTAGATTAATTAAACTAGAAAAAATAGGTAAAAAAAATGATGTAGATTATTTAATTAAATTTTCATTTATTGAAAAACATATTTCAAATAATTTACTATTTAGTATTTCAGATGATTTTATAAATATTGAAAATGTTCAAATATATATAACTGTAAGTAGAGTTAATGATAGAAAATATTACGTAACAGTTAGTATTGAAAATCCAATTTATAGATTATACTGGAAAAGAATATTAGTAAGTAGTGGTTTTGATGTTTTAAATATTGAAGCTATAAGTAATAAGGATAGTATATATATTTTAACTGGTGAAAATAAGGTTAGTGAAATTAATTTTAAGAAAGAAGACTTTTTTAATAATATGATTTATACACAAATAGTTTATGAATAGATCAACATTTTAATGTTGACCTATTCATATTTTTAATAAATTATTTTAAACAAATAGCTAAATCATCATCTACATTTGATATAGGTTTTATATCGAATGTATCTACTAATAAATTAAGAACATTTTTGCTTAAAAATGCAGGAATTGAAGGTCCAAGTAAAATACCTTTAACACCTAAATGTAGAAGTGCTAATAAATCTGCTACTGCTTTTTGTTCATACCAAGAAAGTACTATTGAAAGAGGTAGACCATTAATATCTGTTTTGAATGCATCAGATAAAGCAAGTGTAATTTTAACTGCAGAATATGCATCATTACATTGACCAATATCTAGAAGTCTTGGAATACCATCTATTTCTCCGAATTCTAATTTATTAAATCTATATTTACCACAAGCTAGAGTTAAGATTACAGAATCATTAGGTACTTTTTGTGCAAATTCAGTAAAATAATTTCTACCAGGTTTAGCACCGTCACACCCTCCGATTAAGAAGAAATGTTTTATTTTGCCTTTATTAACGTAATCAACTATTGTAGACGCGTGATTTAATGTAGCAGTGTGCCCAAATCCAACTAGTATATTTTTAGATTCTTCATTATTTTCGTATCCGCCAAGTTCTAGTGCTTTATTAATTATAGGTCTAAAATCTTTTATGCCGTTATCATTTTTAGATATATGAACAATATTTTCATATCCTACGACACTAGTTGTAAATATTCTATCTTTATACGAATCTTTTGGTTTCATAATACAGTTTGTAGTCATTAATATACACCCTGGAATATTATCGAATTCTTTTTGTTGATTTTGCCAAGCACCACCAAAATTACCAACAAGATGTTTGTATTTATTTAACTCTGGATAACCGTGGCTAGGTAGCATTTCACCGTGAGTATAAACATTAACACCAGTATTTTCTGTTTGTTTAAGCAGTTCTTCTAAGTCTTTTAAATCGTGTCCAGAAATAACTATAAATGGACCTTTAACTTTATTTACATTAACTAGAGTAGGAGTTGGATCTTTATAGAATGTTGAATTAGCATCATATAAAGTTTTCATTATTAAAACAGAAATTTCTCCAGAATCTAGCGCAATAGATACTAAATCCATAAGTTCTAAATCGTTATCTACTAGATTTTTAAGTGTTTTAAAATAGAAGTTATCTATCTTTAAATCAGAAAAACCAAGTTCTCTTGCTTGATGCGAATAAGCACTAATCCCTTTTAATGAATATGTAATAGTTTCACGAATAGATCTAATATCTTCATTAATATCTTTATACATTATTCCGGCTTTCACAGAATATTTAAGTAAATCTTCTAAATCAAAAGATAAAATATCAAAAGTAGCCTCTTCTATATTAGTTATTAAATTACTTTTATTTCTAACTACTTCTTTTATTTTTTGGCTATTTTTAAGTATTTTTATGTGACTATTAAGATCAAAATTAACGTTAGTAAGAGTTGTAAATAAACTATTTTCAACAAATATAACAATTTCTTTATCTATACTTTCACCCTTATTTATTAAATCATCACAATAAACAGAAATACCCTTTAATTGATATATTATTAAATCTTGAAGATTTGCGATTTCTGGAGTTTTTCCACAAACTCCAATTTTTGTACAACCAGTTCCTTTAACTGTTTGTTCACATTGGTAACAAAACATATTGTATCTCCTTTTAAAATATTATAAAAATAAAATTGACTTAATTTTATGTTATTATACATTTATTGAGAATTAAATTATGTTACTCATGTTACAAATTATTATTTTTTAGTAATACGAAATGAAAAGGGGTGTACTTGATGGATAAGTTATTAAGCTTTATTAGTGAAGATAATATTGATTATGTTATTAGTAATTCAGTTATAAAAAAATATAAAAAAAGTGCAATAATCTATTTTAAAGATGATATTTGTTTGAGTTATGATATTATATTAAATGGTAAAATTTCAGTTGAAGACATAGATAAAGATGGAAATATAGATAAACTTTGCGAATTTATGAAAGGTGATGTATTAGGAGATGTTTTAATTTTTTCAAGTGAAAATAAGTATCCGATGAATATTGTTGTTTCTAAAAATTGTGAAATACTTCATATAAAAAAGGAAATATTACTTGATTTATGCCAAAAAGATATTTATTTTTTAGAAAGATTTCTATCTTCATTGTCAAATAAAGCAGTAGTACTTAAAAATAAAATAAAGTTATTATCTTCAAAAAATTTAAGAGAGAAAATAATTAATTTCTTAATAAAAGAAGAAAATATTCAAAATACAAATATAATATCACTTAATAGAACAAAAACTGAACTTGCAAATTATTTTGGAGTGCAAAGATCTTCTTTATCAAGAGAATTAAAAAATATGAAAGATGAAGGGTTAATAGATTTTGATTTAAAAACAATATCTATTATTAATATATAGCTAGGTAGGGAGTAAATTATGAATTTTAGAAAATCGAGTACTAATGATATAGAGAAAATTGTTAGTATAATAAATGATGCAAAAGATTATTTTAAGGAAAATAAAATTGATCAGTGGCAAGGAGTATATCCAAATCAAACAGACATTAAAAAAGATATAGCTAATTGTACAAGTTATATTTTAGAAGATAAAGATGAAGTAGTTGGAACGGTTTCTTTGTCTTTTGAAGTTGAAAATGCATATTATGAAATTTGTGGTGAGTGGCTAAGTAATGATAAATACTTAACTATTCATAGAATGGCTATTAAAAATTCTTATAAGGGAAGTAATGTATCTAGTTTATTAATTAAAAATATTGAGAGAATAGCTATAGAAAATAATATTTACAGTATAAAAGTTGATACTCACGAAGATAATTTAGTTATGAAAAAATTTTTAGAAAAGAATGGTTTTTTATATTGTGGAGTAGTACAATATAAGGAGGAAAACCAAAATTTAGTAAAGCACATAAAAAGAATTGCTTTTGAAAAGGTGCTTGTGAAAGGGTAGTTATGAAATTTAAAGATTATAAGTATGAAAGACTTAACTATTCATCTATAAAAGATGAATTTGAAAAGTTAATACAAGAAATTGATAATGCAGTTTCATTTGAAATTGTTGAAGAAAAAATAAAAAGTATAAATAAAATTAGAAATGACATAAGCACTATGTCTAACTTGGTTTCAATTAGACATTCAATAGATACACTTGATGAATTTTATGAAGGTGAAAAAGAATATTTTAACGAGTATTCACCAAAATATGAAGAATTAGATTCTATGTTTTATAAGACTATAGTAAATTCTAAATTTAAAAATGAAATAGAAAAAAAATACGGAAAGCAATTTATTAGAATATGTGAACTTTCAATAGAGGCATTTTCAACTGATATAATAGAACTTTTACAAGAGGAAAATAGACTTGATTCAAAGTATACTAAACTTCTTGCAGGGGCAAAGATTGATTTTGAAGGTAGTGAATATAATTTATCAGGACTTAATAAGTTTATGATTTCAATTGAGCGAGAAGTTAGAGATAAATCTTCAAAAGCATATTATGGTTATCTTGAAAAGCACGAAAAAGAGTTTGATGAAATATTTGATTCATTAGTTAAAGTTCGTGATAAGATAGCTAAAATTCTTGGATTTGAAAACTTCGTTGAAGTTGGATACATAAGAATGCTTAGAACTGATTATAACCAAAATGATGTTAAAAAGTTTAGAGAACAAGTAAAAGAATATATTGTTCCTGTTGCAAATAGTCTTTATGAAAGACAAAGAGAGAGATTAGGACTTGATAAATTAACTTTTATTGATGAAAATTTTGAATTTAATAGTGGAAATGCAACTCCAAAAGATGATAGTGAAACTATAATTAAGAATGCTTCGAAAATGTATCACGAACTTTCAAAAGAAACTGGAGAATTTTTCGATTTTATGGTTTCTAAAGATCTTATGGACCTTGAAACTAAAAAAGGGAAATCAATGGGAGGATATTGTACATATATTCCAAATTATAAGTCGCCATTTATATTCTCAAACTTTAATGGAACTAGTGATGATATAGATGTTTTAACTCACGAGGCGGGTCATGCATTCCAAGTTTATATGTCAAGACATATTGAAATTGTTGATATGAATTTTCCAACTTATGAAAGTTGTGAAATACATTCAATGAGTATGGAATTTATTACTTGGCCTTGGATGGATTTATTCTTTAAAGAAGAAACTGATAAATATAAATTCATACACCTAGGAAGTGGTATAAAGTTTATACCGTATGGAATTGTAGTTGACGAATTCCAACATAAAATATATGAAAGTCCAAATATGTCACCAGATGAAAGAAAGACTACTTGGAGAGAATTAGAAAAAATTTATTTACCACATAAAAATTATGATGATTGTGAATTTTTAGAAAAGGGAACTTGGTGGTTTAAGCAAGGACATATATTTAAAAATCCATTCTATTATATAGATTATACTTTAGCACAAATTTGTGCACTTCAATTTTGGAAAAGATTTAGAGAAGACAAAGAAACTGCTTGGAATGATTATGCTAGAATTTGTGAAGTTGGAGGAGAAAAATCTTTTGTTGAGATAGTTGAACTTGCGAATTTAATTTCACCATTCAAAGAAGGTTGTGTGGAAAGTGTTATATCTGAAATAAAGAGTTATTTAGAAAGTGTTAATGATAAAGAATTGTAATAAAAAAAGAGATTTCTAATTTTAGAAATCTCTTTTTTGTTATTTAATTTTCTATATGGCTATGATATTTTTCTGTATTAAGATCGCCCTCTAGTTTACTAACAACTAAAGTACACATACAATCTCCCATAACATTAACAACAGTTCTAAACATATCAATTATTCTATCAACACCCATTATAAGCCCAATTCCCTCAATAGGAAGTCCAGCAGAAGTTAATACCATTGATAAAGTTATCATTCCAACACCAGGAACACCTGCAGTTCCAACTGATGCTAAAGTAGCCGTTAAAATTATTGTCATAAACGTTTCAAAGTTTAAATCAATTCCATAAAGTGTAGCTATAAATATACAAGAAACACCTTGCATAATAGCCGTTCCGTCCATATTTATTGTAGAACCTAGAGGAATTGTAAAAGATGCTACTGAATTGTCAACACCAAGGTCTTCCATAGTTTCTATTGCAATAGGTATACAAGCATTACTTGTTGAAGTAGAAAAAGCAACCCCAGCAACATTAGCATATTTTTTAAAGAATGGCTTTAAATTAAGTCCAGTAAAAGTTTTACCTATTAATGGATAAACAATTACTGCGTGAATTAAAAGTACTAATAAAACTGTAAATACATACTCTGATAGTGCAAATATTGCTTCAAGTCCAACAGTTGAAAATGTAGTTGTTATAAGCCCAAAAACTCCAATAGGTGCAAAATTCATAATTATTGATAACATTTTTAAAGAAAGTTCATTTAAAAGTTCAAAAGCATTTCTAATTGGAGCACCTTTTTCACCCATTAAACTAATTGAAATACCAATTAAAAGTGAGAAAAATATTATTTGTAACATTTCACCATTTGCAAGAGACTCAATTGGATTTGTTGGTATCATATTAAGAACCGTATCAACTAATGAAGTTCTTTCAGCAATAGTCGGTTCAGTAGTTATGATTTGCGACATATCAAGTCCTTCACCAGGATTTATAACGTTTGCTAAAAGTAAAGATAAACTAATTGCTATTGCAGTAGTTGTAAAGTAGAATAGCATAGTTTTAATACCTATTCTACCAAGTTTTGTAACATCTCCCATTGAAGATGAACCACAAACTAATGAAATGAAAACAAGTGGTACCACAAGCATTTTTATTGCATTAATAAAACCTGTACCAAATAATTTTAAAATTCCATCAAGTAAAATATCATCTTTTAAAGTTCCACTTGGTAAAGCTATATTTATAAAAAGACCACAAATAACACCTAAACCTATAGCAAGAAATATTTTATACGTTAGTCCTAATTTTTTCAAAGAAATCACCCCTAATTTTTTATTATAAGCATATTATAGGTTAAATATCTAAAAAATGCAATAAAAAAATAAAAATACTTCATAATTAACGAAAAAAACTCAAAAATAACAATTTTGGTGCTATAAAATGAAAATTAGGGGATAATAAAAATCAATTTGATGAAAAAAGTACATATATAGTATTATATGAACACAAAAAAACTGAAATAGAATTATTTCAGTTTTAAAATTTTTATTTATAATTTTTTTGTATGAATTTCTCTGTATATATTTTTATAACCCCTATTATTGGAACAGATAAAATCATACCAGGTATTCCAAAGAACCCCCCACCAATGGTTACTGCAAGAATTGTTAAAAATGGGCTAAGTCCAAGTTGACCACCAACAATTTTAGGTTCAATAACTGCAACTTCAATTTGTTGAACAAGTATTAAATATAAAAGTGAAAACATAGCAACTTTTGGATCATAAAAAAGATTTATTATAACTACTGGAGTCATACCAATTACTGGACCAAAGTATGGAATCATATTCATAAATCCAATCAAAGTACCAAATAAAAGTGAGTATTTTGAACCAACTAAAAATAGTCCAATACCAGATATTATACCTACTATAGTTGAATCTAATATTTTTCCAGAAAAATATTTTCCGATATTTGAATTTAAAATTGTAAAGAATTCTGATAAATTTTTACTAAATTTATCTCCAAAGATTATAGTAACAATTTTTTGTAAAAACTCTGAAAAACTTTCTTTTTCAAGTAGCATATAAAAGCAAATTATAAATGATAATACTAGTTGAACTAGGAATTTACCAACAGAAAAAGTTGTATTAAAAAGAGTTCCGAGTGATCCCATTAGCATATTTCCAATTGTAGGTAGTGAATTCATAATACTAGTTGTAATATCATTTATAACTTCTTCATCAATATTCTTTAATTCTTCTGTTAAATGAATTATAAAATTTTGTGTTTTTTCAACATAGACTGGAAATTCATTTACTATTTCAACTAAACTTTCAAAAATTTGAGGTAGGGTAAATAGTACTGAAGAAAATAATATAGCTAAAATAAATAAATATGTAGAAAGTAATGCTACAATCCTTTTAAATTTAAACTTTTCTTCAAGAAAAGTAATTAATGGATTTAGAGCATAAGCTACTATAAATGCTATTATAAATGGTGTTAAAAGTGAAACTAAAAGACTTATAATATCAAAATAATAATTGTAATTATCAATCATTTTAATTCCAATGTATGACATCAATACTGTTAAAACAATTCTAAAATAGATTTTCATAAAATTCTCCTTTTTTATAGTTTAATAGAAATTATAACACAATATATTACTATTAAAACAAATTTTATAAATCATTTAAGTTAATAAAAAATCATATAATAAATTAGTAATTTGAAGGAGGGGTTTTATGGATTATGAAGTTATTGTTAAATATAATGGAGATATTTTATTTATTGAAAATGAACTAAACGTTTTTGTTGAAATATTATCAAAAACTTATGCTATAATTTCATCCAAAGAAAAAGAGAACTTAGAAAATCTACTTTCGTATTCACAAATTGAATACGTTGAAGAACCATTCATATTAAAAACTAATGATGCACAAAGTTTTTCAAGTACTGGAATTACAAGTTTTAAAAATAAAACTAATTTAACTGGAAAAGGAACGATTATTGGAATAATAGATTCTGGAATTGATTATAATTTGACACCTTTTTTGTTTAATGATAAAACTAGTAAAATATTTTATTATTGGGATCAATCAATAGGAAATAGTCCACCAGAAGGATTTAAAAATGGAACTTTATATACTAATGAAGACATAAATAAAGCATTGGATAATCAGTTATTTATACCAGTTTCAACTACAGCAACTCACGGAACTCACGTGTCTTCAATTTGTGCAGAAATTGCAAATGAGGCCGAACTTATAGTAGTTAGAGTTGGAAATATTCAAACCGATACGTTTTCAAGAAGTACAGAGTTTATGAGAGCAATAAAATTTATACTTGATAAAAGTTTAGAACTAAAAAAACCCGTATCAATAAATATTAGTTATGGAAGTAATGAAGGAAGTCATAGAGGGCTTTCACTTTTTGAACAATATATAGACGATATGAGTATTTTTTGGAAGAATAATATTGTTGTTGCAAGTGGAAATAATGGAGATAAGGGAGCGCATAAAACTTTAAATTTAAAAGAAAATCAATTTCAAGCAGAATTTGTTGTTGGAGATAGTGAAAGTATTTTGAATATAAATGTTTGGCCAAACTTTATAGATGATATAGGAGTGTATTTGATTACGCCCCAAAATGTTAAAACTGAAATTCTTAGCTTATCAAATAAAGATATAAGTAGAAAAATTAGAAATACAGATATAAGTGGAGTTTTTTATGATATAGAACCATATTCTCTTCAAAGAAGAATAAGTTTTGAATTAAAATCAAGTACTTTTATAGATAGTGGGAATTGGCAAATAGTTTTTGAACCATACAATATTGTGGTTGGAAATGTTGATATATATTTACCAACTAGCGAGGGATTAAGTAATGAAACGCAATTTTTAAGTCCAAATAAGGATTTAACAGTTACAGTTCCCGGAAGTGCAAAAAATGTTATAACTGTTGGTAGTTTTAATTCAAGAACTGGTAATGTTTCTATTTTTTCAGGCGAAGGAGACTTTAAAACTTGTGTTTTTAAACCTGATTTATTAGCACCGGGAGAAAATATAGTGGCATACCTTCCGGGAGGAAATGTTGGAGCACTTAGTGGAACTAGTATGGCAACACCTCACGTAACTGGAGTTTGTTCATTGTTTCACGAGTGGGGAATAGTAAATAGGAATGATTTATTTCTTTATTCACAAAAATTAAAGTCACTACTTTTGAGTTTAGCAAAAAGAGAAAATAATATTAGTTATCCAAATAATTCTTTAGGATATGGAAAATTAAATCTATTAGATATTGATATTAGTGATTTAACTCGCGATAAAATTTTAAATTTAACTAGATTTATTAAAGAGCCTTTAGTAAAAAGGGGAATAGTAATTGATCATACTGAAGATTTTGAAGAAGAATTAAGTAATATAAATCTTAATGTTGATCAAATAAAAATTTCAAAAACAAAAACGATATTAATTTTAAATGAAGAAAATGAAGATCAAATTTCAAAACAATTATTTATGGATATTTTATTACTTAAAAGTGTTGAAAAAACTACTCAATTAATTCCAATGAATTTACTTACAACAGTTTCAGAGGGAACTAGTGGTGGAGTTAATGAAAATGAAAGTCTTGGAGTAAATTATTTTAAAGAAAATCCAAATCTTGAAATAACAGGTAGGGGAGTGTTAATTGCAATACTTGACACGGGTATTAATTATCTTCATAAAGATTTTATATATTCAGATGATACCACAAAAATAAAATATATTTGGGTTGTAAAACTGTTACAACAAATTTAAACAAACTTATACATTTATGTATAGCAGTATAGATTTATAAACAGAAAGCCCTGTGTATTTCGTGAGGAGTGCATACTGAAGGTGTTAAAACGGTGGAAAACCTAAAGCCTTACTAACTACAACGTAGATTGAAAAGTCAAACGTGAATGTTACGAAAGTTGAAAAAATAGTAAGGATAACCTATGTTGAAATAAAATCTAATTAGGTCGTGTGAAAGGATAATCGTGACACATAAGATACGTTAGGCACTAAGGGTTGTTGAAAATGGTAGTTCCGTTACGAAAGTCCTAAGTCTTTTTTAAAGATATGGAACACGTCTAACGACTATCCCCTTGAGGGGGAGTACATTACAAGCTAATGGTAATGGAAAAATTCCGTTCTTATTAATATATTAATAAGAAAAACATATAGTCTACGCTTATGTGAAAGTATAAGAGGTCTACTCGTGAGAGAAAGACTGCTATAAAAGTTGCGATTTATAGTGAATGAGAAAAATATATACAAATTTAATGAATACACATAAATCTCTCTTTCATAACTAAATAATATTATATTATTTAGTTATGAAAGAGAGATGGTACATATGGAACTTATATCTATTGGAAAATTTGCTAAAAAAACTAAACGTTTGATTGAGGGGGTGAAGAATATTGATACTCTCAACAAAGATTAGACTAAAATCAACAAAAGAACAGGAGATACTATTTTGGAAATATTGTGGTGTTGCAAGGTGGTCTTATAATTACTTTTTAGCATAAAGTAATAACCATTATGAAGAATATTTAAAAGGCAATAGAGATACAAAAACCATTAAAGAGGGTGAAGTTAGAAAATATATTAACAATGTGCTTAAGAAAACTACTCACACTTGGCTAAAAGAAGTTGGCAGTAATGCAATGGAACAAGGTGTTAAAGATGCTGATTTAGTCAAAAAAAGATGGTTTCAAGGTATAAGTAAAAGGCCTAAATTCAAAAGCAAATACAAAAGTAAAAATAGTTTTTATGTTAATTATGAAATTTTGAAAAGAGTTCAGAATGGCTTTAAAGGAGAGAAAATAGGTATCGTAAAAACTTGCCAACCTCTTCCAAAACTTAAAGAGGGAGAAAAGTATTCAAACTCTCATATTTCATTCGGTGGCAAATAGTGGTTTTTATCAATAGGTTACGGTAAAGTATTTGATGTTGTAGATCTAAGTGATATAAGTTTAGGTATAGACGTTGGAATTAAGGATTTAGCAGTATGCTCAGATGGGAATGTTATAAAAAACATTAACAAAAGTAGTAAAGTCAAAAGACTTAACAAAAATCTAAAACGTGAACAACGAAAACTTAGTCGTAAAATAGAAAATAATATAAAACGTTATGCTAAAAATAGAAAACCTATTTATGAAAAACCACTGAAGGAAATGAGAAACATTCAAAAACAAAATCAAGCTATTAATAATTTGCAAAAAAAAATCAAAGATATTAGAGTTAATCATTTACATCAAGCAAGTAATGATATAGTGAAAACCATATCGTATAGTGATGGAAACTCTAAATATCAAAGGAATGATGAAAATTAAACATTTATCAAAGACTATATCTAATCAAAGTTTGTATGAGTTTAAAAGACAAATAAAGTACAAATGTATGATGTATAAAATAGAGTTTGTAGAAGCCGATAGATGGTTTGTATCATCAAAAACTTGTTCATATTGTGGAAAAATCAAATCAGATTTAAAGCTTAAAGATAGAACTTTTATCTGTGAATGTGGCTTTAAATTGGACAGAGATTTGAATGCAGAAATTAATTTAGCAAATTATCAAATTTAGGAAAATTAATAAAAAAATAATACATAAATATGTACCCAACGATACTGGGGAATTAAAGGCTCTGGATTGCCATATCAAATGAGAGTAGCTAAAATGCAAAATCAGGCAGGTAGAATGAGAAGGTGAAAGATGAAAACCAAATGGCATAAGTTACACCACAGTATAAATGTGTATATTTAATTAAGAATGTATAGATTTTTCGTTTCGGATCAAACGAAAGAGGGAACTCCTCCAAAAAATTATTTTCTAGGAAGTGAATATAATAGTGAAGACATTAATAAAGCTATCCTTGAAAATGATTCTTCTTTAACTGTTGATGAAGTTGGAAGTGGAACTATTTTAAGTGGAATTTGTTCGGGCCTTGGAAATGTTAATCCAGAGTATGTTGGAGTTGCAAAAGATAGTGAATTAATAGTAGTTAAACTTCAAAAAATAAATGGAGAATATAATAACGGAATGCTATCTGCAGGACTTGAATATGTTTATCAAAAGGCTAGAGAGTTAAATATGCCTGTTTGTGTAAATTTATCTGTTGGAAGTAGTGGCTTAGTTGGATTTGACAATTCAACTCTTTTTAAAAAGACATTTTTTGAAAGAGGAATTTTTATATCTGCAGGAAGTGGGGACGATGTTAATAGAGAACTTCATACAACAGGAATTATTCCAATAGTTGGAGAAGAAAAAGTTATAGAAATTGAAGTAAATGAAGATAGTGATGAAATTGAAATACAAGTTTGGATTGATAGACCATACAAAGTTGAAGTCCAAATAGAAAGTCCAAGTGGCGAACTTAGTAAGGCATCTTCACTATCAAACTTTAATCAATTTAATGGATTATTTGACCTTGAACAAACTTCATATGTTATAACTTACGTTTATCCAACCACATATTCAGGTCAGCAGTTTACTAGTATAATTCTTGAGAATGTTAAAGTTGGAATATGGAAAATAAGATTAACTGGAATTTATAAATCTAGCGGAAATTATAATATATATATTGTAAATCCAAAAAGTAATAAAATTAAATTTAGAGATTCAGATCCATTCTACACAATAAATTATATGGGGGTTAGTCCATATATAACAACTGTTGGGAATTATAATAGCATAAACAAAACTATTTATACTAATTCATCAAGAGGACCAAATATAAAAGGTGTTATGAAACCTGATTTAGTAGCACCTGGAGTTAATATAATTGGACCATTTAGAGATGATAGATACTCAAAAGTAACAGGAAGTGGGGCGAGTAATTCATATGTAGTTGGTTGTGCAGCTCTTTTTATGCAGTACACAGTAGTTGATAATAGATATCCTGAAAAAGCATATCCTCAAATAATAAAAACTTATATACAAGGTGGTTGTAAAAGAGATATTTTAATGGATTATCCAAATAATAGTTTTGGATTTGGACTTTTAGATTTTAGGGGGTTATTTGATGAATTTAGATAGATGCTATTTTGTGTTATATGCAAATGATATAATTAGTTATTTTGAGGAAATTAATCTTACAAATTATATAATATTAAATGAACAATTAGCAGTTGTTTATGTTGATGAAAATTTTAATATAGATAGTTTTAATAAATCAGAAAACGTAATATCTGTAATAAAAACTAATCCTATGAATTCTTTAATACAAATAACTAATGATTTGGAAAGTGGTCAAAGTATAGAAGATGCATCAGGAATTGATTATATAAATAATAATCCATATATAAACGTTGATGGAAAAGGAGTTTTAATTGGAATACTTGATAGTGGAATTGACTACTTAAATGAAACTTTTATATATGAAAATGGTGAGAGTAAAATAGTAAGTATTTGGGATCAATCAAAGCCAACTAGTGGGAATGTAAAATTTGGTGAAGAAATTTCAAATACTATGATAAATGATGCAATTAAAAATAATGATAATATTCTTAGTATAGATGAAGTGGGAACTGGAACTATTGCATCTTCAATAGTATCAAATATTTGTACAGAATCAAATTTAATAGTTGTTAAACTTAAAAGATATAAAGATATTTATGAAGATGAAAAAATAAGTTATAATGAAGGCGATTTTTTAGCAGGAATAAAATATATTTTAGATAAAGCAGAAGAATTAGATCTTCCATTAATTTTGAATTTAACTTGTGGGACTATGTCTGGAAGTGTTGAAGAATTAAATTTACTAGACACATTTACAGAACTTAGTAAACCTCGTGTATTTGTTGTTGGAGGAGCTGGAAATGAAGGTAATACAGGAATTCATTTTGAAGGAAAATTAGAAAAAGTAAATGATACTTTAGACGTTGTGATTGAAGTTGGAAAAATAAGAGATTTAGATATTTTACTAGAACCTAGAAGTATTGATAAAATTAGTGTACAGTTAATATCTCCAAGTGGAGAAATTAGCTATATTGCATACTACAAACCTCAAAATATAGTTTATACAGGCAAATTTAATACAGAAGACACTAATTATTTAATAACTTATACTTATCCTGATATTTTGTCGGCAAAACAAAAAACTATGATTAGATTAGAAGACGCAAAACCTGGAGTTTGGACTATAAGAGTTATTTCTGAATTTTTTATGGATGGAGAATTTAATCTATATCTTCCAAATAGAGCTTTACTTGATAATGAAACTAGATTTTTAGATTCAAATTCTATTTCAACTACAACAACCTATTCACACGGAAGAAATGTTATAACAGTTGGAGTTTATGATGATAAAACTGATAGTATGTGGCTTTCTTCATCAAAAGGAAGTAAAAGTGCAATTTATATAAAACCAGATATTGTAGCATCAGGGGTTGATATAATTTCAGATTTTTTAAATAAAACAAAAAATACTTCAACAGGAAGTGGAGTGAGTAGTTCAATTACTACTGGAGTATTATCAATAATAATAGAATATTTAATAACTCAAAGTGAATTTACAAGATTAACTTTATTTACAGAAGTTATAAAAACATACTTAATGCTTGGTGCAGACAAAAAAGACATATATAATTATCCAAACTTATCACAAGGATATGGAATACTTAATTTACAAAATACTATAAAGGAGATAGCAGATAATTTATAGTATAAATTTATTTAATCTACACAAAATAATAAAAACTTATTAAAGGAGTGGATTAGATGAAAATAAGTCAAAAACCTTTAACAGGCAAAAATAATGATAGATTATATAAGCATAAACCATTAAATAGTGGGGTAAATAGTGCTTGGAATGATATTAAGAGTTTAAAAGAAGAATCAAATGTACCAATTCCATCAATTGAAGGAGTGGAAGAAAGTAAAGCATTTGTTGATGAACATGAAATGTAGGGCTAAGCCCTACTTTTTTTATTGTATAGAAAAGTATATTATTATAAAATAGAAAGAAAAAGGAGAATTTATGGAAATTTTATTATTCATATTTCCAGTTGTAGTAATTATGTTTGGTATATTATTTCAATTTGGAAAAAGTAGAGGAATTATGCAAAACGATAATTCAAAAAGAAAAGAATTAGAAATTAAAAGGCAAGAATTAATTAGAGAACATTCATTAAAAAAGATAGAAAAATTTAAAGAGGCAGAAAAATTACTAGATACTTTAAGTGATGAAGAAATATCTAAAAAATTAAATTTAAAATTATCGGATATAAAAAAAATACGAGATGATAAAAATCTAAATTAGACACGGAAAAACCGTGTCTTTTATAATTGAGTAGTTCTATTAATATCACTTGGAACTAAAATACTATTTCCAGCTTTTAATGAATAGTCGCTAGATACTGAATCTGGATTTTCATTTAAAATAACAGTTCTAAATTCATCAATATTTTTTACTTCATCATTATAAAATCTAATTATACTATCAAGAGATTCACCACTATTTATTACGTGTTTAACAAGAACTCTATTTTGCATAACATTATCATATGAATTTTGAATTTTACTTTGTGTAATATCTCTAAATACTTCAGAGTTTTCAGAAAGATAAGTAACAGTATTATCGACTGATGAAACATAATTGACAACTGAATCTTTAAAAACTTGAGTTATACTTTTATTATCCTCAACAGATGGACCAATAAATGCAATAAATAAAAGTATCATTAAAATTATTTTCAAAATAAACACCTCCAATTTGATTATTGATAAAAAACTAAAAATTTAAACAATATATTTATAAAATCTTTACAAGTTTAATTTCATAATATATAATGAATAATATATAAAAAATAGCAAATAATTATAAAAAGGCAATGAAAAGAAGAGTAAATATAAAATGTAGTCAAAGCGATTTAGGGATGGTGAGAGCCTAAAACGAAGTTTATATCGAAGAACATCTTGGAGCCTCTATCCGAAATTAACAGTAGGCATAGACGTTTGGTCGCGTTAAGACTATAAGCAATGCTTAGCTAAGAGGTCAATTAAATTTGGCAATTAGGGTGGTACCGCGAAACTATGTCTTTCGTCCCTTTTATGGGATGAAGGACTTTTTTAATACAAAAAAATAGGAGGAAATTTTATGCAAAACGAATTTTTAACTGTAAAGGAATTATACAGAAATAAAGAAAATTACATAGGAAAAACTGTTAAAGTAGCAGGGTGGATTAGAACTTCAAGAGATTCAAAAAACTTTGGATTTATTGAATTAAATGATGGGAGTTTCTTTAAGAACCTTCAAATAGTTTTAGGTGATGAAAAATTAGAAAACTTCAAAGAAATAATAAAACTTCCAATTAGTTCTTCAATATTAATTGAAGGAGAATTAGTTTCAACTGAAGGTGCTAAGCAACCAATAGAAATTCAAGCTACAAAAATTGAAGTAGAAGGAGTATCAGATAGTTCATACCCTCTACAAAAGAAAAGACATACAGTTGAATATTTAAGAACTATTGCACATTTAAGACCAAGAACTAATCTTTATTCTGCAGTATTTAGAATAAGAAGTTTAGCAGCTTTTGCAATACATAAGTTCTTCCAAGATAGAAACTTCGTGTATGCACATTCTCCAATAATAACTGGAAGTGACTGCGAAGGTGCAGGAGAAATGTTTAGAATAACTACTATGGACTTAAATAATATTAAGACTACAGAAGATGGTAAAATAGATTTCTCAAGCGATTTCTTTGGAAAAGAATCTAATTTAACTGTAAGTGGTCAATTAAATGCAGAAATAATGGCACTTGCATTTAGAAATGTTTATACTTTTGGTCCAACATTTAGAGCAGAAAATTCAAATACTCAAAGACACGCATCAGAGTTTTGGATGATAGAGCCTGAGATATGTTTTGCTGATTTAGATGATAATATGGATTTAGCAGAAGATATGATAAAATATATCATAGAATACTGTATGGAAAATGCACCTGAAGAAATGGAATTCTTTAATAGTTTCGTTGATAAAGGACTTCTTGAAAGATTAAACAACGTTGTTAGTTCAGAATTTACAAGAGTAACTTATACTAAAGCTGTTGAACTTTTAATAGAGAGTGGACATAAATTTGATTATCCAGTTGAGTGGGGATGTGATCTTCAAACTGAACACGAAAGATATTTAACAGAACAAATATTTAATAAGCCAGTATTTGTAACTGATTATCCAAAAGATATAAAAGCTTTCTATATGAGAATGAATGAAGATAATAAAACTGTTCGTGCAATGGATCTTTTAGTTCCAGGAGTTGGGGAAATTGTTGGAGGATCTCAAAGAGAAGAAAGATACGACGTTTTACTTGATAAGATAAAAGAAATGGGACTTAACGAGGAAGATTACTGGTGGTACTTAGAACTTAGGAAGTTCGGAACTGTAACACATTCTGGATTTGGTCTTGGATTTGAAAGAATTATAATGTATATGACAGGAGTTACAAATATAAGAGATGTTATACCGTTCCCAAGAACTCCTAAAAATGCAGAATTCTAAGAAATAATTTGCCAAAAAATTTTATATATGTTATTATAGTATATAAAATAATATATTTTGATAAACTTAAGAGTGAGGAAAAGTTCTCACTCTTTTATTATAATTTTTTTGGTATTATCTAATTTTTACATAATAAAAAACTTGTAAATATCAAAGTATATAAGTAGTTAAAGAGTTAATTTTACAACTAAATAGGAGGTAGTTTTATGAAGAAGAGTGTTGAAACTACAATAGAAGAAATATTATTACCAATAACAAATTCAAAAAATGTTGAAATAGTTGATGTTGAATATGTTAAAGAAGCTGGAGAATATTTTTTAAGAATATATCTTGAAAAAGAAGATGGAATTTCTTTATCAGATTGTACAGATGTTAGCCGTGAGTTAAGTGAGATTTTAGATGAGAAAGATCCTATAAAGGAAAATTATTATCTTGAAGTATCATCTCCAGGGCTTGATAGACCGATAAAAAAAGAGAAAGATTTTATTAGATATAGTGGATATGATGTTGATATAAAACTTTATAAGGCGCTAAATGGTTCTAAGGAATTAGAAGGTAAATTAGTTGGTCTTACAGAAGATAAAAAGATAAACGTTATAATAGATGATAAGGAAGTTTTATTTGACAAAAAAGAAGTTGCACTTATAAGACTTGCCATAAAATTTTAAATAATTAGTAATTAACGGAGGATAACAATGAATCGTGAATTTATTGACGCTTTAGATGAATTAGAAAAGGACAGGGGTATTGATAAAGCAATACTAGTTGATGCAATAGAACAAGCACTTTTATCTGCATATAAAAAACATTATAGAATAGATAGAATGGATAAAGATACTATAGAGTTTGAACCTATTGTTAAAATAGAGTTTGATGGAGAAACTGGAGATATGAAAGTTTTCTCTCAAAAGCAAGTTGTTGAAGATAATGATTTATATGATGCATTATTTGAAATTGAATTAACAGAAGCTAAAGAAAGTAGCCCAAATTATGAAGTAGGAGACGTTATTGATTGTGAAATCGTTCCTAGAGGATTTGGAAGAATAGCTGCACAAACTGCAAAGCAAGTTGTAGTTCAAAAGTTAAGAGAAGCTGAGAGAAGTATAATATATAATGAGTTTATAAATAAGCAAGATGAAATTATAACTGGAGAAGTTTCAAGAGGAAACAAAGATGCAGTTTATATAAATCTTGGTAGAATAGAAGCGAAAATGGGTAAAATAGATCAAATACCAGGTGAAGAATACAAAGCAGGACAAAAAATAAAAGTGTATATAACTGAAGTTAAAGACACAAGTAAAGGTCCTCAAATAAATGTATCAAGAACTACTCAAGGATTAATAAGAAGATTATTTGAATTTGAAGTTCCTGAAATACAAGAAGGATTAGTTCAAATAAAGTCAATAGCAAGGGAAGCTGGATACAGAACTAAAATGGCTGTAAATTCTATTGATGAGAAGATAGATCCAATCGGTTCTTGTGTTGGGCCAAAGGGTTCTAGAGTTAAGAATATAGTAGATGAGCTAAAAGATGAAAAGATAGATATAATAAAATACAGCGAAAATCCAGTTGAATTCATATCTGCAGCACTTAGTCCATCTCAAGTAATTAGTGTTACAGTTATTGAAGAAGAAAAATCTGCAAAAGTTATAGTACCAGATAGTCAATTATCTCTTGCAATAGGTAAAGATGGTCAAAATGCTAGACTTGCAGCAAAACTTACTGGATGGAAGATAGATATAAAAAGTCAATCTCAAGCAAAGTAGGAGGTTAGTATGAAAACTAAGTTACCTCAAAGAAAATGTATAGTTTGTCAAGAAAGAGAAGAAAAAAAGGGACTTATTAGAATAGTTAAAAATAAGGACTCTGAAATATTTTTTGATGAAACTAAAAAAGCAAATGGTCGTGGTGCATATATTTGTAGTGTTGGACCTTGCTTAGAAAAAGCTATTAAATCTAAAGCCTTAAATCGTGCATTTAAGATGGAAGTTAATAGTGAAGTTTATGAAAACTTACTTAAGGAGTTAGATACTAATGAGAACTAATGAAGAAAAGGTTTATTCGCTATTAGGTCTTGCAACTCGTGCTGGAAAAGTTGTATCAGGAGATGATTCAACACTTCTTGATATGAAAAAGGGCAGAGTTAATTTAGTAATAGTAGCAGATGATGCATCTGATAACACTAAAAAGCTTTTTAGTGACAAGTGTTCATATAGGAATATAGAAATAATTAATTTTTCTACAAAACTTGAACTTGGTTCAGCAATTGGCAAGGGGTATCGTGCAGTTGTTGGAATTAAAGATGAAGGTTTTTCAAAAAGATTAAAAGAACTTATGCAGTAAAAATTTAAATAGGAGGTGGTCTTGTGGCAAAAACAAGAGTATACCAAATAGCGAAAGAATTAGAATTAAGTAATGAAGAAATGATAGAAAGATTAAATAAAATAGATATAACTGTAGATAATAAAGATAGTGAATTAGATAAAGATCAATACGAATTAGCAACTGAATTAATAGGTGAAGAACTTCAAGCTGAAAGAAGCACAGTTGTTATTGATTCTAGTTTAACTGTTCAGTTATTAGCTGAAAAATTAGAAAAATCTCCAAGTGAAATAATAATAAAACTTATGGGACTTGGAACTATGGCATCAATGAACCAAGAAATAAGTTTTGAAGTTGCAAGTGAAGTTGCAAAAGAATATGAGAAAAACTTAGTAATAGCTGGAGAAGATACTTCTCAAGAAGATGAAAATGAAGAACTTAATTTAATAGAAGAAGATAAAAACTTAGTTGGTCGTGCACCAGTTGTAACTGTTATGGGACACGTTGACCACGGGAAAACTTCTTTATTAGATGCTATTCGTTCAACTAATATAACAAAAGGTGAAGCCGGAGGAATAACTCAACATATAGGGGCAAGTGAAGTTAAGATAAACGGAGAAAGAATAGTTTTACTTGATACTCCAGGTCATGAGGCTTTCACTTCAATGAGAGCAAGAGGAGCACAAGTAACAGATATTGCTATACTTGTTGTTGCGGCAGATGATGGTATAATGCCTCAAACTGTTGAAGCAATAAACCACGTTCAAGCTGCAGGGGTACCATTAATAGTAGCTATAAACAAAATAGATAAGCCAAGTGCAAACCCAGATAAAGTAAAACAAGAATTAGCAGATAAAGGATTACTTGTTGAAGATTGGGGAGGAGAAGTTATCTCTGTTGGTGTATCAGCGCTTAAAGGTGAAGGAATAGATACTTTACTTGAAATGATACTTTTAGTTTCTGAAATGCAAGAATTACAAGCAGATCCAGATAAAAGAGCGGTTGGAACTGTTATAGAAGCTAAACTTGATAAAGGTAGAGGACCAGTAGCTACAGTTTTAGTTCAAGGTGGAACGTTAAAAGTTGGAGATCCTGTTGTTTGTGGAAACACTTACGGTAAAGTTCGTGCTATGATATCATCAAATGGAAAAAGACTTAAAACTGCTGGACCTTCAACTGCAGTAGAGATACTTGGATTATCTGAAGTACCTCAAGGTGGAGATCAATTAGTTTGTGTTCAAAATGATAAATTAGCAAGAACTATAGCTGAGAGAAGAGCAGAAAAAGCTAGAGAAGATATGTTAAAATCAAACCAAAAAATGAGTTTAGATGCTTTCTTCTCACAAAATAGTGATAAAGATACTAAAGAACTTAACATAGTTATAAAGGCTGATGTTCAAGGTTCAGTTCAAGCTGTTAGACAATCACTTGAAAAGTTATCTACTGATGAAGTTGCAGTTAGAACTATTCACTGTGGAGTTGGAGCAGTTACAGAATCTGATATAATGCTTGCATCTGCATCTAATGCAATAATAATAGGATTTAACGTTAAGTCTGTACCAAGTGCTGAAGTACTTGCTGATAAAGAAGGAATTGATGTTAGAACTTATACTATAATATATAAAGCTATTGAAGATGTTGAAGCTGCAATGAGCGGTATGTTAGATCCTGAACTTAGAGATGAAGATACTGGTAAAGCAGAAGTTAGAGAAACTTTCAAATTATCAGGTGTTGGAACTATTGCAGGATGTTATGTATTAAATGGAAAAATGTTTAGAAATTCTAAAGTTAGAATTGTTAGAGATGGAATAATAATTCATGAAGGACAATTAAATGCACTTAGAAGATTTAAAGATGATGTTAAAGAAGTTAACCATGGTTATGAGTGTGGTATAACAATAGTTAATTATAGCGACATAAAAATTGGAGATATAATAGAAGGTTATGTAACTAAGGAAATAGAAAGAAAATTATAAGATAAACGAGGTATATTATGGCAACTTATAGTAGAACAAAAAGAATAGCTGAAGAAATAAGAAAAGTTATTGGAAGTATGTTAATAAGTGGTATAAAAGATCCTAGAATAACTTCATTAATAAGTGTAACTGATGTTGAAGTAACTAGTGATTTAAGTTATGCTAATGTTTATGTAAGTATACTTGGTGGAAATGAAAAAGAAAGTTTACAAGGTCTAAGAAATGCAGGTGGATTTATTAGACGTGAAGTAAGTAAAGAAGTTAAACTTAGACATACTCCGCAAATCATATTTAAAGTTGACGATTCAATCCAAAAGGGTATGTATATGGAAGGGCTAATTAAGAAAGTTAATGGTTCTTCAGATGATAATTTTGGGGATGATGATAATGAATAAAGAAGTGATTGATTTTATAAATCAAAATGATAATTTTATAGTTACATCTCACGTTAGTCCTGATGGGGACAACGTGGGATCAACTCTAGCAATGTATTATTTCTTAAAAGACATTGGAAAGAAAGTTTATTACGTTTTAGACGATGTTTTTCCAAGAAATATATCATTTTTAGTTGAAGGAATTGAAGTTTTAAAATCAAGTGATATAAATATTAATAGTTACAATGTTATTACTCTTGACTGTGGAGATAGAAGAAGAATTTGTATTGAAGAAAGTTTAATACTTGGTGCAAACAAATTAATAAATATCGACCACCACGTTAGTAATGATTCATTTGGAGATTTAAACATAGTTGATGGAAGTTGTTCATCTACTTGCGAACTTGTTTATGCGCTTTTAAAGGATTATGAAAAAGATGTTATTAATGAAAAAATAGCAACTGCACTTTATACAGGGCTTATAACTGATACTGGAAACTTTATGTATTCAAGTACTAAAGGAACTAGTTTCTTAATGGCTAAAGATTTACTTGAAAGAGGTGCAAAAAAAGAAACTATAATACAAAATGTATTCCAAAGTAATTCATTTGCATATTATAAACTTCTTGGTGAGGCACTAAATTCACTTGAATGCTATGAAGAAAAGATATCAATGATTACTGTAACTAAAGACTCTATGGAAAGACACAATATTTCATTTAGTAATTGTGATGGTATTGCAAGTTATACTAGAGATATTGAGAATATAGAAGTTGGAGTTTTTATAAAACAAAAAAATACTGATGAATATAAGGTTAGTTTAAGATCTAAAACTTATGTTGATGTAAGTGAGATTTGTAAAAACTTAGGTGGCGGAGGTCACAAAAGAGCATCAGGTTGTACTTTAATTGGTAATTTAGATGAAGTTAAACAAACTGTGCTTAACGAAATAAAAAAATATTTATAAAAAATATAATGACACTAGGTGATAATATGGATAAAATAGTTAGCATAATAAAACCCAATGGTATGACATCTCACGATGTTGTTAGTGTTGTTAGAAAAACCTTAAATATGAAAAAAGTAGGACACACAGGTACCCTTGATCCAGATGCATCAGGGGTACTTCCTATATGCCTTGGAAAAGCAACGAAGGTTAGCGAATTGATTTTAAACAAAGATAAGGCTTACATATGTGAATTAACACTTGGTTTGATAACAGACACTTACGATACTAGCGGTGAAATTTTAGAAAGATGTGAAGATTTTGAATTAACTAAAGAGCAAATAAAAGAGGCATTTAAAACTCAACTTGGAGAAATTGATCAATTTCCACCAATTTATTCGGCACTAAAAGTTAATGGTCGTAAGATGTGTGATTTGGCGAGAAGTGGAAAAGCAGATCAAATCGAACTTAAATCAAGAAGAATAAATATTAAAAAGCTTGATATTTTAAGTATAAATAAAGATAAAGTATCTTTTTATGTTGAATGTTCAAAGGGAACATACGTTAGAAGTATTTGCTATGATATAGGTAAAATACTTGGAGTTGGTGGGTGTATGTCAAATTTAATCAGAGTTAAATCTGGTAAATTTAATATGGATAACTCAATTAGCATTGAAGATTTAAAAAAACATAAAGAAGAAAATACTTTAGATAAATATATTTATGATATAGAATTTGTGTTATCAGATTTTAATACTTTAGTACTTCACGAAAATGCAGTTAGATATTACAAAAATGGTGGAAGTATTTTAGATGATAGATTTATTGAGAAAACTTTTAATGATAATGACGAAATAGTTAGAGTTTATGATAATGAAAAAAACTTTATTGGAAGTGGAAAATTATTAAGAAAAGACAACACAATAAGTGTAAAAACTGATAAAATATTTGTAGTATAGAAATTGGAGAGAGTTATGAATACTATAAATAGTTTAGAAAACATAAATTTAGAAAAAGAAAGTGTAGTTACTATTGGAAATTTTGATGGTTTACATCTTGGACATTTAGAACTTATTAAAAAAACTAGTGATTATGCTAAAAAAAATAACTTAAATAGTGTGGTATTTACTTTTTCAAATCATCCACTTAATTATTTTAAAAGCAATCATATAAAAAATATTATAAGTAATGAACAAAAAATAGATATAATAAATTCTTTGGGAATTGATATTATAATTAATATTAAATTTGATGAATTTATGACCAAAATTGACAAGTACACTTTTGTTAAAGATATACTAAAAGAGTCTTTAAAAGCTAAAAAAATAATTGTTGGTCACGACTTTACTTTTGCAAAAAAGAAAGAAGGAAATGTTGATACTTTAATAGAGTTATCAAAAGAATTCGGTTTTTGCGTTGAAGTGATTGATGAAATAAAGATTAATCAAAAAAGAATAAGTTCAACTCACATAAGGCATCTTATTGAAAATGGAAATGTTAATGAAGTTAAAAGTTATTTAGGTAGAAACTATTCTCTAGATGGGATAGTAGTACACGCTAGAAAACTTGGTAGAACTATTGGTTTTCCAACTGCAAATATGTTATTTGATGAAAAAATATTAATTCCAAAGGGTGGAATATATGCAAGTAAAGTTTTTATTGACGATAAAGTTTATTTTGGGGCAACAAACATTGGATTTAATCCAACTGTAAATGGAAATAAATTATCAATAGAAACTAATATTATAAATTTTAATGAAGATATTTATGATAAAAGAATAAAAGTTGAATTTTTGGAGAGAATTAGAGACGAGAAAAAATTTAATTCACTAGATGAACTAAAAAATCAACTTAAAAAAGATATAGAATTTGTATGGGAAAATTATTTACAATAATAAATTCCTATGTTATAATAAGTTAAATTAACCATCACTCAGCAATTGAATACTCCAATCGTTGCTTAGTAATTGGCGATTTCAAAAAAATAAACGGAGGTACAAACGTATGAATAAAGATCAAATAATCAAAGAATATGGAAGAAAAGACGGAGATACTGGTTCTCCAGAAGTACAAATAGCTTTACTTACAGCTAGAATAAACGAGTTAAACGGTCACTTAAAGACTCACAAGAAAGATCACCATTCAAGAAGAGGTCTTTTAAAGATGGTAGGTAGAAGAAGAAACTTACTTGCTTACTTAAAAGATAGAGACTTAGAAGGTTACAGAGCTTTAATAGCTAAATTAGGACTTAGAAAGTAATTTTTACTTTTTTGATAGGGAGCAGGTATTTTTATATACCTGCTTTTTTACTATTATTATTAAAATTTAAGATTATTAAACGAGTGTAATAACTCGATTATAAATATTTGTTGTTAAAATATAGTATATTTGATAATATTAAAGTATATACATTTATAAAAATTAGGAGGGTACTAATTTGTTTGAACATAGAATTTTTAAAACAAACATTGCAGGAAGAGAATTTTCTGTTGAAATAGGAAAAATATCAGAACTAGCAAGCGGAAGTGCTATAATTACATATGGTGAAACTATGGTTATGGTTAACGTTTCAAAATCATTAAAGCCAAGAGATGGAATAGACTTTTTCCCATTAAGTGTTGATTATGAAGAAAAATTATATTCAGTTGGAAAGATCCCTGGAGGATTCTTAAAAAGAGAAGGAAAGCCTTCAGAAAAAGCAGTTTTAACTTCAAGACTTATAGATAGACCTATAAGACCACTTTTCCCAAAAGGATTTAGAAATGATGTACAAGTTGTTGCAACAGTTTTATCTGTTGATCCTGATTGTACACCTGATATAGTGGCTATGATTGGTTCATCAATTGCATTATCAATTTCTGAAATACCATTTAATGGACCAACAGGTTCAGTTTTAGTTGGTTTAATTGATGGGGCATTCGTTGTTAATCCAACTTTTGAAGAAAGAGAAAAGAGTGAAATGCACCTTGTAGTATCTGGTACTAAAGATGCTATAATGATGGTTGAAGCTGGAGCTAATTGTATACCAGATAGTGTTATGCTTGAAGCTATACTTTTTGCACACGAAGAAATCAAAAAAGTTGTTTCATTCATTGAAGAAATAGTTGAAGCTGTTGGAAAAGAAAAGATTGAAGTAACTTTATTTAAAGCAGATGAAGAAGTTGAAAAGGCTGTTAGAGCTTTTGCAACTGAAGATATGAGAGACGCTGTTAAAACTATCGAAAAGCTTGAAAGAGGCGAAAAGATGGATGCAGTTCGTGAAAAAACTTTAGAAAAGTTTGAAGAAATAATTGAAGAATTCGGAAAAGATATAGAAGATATACTTCAATCTATAATAAAAGAAGAAGTTAGAAAGCTTATAGTTCACGAAAACTTAAGACCAGATAATAGAAAGCCTGATGAAATAAGAGCTATATCTTGTGATAATGGATTTATACCAAGAACTCACGGTTCAGGATTATTTAAAAGAGGACAAACTCAAGTTATGAGTATAGCTACTCTTGGAGCTTTAGGGGACGTTCAAATACTTGATGGACTTGATGAAGAAGAAAGTAAAAGATATATGCATCACTACAATTTCCCAGCATATAGTGTTGGTGAAGCTAGACCTTCAAGAGGTCCAGGAAGACGTGAAATAGGTCACGGTGCACTTGCAGAACGTGCATTAGTACCAGTTATTCCTTCAAAAGATGAATTCCCATATGCAATAAGAGTTGTATCTGAAGTATTAAGTTCAAATGGTTCAACTTCTCAAGGAAGTGTATGTGGTTCAACATTATCATTACTTGATGCAGGAGTTCCACTTAAAGCTATGGTATCAGGAATTGCAATGGGTCTTATAAAGCACGATGATAAAGTTGCAATACTTTCAGATATACAAGGAATGGAAGATCACTTAGGAGATATGGACTTTAAAATTGCAGGTACTGAAGATGGTATAACTGCTATTCAAATGGATATAAAAATTGCAGGTATAGACAAAGAGATACTTACAAATGCTTTAAATCAAGCAAAAGTTGGTAGAATTCATATCTTAGATGAAATGAAAAAGACTATATCAAAGCCAAGTGAAGACTTATCTAAATATGCACCAAAAATTGTTACTATGAACATAAATCCAGACAAGATAAGAGATGTTATTGGACCTGGAGGAAAAGTAATTAGTAAGATAATTGAAGAAACTGGTGTTAAGATAGATATAGAACAAACTGGAGAAGTTTTCATATCAGGTGTTGACCCTGAAATGATAGCAAAAGCACAAGAGTTAATTCATAACATTGTAGTTGAAATTGAACTTAACAAAGTGTATACAGGAAAAGTAAGTAGAATAATGAACTTTGGAGCATTCGTTGAAGTTCTTCCAGGAAAAGAAGGATTACTTCACATATCTCACATAGCACACGAAAGAATAGAAAAAGTTGAGAGTGCCTTAAATATAGGGGACGAAGTTGAAGTTAAAGTTATTGAAATAGATGAAAAAGGTAGGGTTAACCTATCTAGAAAAGTTTTAATTGAAAAGCCTAAAAAAGAAGAAAAGTAATTTTAAGAAGGACTTAATAGGAAATTCTTAATTTTAGAAAAAAAGACTCTTATATAAACATAAGGGTCTTTTTAATACTCTAAATTATTTTAATACTATAAAGCAAGACATATACTATAATAAAAAAACTATAAATAGAAAGGATCAAATAATCTTAAAAAAGATAATATGAAAATATTATTTATTATTCTAGTTGGTGTAGTTGGAACGTTTCTTATACTAAGTATTCCTAAAATGTTTACTACTAGTTTAAGTGATGATTCAATTTAGGCCAAAAGGATATATTTGAAGTGATGGTTAAAAAGTATATTTTTTTAAAGTAGATAATCTTTATTTTAGATAAAAAATAAGAAAACTAATTTTTTGGGAAGTTCTTTAATAAGAACTTCTTTTTTTGCATAAACTAGTCCCAAGAATAATAATAATATACTAGGGAGGTTTATTTTGAACTTTTTAACTAAAAAAAATTTAAGAAAAGTAACGATTATTTTAACGTTACTTATTTGTTTTATTTCACTTTTTATTGAAGGTAGTAGAGAAACTTTTAGTTTATCAAACAATCAAGAGGTACCATATATCACAGGTACAAAAAGTGGTAGTGGATATGTTGCGTTAACTTGTAATGTGGATCTTGGTTGGGAAAGTGAATACATAGATAAAATTCTTGAGGTTACAAAAGAAAAAGATGTTAAGATGAGTTTTAATGTTACTGGTAAGTGGGCCGAGAAAAATAAGGATTTACTTCTTAAAATAAAAGATGAAGGTCACGAAATTGGAAATCACGGATATAGACACGTTGATTATGAAATTTTATCTTATGAAGAAACACTTCAAGAAATTTCAACTTCTAAAAAAGTAATAGAGGATATTATAAAAGTTGAAACAAAGTTTTTCCAAGCACCTTCAGGATCTTTTGGTGATGAAACTGTTAGAGCTGCAAATGAACTTGGATACATATCGTTTAAATGGAATATTGACACTATCGATTGGAACAATAGAAAAGAGCCAGATGTGGTTTTTGAGAGAGTAAAAAAGAAAGATATGCCTGAAAATAGTATTATCCTTATGCACCCAACCTTCGCATCTTCTGAATGTATATCAGATATAATTGATTTAATTAGACAAAATAACTTTAAGGCTGGAAGTTTAAAGGATATATTTTAGGTGAAATAACACTTATTTCTATTAAGTTGAATATCATAAAATAAATTAACAATATTTTTAGAAATATGATAAAATAAAGCATATATTGCTTAAAACAATATTAACAAAGGGGAGAAAAAAATGCAATTTTCTGAATTAATAGGAAAAGAAATAGTAAATATATCTACTGGTGAAAGAATAGGGATAGTTGGGGATTACGATCTTATTTTAGATGAAACGAGTGGCGAGATATTAGCATTAATAATTCCACCAGAAAAGAGTTTTTTTGGTATGAGAAAATCAGAAACTTCACTAGAGATATCTTGGAAAAACATCAGAAAAATTGGTAGCGATATGATAATAATAGATTACGACGGTATATATTAGGAGGTCTTTATGGGGGTTTTAGTTCAAAAATTTGGTGGAACGTCAGTTCAATCAATTGATAAAATGTATGAGGTTTGTAAGATAATTAAATCTTACAAAGAAAAGGACTTTGATTTAGTAATAGTAGTTTCAGCGATGGGTAGGACAGGAGATCCTTATGCAACTGATACCCTTATTAATTTAGCAAAAACTGTTAATAAAAATCCACAAAAAAGAGAGTTAGATACTCTAATGAGTTGTGGAGAGATTATATCAGGAACAATATTTACAAATCTTTTAATAAGTGAAGGAATTGATGCAGTATTTTTAAATGGTGGTCAAGCAGGTATACTAACTGATGATAATTTTTCAAATGCAAAAATACTAGACATTAATCCAAAAAAAATAAAAGAAGAACTTCAAAAAGGAAAAGTTGTTGTTATTGCAGGTTTCCAAGGTAAGACTAAAGAAAATGATTTAACTACTCTTGGACGTGGAGGAAGTGATACTTCTGCAGTTGCAATAGGTAAGGCACTAAATTGTGATACTGTTGAAATTTATACTGATGTTGATGGTGTAATGACTGCAGATCCAAGAGTTGAACCTAATGCGAAGGTGCTTGAACATATTGGATATGAAGAAGTTTTTCAAATGGCAGACAAGGGTGCAAAAGTAATTCACCCAAGGGCCGTACAACTTGCAAAAAGCGGAAATATAACTTTAATTATTAAAAATACTCTTAATCCACTTGCAAAGGGAACTAGCATTGGACTTATGAGATGTGGTGATAATGATAAATTAACTTATGAAGAATATACAAATGTTAATACTGCAGTTGCGCATCAAGATAAGTTTAGCCAAGTAAAAATCACTTCAAAAGAAGAAGTATTTTTAGATATTTTAACTACTCTTGAAGAGAATAATGTTAGTATTGATATGATTAATTTTTTTGTAAATTATAAGGCATTTATAATTGGTGAAGATGATTTAGAAAAAGTTGAAGATATATTAAATAAGTTTGATGTTGATTTTGAAATAACTAAAGATTGTGCAAAGGTAACTTTAATAGGTGCAGAAATAATGGGAATACCAGGAATTATGGCAAAAGTTGCAAAATCACTTTCAAGATATAACATAGATCTTTTACAAACTTCTGATTCACATATGACAATTTCTTGTTTGGTAAAAAAGAGTGATATGTTAAATACTATTCACGCAATTCACGATGAATTTAATAAATAATTAAAATTCACTTATCTTATTGGTAAGTGAATTTTTTAATATTATTTTGTAGATAATAGTTTTATATACATAAAAGGAGAATTATTATGAATAATGAATTTACAAATAATATAGACGATGATGAAGATGATTTAATAGATGAAGTGATTGAGGCCGAACCAATTAAAAATGATAAGGTTGATGAAATAAAATGTATTACTATAATTGGTGAAATAGAAGGGCATTTCGTTGGAAACCCTCAAAAGAAATCTACAAAATATGAACAAATAATTCCTATGCTTTATTCTGTTGAAGAAGATGAGGATATAAAAGGAATACTAATAATTTTAAATACCGTTGGAGGAGATGTTGAGGCAGGGCTTGCAATGGGTGAATTAATAAATAGTGTATCAAAAAAAGTCGTTACATTAGTACTTGGTGGAAGTCACAGTATTGGGGTTCCATTATCAACGGCGGGTGATTATTCATTCATTGCACCAACTGCGACTATGATAGTTCACCCAATTAGAACTAATGGGCTTGTTATTGGGGTTAATGAAACTTTTGAATACTTCAAAAAAATGCAAGAAAGAATAACTAGTTTTATAGTTAGAACTTCACATATTGAAAAAGAAGAACTAGATAAAATTATGCATTCAAAAGATGAATTAGTAAGTGATGTTGGAAGTGTGTTAATTGGTAAAGATGCAGTTGACTGTGGAATTATAGATGAAGTTGGTGGCCTTAAAGATGCACTTAAAAAACTTAAAGAGCTTATAAAAGAGGAAGACGACAAGAAAGAAAAAGAAAAGGAAGAAGAAGAAAAGAAATCTTCTAAAAAAGAAGCTAAAAAGGACTATAAGAAGAAAGAAAGCAAGAAAAAAGATAAAGATGATAAGAAAAAAGATGAAAGTAAAAAGAAAACTAAGAAATAGATATAATTAAGACCTATTTAATGAAGTAGGTCTTTTTTATTTTTAAATATTATTATAATATATTAAAAATTATATAAATATGTTATAATGTGTGGAATTAATAAGGTTAATGCAGAAAAGAAAAGTTGTAGGATAAGAGAATGGCTAAAAAAGTGCAATCAATAGAACCTAATATAGCAGATTTAGCTAATGGTTGGTTAAAATCATATAAATTAGACTATAAATTAGAGCAAGAAACACTTAATGATGAAATAGATAAAGCACTATCTGATTATCATTCAAAAAGTGGTGGGCTGGGGGGTAATAGACCTGATGCAAAACTTTTACTTCAAGATAAAAATCTAACGTACTATCCTATTTTGATTGAATATAAAGGGAATAAGGATAATTTAGAAAAGTTAGATATAAATGGTCAAGTTGATAATCGTACAGCTAAAAATGAAAGTAATTTTAAACATATTAGTTCTTATGCTGTCAATGGTGCAGTTCATTATGCAAATGCAATACTTCATCATACAAGCTACACAGATATTATTGCAATCGGTATGACAGGATATAAAAATAATGTAGGAGAAATAGTTCATAGCATTGGAGTTTATTATGTTTCTAAAAATAATTTTGGTGTTGGACAAAAAGTTGGAGAGTATTCAGACTTATCATTCTTAAAAAGTGAAAATTTTGATAATTTTATAGATAAGGTAAAAGAACTTAATTTAACACAAGAAGAAATTGAACGTATAAAAGAACAACGTGAAAAAGAAATTACTACTAGTTTAACAAAGATTAATAATGATATTTATCAAGAAGAAAAAGGACTTGGTGAAAATGATAGAGTGTATTTAGTTGCATCATCAATAATTGCTACACTAGGTGTACCTGGTAAAGTAAGTCCGTTAGAAAAATCTGAATTAAAATCATCATTAGAAGAAGGTAATACAGATGGTGATATTATATTAAGAAAAATTAAAGCATTTTTAAATGAAAAGAAACTTCCTAAAGATAAAAGGGATTTAATTGTAAGAACACTTCAAAACACACTTACTTCTGATAATATAAATAAAATTGAAAATGGAGAAAGTCAATTAAAAAGGGTTTTTGTAAAGATAGTTGACGATTTAGGTATTTACTATAAAATTGGCTTAAATACTGATTTTACAGGTAAATTATTTAACGAAATGTATAGTTGGCTTGGATTTACCCAAGATAAATTAAATGATGTTGTGTTAACACCTTCGTATGTAGCTACACTACTTGTAAAATTAGCTCGTGTTAATAAAAATTCATATGCTTGGGATTTTGCAACGGGATCAGCAGGATTACTTGTTGCAGCTATGAATGAAATGTTAATAGATGCTAAAAATACTATCACTTCACCAGAAGAATTAGTTCAAAAAGAAATACAAATAAAGGCACAACAATTACTTGGTGTTGAATTACTATCAAGTGTTTATATGCTTGCTATTTTAAATATGATTCTTATGGGTGATGGTAGTTCAAATATATTAAATAAAAACTCTCTTACTGATTTTGATGGTAATTATGGTTTCGGTAAAACTGATGAAAAATTCCCAGCAGATGCATTTATTCTAAATCCACCATATTCGGCTGAAGGAAATGGTATGGTATTTGTTGAAAAAGCATTATCAATGATGAATAAAGGTTATGGTGCAATCATAATACAAAATTCAGCAGGTTCTGGTAAGGCTGTGGAATTTAACAAAAATATACTTAAAAAGAACACATTAATAGCAAGTATAAAAATGCCAGTAGATATTTTCATTGGAAAGGCAAGTGTACAAACTAATATTTATGTTTTTAAAGTTGGCGAATCTCACCATAAAGATGAAGTTGTAAAGTTTATTGATTTTTCTAACGATGGTTATACAAGGACTAATAGAAAGAAATCAACTAATAACTTAAAAGATACAGGTAGTGCTAGAGAAAGATATGAAGAAGTAGTAAATCTTGTTCGCTTTGGTAGAACAAAATTAAAAATATTTACAGATAAAGAATATTATGAAGGTCATATAGATCCAATGAGTGGATTAGATTGGAATCAATCAGCTCCAATAAATACGATACCGACTTTAGATGACTTTAAAAAGACAATTAGTGATTATTTAACTTGGGAAATTACAAATATTTTAAAAGGTAATAATAACTTGGGAAAGTAGATGACCCATTTAACGATAAATTAAAGAATGTTGAGTGGGGAGAGTTTAAACTTGGAGATTTGTTTGAAAAAAGTACTATTAAAGGTGTACCAAAAAGTGAAGAAAATTTAACTAAAGTTAACGATGGTTATTATGTATATGGACAGAACATACAAAGACAATATTCAAATCCTGTTTTAATGGATAAAAAATATTTGCAAAAAATTAAAACCAATGAACCCATTTTAGCTTACACATCTAGTGTTGGAGAAATAGGTATGATATCAGAGAGTTTTTATAGAACTGGAAATAATGGTGCGTTTCAAGGATTATTTTCTAAAATGACTAGTAATTCTTTAAGTATTATGAAATTTATTCTGACATCTACAAAATTACATTTCAAAGATTTGGGATATGGAACAAGTATGTCAAATATAATGAATATGGTAATAAAACTTCCACTAAAAAATGGTGAAATAGACTTTGAATTTATAGAAAACTTTATGGTGGAATTAGAGAAACAAAAGATAGATAGATTGAAAAGTTATTTAGAATCAGTAGGATTAAGCAATGTTAATTCTAAATAAAGATGAAGAAATGTTAGAGGAATTAGATAAAATTACTTGGAGCGAATTTAATCTTAAAGAATTATTTGGTGAATCAACAAGAGGAAAAAAATTAAAAAATGATGATAGAGTAATTGGATATTTACCATTTGTTACTGCTGGAGAAACTGATACAGGTGTTTCTGCATTTATTGGAAATGATGTTAAAATATTCTCGAATAATACTGTAACAATAGATATGTTTGGATCTGCTAAGTATATAAATTATAAATATGGGGCAGATGATCATATTACAGTAGTACATACAGAGAATCTAAGTAAAAATTCATCTATTTTTTTAACAACTTCAATACATAAATCATCATATACTGGTGAATTTAATTATGGTAAAAATTTCTAGACTAAAGATGCTGATAATCTTAAAATTAGATTAGCAGAACTTAATGGCTATCCGAATTATTAATTAATGGATAATTTAGTATCAGCTATACAAAAACTTGTAATTAAAGATGTAGTTATATATGTTCAGGGTAAATAAAATAATTTTATAAGTTTACTAATGTCAAATAAAAAGCCCTATTTAGGGCTTTTTATTATTTTATATTATAATCCATAGTTTTAAATGCAGACAAGTCTTTAAATCCATACTTTTCATACATTTCTTTTGCATCATCTGTTGACCAAAGCCAAATATACGAAATATTACGTTCTTTAAGATCTTTTATTAATTCATCAAGTAGTTTTTTACTTATTCCTTGCATTCTGTATTTTGGCATAGTGTACACGTTTGCAACGTATGCTTTATAACCTTCTTTGTTACTAAATGAAGGTGGATACTTTTGTATTATTATTGAGCTTGTGGCAACTATTTCACTATTTTCTTCGGCCACCATAACTAATAAATTTTTGTCCATTTCATCTAAAAAGTATTCTTTAAGTTCCTTATTTATATCGCAAGGAATTGTTCTATTTTCTTCAAGTAAAAGTTCTATTCTAAGTTCAATAACTTGGTCGATATCTTTTTCGGTTGCTTTTCTATATATCATATTTTATCCCCTTTTTTTATATTTTAAGTTTAATTTTAAGTTATATATTTTTGTGTGTCAATTATTAACATTTATTATTAAAAAGTAGATATATTATGTTTAGAAAAATTAAATATGTCAATAATCAAAGGTATAAAACTTTTATTAAGGGGATATGTTATGAATTTTAAGATGGTATTTTATGAAGTAAATAAAGAAAGAGAAAATATAGTTTTTGATAGTTGTAGTAAATATTTATCTCACTTTAAGGAAAATTTATTTAGAGGAAAAATAAGCGAGGAAAATCTTTTAAAATTAAAGATTGAACTAAATGAAATAATAGATGAAGATGATTTTGTATTTTTTGTTAACTTAACTGAAGACGACTTAGAAGTTAGTGATTTACTTAAAAAGCAAAGTAACAAAAGTGTGTCTATTTAGTAATTAATTATGTTTTAAAAACATATTATATGTTATAATTAAATACAGTAAAAAGTGTTAGTGTTATACATTAACACTTTTTGTAATTAAAAAAGCAAGAGGTGATATTTTGGCAAAAAAACAATCTAAAAAAACTGTAGACTACGAAGAAAAACATAACTTAGTCAATATTTTAATAGGTATCTTTCTTATATATAGCTTAAGTTCTGAATCAATGGGATTTGTTGGATCAATACTTCAAACAATCTTTAAAGGGTTTTTTGGAGAGTTATCAATAATAATTCCTGTGGCTATTATATTAGTTGGTGTATTAGACTTTTTTGATGCTAACGATTACGTTTACAAAATTAAAAAATCTAAATCATATTATTTAATTTTAGCATATGTATTCTTATTTTATGGTTTATTAAATAAAGATAGTTTACCTGTTGGGAGTCCTTTTGATATTCAAATGTTAATGGGAATTTCTGAGATGGGTGTTAGTGGTGAAGGTACAGGTTTGATATCTTCATTTATGGGTTATTATATTATTAAGGCATTTGGAAATACTGGGGCTTGGCTTGTTAGTGTTGGATCTTTAATAATAGTTTTAATTTCTATTTTTAATATATCTGTAAAAGATTTTGCACTAGATATTAAAGATAAAGCAACTAAAAAACAAAAATTATCTTTAAAGGAGTTTTTCTTTGATTTCAAGAATAATTTTCTTGATTTAATTAGTGAGGAAGTGAATGAAAATACTATTCAAGGAAATAAAAAATCTAAGAAAAAACCTAAAAAGAGTAAGCCTGTAATGGAAGATTTAGATGAGGATCAAACTATAAAAATTGTTGGATTTAATAAAGCGGAAGATGATTATTTAGAAATACTAGAAG
>JAWXUS010000040.1:0-9951 GCA_044426235.1 Peptostreptococcaceae bacterium | reverse complement strand
ACGAAATACCCCATAGCACCAAATAAAGGAGCTTTATTTCGTAGAGGCATTTCTTTTGATTTTAAACTATGATAAAGTAAAAATACTAAATAAATCGGAGTTATACCAATCTTTTTACCGTATTTATTTATCTTATCCATAAATTTATTTTCATCATACTTTTTTTCGTACTTCTTTGATTGTTTTTCAAATTTGTTTAATATATCAATAGTTTCTTCTTCATTTAAAATTTCAACTGGATCGTCTTCATTATAATCTTTCATAAAAACTCCTAAATAACATATTAAGCTCTACTTTTTTCAAATTCTTCTGCTCTAGCTTTCCAATGTTTTTCCTTTATTGTATTAAATTTATTTCTCTCTATTTGAGATTCTTGTCCAGGAGTATGAAGAGTACTATTATTATCTTTGCCCCTATGCTCTGATTGTGATAATTCAACTAATATACCATCACTATTTTGTTTATCATGATGTAGTTCTATTTTCTCTCCATTAGCATCTATCGGTGCTTTACCTTCTTTCATTCTCTCTAGGTTAGTTTTACCATTTGAATCTTTTTGATCCATATTTATATCTTTTTTAATTAAACATAAATCACCATTTATTAATTGTGGTTTTAAATCTGCATTCACATATACTTTTGCTGTTTCAAATCTTGTTGCCGCTTGTTCTATACTTGTTACTACTGAATTTTTAACATTTTCAAAGAAACTTGGTTTACTACTACTATCGACTTTTGATTCTCTATTTGATTCTAAGGATTCAATATTATTTCTTTGATCTTTTGATTCAAAACTTGATTTATTTTCTATTTTAGATTCCATACTATAACCTCTCTAAATTTTCCATAACTATATTTTGTTCTATCCAATAACAATAAAAACCTTCAAAATCCTTTTCTATAAATGATTGGTGATGTAATAAATTTTGAACTATATATTTTTTTAACTCATCATCATTAATATGATTAATATCTATGCTATCAAAAATTTCCCTATATGTAGTTTCATTCCAACTATTCATATCACTCTTTTTGCTAGATTTTTCTATTATACGTTCCCCATCTAATATTATATATATTAAACTAGATAGATTATCAAATTGTTCATCATTCCAGATTTCTAAATATCTTCCTTCTTTAAAATTATTAAGCTCATTAACTATATAATTTCTAATTGATGAAGTTAATCTCATAGTTTTAGCATATTCAATAAGTAAGTCAATATCAATATCACTTAAATCAATACCTTTTTCAACTCTTTTTGAAAGTAGTATTTTAACTAAGTCACCTTTTAATTTTTTCTCATTTTCAAACGTTTGATATCCATTAAAATTATATTCTAAAGGTCTTTCATCATCAAATCTATCAATTTTACAAAGTATTGGTTCCATCCAATTGTTTTGATAAACTACTGCTACCCCTGTTTTTAACTTTGGTATTTCATTTATTTGATCTTCATTTAAACTTGCAGATTTTCCAACACTTTCTCTATCTTGCATTTGAGGTAATCTAAGTATTATTTTAGTGTTAGTATTTCTAATTGCAGAGTCATCAAGTAAGTTAGGTGCTTGATCTGATATTATAAATCCTTCACCATAAGTTCTCATCTCGGCTATTGCATTTGATATCATCTCAACAGATTTGCCTTGTAAATTAGAACCTTCTTGACTTTGTTCTGAAGAAGTTTTTCTTAAAAGATTGTGCGCCTCTTCAAGTACAGTTAAATGCTTTAATTTTTGATTACATCCTTCTCTAGAAGTCATTCTATATTCCTGTAATTTAATGAATAAAATTCCTGTAATTAAAGATTTAGTTTCACTAGAACCAATTCTACTTAAATCTACTATAGTATTTTCATCAAATAATGTTTTTTCATCTATTTCATCTTGTGCAAATATTCTTCCATATAATCCATTAGTTAAAGATTTTACTCTTGTACATAATGCACCTTTATAGTTACTTTTTAATTCATCTGAATAACTAGAATTATTTATTACTTTTTCTAAAGATTCTAATAGATCATTAAAACTTGGATATTTAACTTTTTCATCATAACAAATTGAAAATTCTAAATCCCAATTAAACTTTTCATAACTTTTCTCAACTGCATCTTTAAGAATTGCAGGCATTGCAGAATACATTGGCCAAGATGCATTAAATATTTCAATTAATCTATCAATATGCTCTAGTATATGTACATCATCATTAAATCTAAATGGATTAACTCTTAATACTTCACTAAATTTAGGATTTGATCCAAATACATTAACATCATTTCTTCCACCAAATACCTCTTTATATTCACCTTTAGCAGGTTCTATAACTAAGAATTTAATTCCTTTTTTATTAGCTTCATTTAACAATTTATATACCGTATTTGACTTTCCAGAACCTGTTGAACCAGTTATGAAAGTATGCATTCCAAGACTTTCTAAATTTATTTCAACTTTCTTATTTTCTTCTTGTCCCATATGGAATATGTTACCTAAGTTTATTTTTTCACTAAAATCACCATCATAAGTAGTTACATTTCTTCCAAACTCGGCCATTTCCATAACAGGAAGTCCAGAAACAGACTTTTTAGGTAAATTAAATTGTATAGCTAATTCACTACCACTAATTAATGAACCTGGAGTAACATAAGTACCATTTAACCTATAATCATTTCCAAGATCAATTAATGGGTGACTTAATTTTTTTATATAATTCTTAACATTATTAAGATTTATAGGGCTGTTGCTATCCCAAGTATTTATATGTGAATTTTCAATAAATGAATCTTCACCTCTCATTAAAGATTTAAAAGTACTTGCAGCAACTTGTGAAGTATGTGTATCATCTGCTATAAAGTAACACGCACAGTTCCACATTCCGAAACTTTGACTATTATCAATTCTTTCTAATTGTTTTTCTATTTGATTAAGAACATTTTCAACAGATTTATTTTTATACTCAACCTGTAAACTCTTGCTTGTCCCATTACTTTGTGTGTTTGAAGAACCTTTTTGATTTCCAACAGACTCTGAATTTCCGTATTGTTCAGTTGTTGAATCTGTCACATTATTACTTCTAGATAATGATGAACTTTCACCCTCTGTATTAGAAATAGATTTACCAGTACTAGTACTCGTACTATTATTTCTTCCTATACTATTATTATAACCTCTTGATATTTGATCTGTATAAGTATCACTCTCAGAGCTCGAACTACCTCTGGTATTAGAGATTCCGATATTACCTCCTACATTTGGTCCTAGAGCCATTCCTGCACCTACTCCTGCATTTAATCCAAAATTCATAGATGTTGATGTACTCATACCTTCAGTAAATGTTTTACCTTTACTTTGACTACTTCCAACATTAGTTCCACTAGATTCAGTATAACCATCAGAGTAGCTTGTCCCTTCATTTTCTGAAAGTGATGTAGATTTATTAACTCCATCAGTAATAGTATTTCCTTCAGTAAAACTTTGAGTTTTACTCATAGAGTCACTTAGTGTTTTTGTAAATGTTTCAGAAATATTTTGTCCTATACTTACACTTTCATTTTCTCCATAAGTTAATTGACTCTTTAAAAATGGATGTAATGATGTATATAATTGTTCATAACCTTCTTTTATAAGATTAATTTCTGATTGATTTATTGAATCCGCTATAAATATCGAGGTATAAACTGTACCCTGCATAGCATTTATAAACTTCTCTAAACCTTGTACAAACTTATCCTTATCTTCATTTTTTAAAGAAGGAATACCAGAAATACAAGAAATACTTACATCATTATTTTTTATTTTAGATTGTCCTATATTTTCAAATAAAGGTTCTAATTTATTTTTTCTTATTTGTGTCATTTCACTTCCAGGAAAATTACCTTTAAAAGTTTTATTTAGTATGTTTGCTACTTGAGATGCAGACATATCTTTACTATCTTTTATTTTAGCACCTATATATAAATCAACTTCTTCTTCGTTACTATCAATTAATAATATAGAAGATGCTTCTATATTATTAATTGCATTATATAAGTTAGTTAGTTTATCTATATAATTTTCATTTTTATCATAAACTAACTTACTTATCTTAAACAGCCTTATATTATCATTTAGATTTATATCTTTAATAGATTGAGGTACAGGCACTACTTGGTAGTTCGTTAAACTACTAAGATAATTCTTATTTAAAAAATTTTGTGAATGGTTAAAGCATTGTTCTAGAGTATTCACTTGTTTTTCTTTAACTAGATTATTCATATATTCCCCTTTTTACTTATAATTTTAATTAGATAGTTATTTTCTACCTATATTTAACTGTTATATCTATCTTTTATTTTCTACCTAATCCACTAAATAAAAAAATTATACCAAATACTCCAAATACCAAGATTAATATTAGTATTAGATTTTGTGAATCATTGGAACTACTTATTGTTGTATTCTTATTATTTTGACCTGTTACTTTTTGCTTTTCTTGAGATTTTTTAAACCCTTGTCCATCTTGGTAACTGTTTGTTTTATTAACTCCTTGGCTTTGTTGACCATTCCTGCCACTATTACTGCTTATATCATCCTTGTATATGTGTTTCCCTACTTTTAAGGCTAATTCAAGTCTTTCTTTGCTAAAATTATTACTTAAATCTGCTTGTATCTCTGATAAATAATCCATATCCCACTGAGAAATAGATTTTTCTCTCTCTATATATTGATTGCTTTGCCATATATTTATATTTTTTGATTCTATATATTTTATAGCATTTAATGTTTCATTTTTTCTATCTGCTGGATCTTTATCTATATAGCTAATAATCGCAATTCTAATAGCCGATAAATTATTACTATCAATTGCACGTTCTAAAGTACTATTTGGTTTAAAATTCATAATTATACGTCCTTAATTTATATTTTTTATTATTTATTCCTAAATTATTTTGATGAATCAAATTTGTAATTTAACTCTTTTCGTTTATCCCGGCTATCCTTAAGCCCATTTAAAAATTCTTCTTTATATGAACTTTTTTTATCAGTATATAGATTTCCAAAGTCTTTATAGCATCCAAAGTACATTTTATCAAATCTTTTACTAAAGTACTCGTATTCTTCACTATATTTAATAGTATTAACTGTTTGTGTATATGTCTTTTCTTCTCTATTTGAAATAGTTTCTATGTTATCCATTTCTATTATATTCGTTAATTCAATATCTAATTCAATGCGTTCTTTATCATTTTTATTATAATCTCTTTCTTTTGTAGAATCTATGATGATATCAGAATTTAATATGTTAATACTCTCATCTGAAACAATATTTGCTTCTTTGATTTGTATACAATCATCCACAACCACTATATCAACTAACCCTTCAATTACAACTTGTCCAACATCCATAATATGATTCAATCTATCTTTACTAAAATTAAACATTAAATCCGCTTGTAATAAAGCTAAATAATCTTCATCCCATTCATCCTTCGGTCTATCTTCTTCAACAATAATATGTTCTTCCCATATATCTTTATTATTTTCATCTAGAAAATCTATTATTGACTTTAGCTCAAAATTTCTATCTGAAGGATCTTTATCTATATAGCAACAAACCGCAACTTTTATTTTTTTATCATCATTAGTATTTATAGCTTCCTCAAAGTACTTTGATAATTTATACATAGTATCTCCTATACTGAAAAAATTTCATCTAATTTTTTATTTACTTGATCCATAAATTCTTTTTTATCTTTACTTTCTTTATTTAGAAGTTTTAAATTTTCTAATTCTTTGTTCTCTAAATCCATTTTTTGTTTTTGTATCTCTAACTCGTTTTCTAAAGTTTTTATTTCTTCTTTGAATTTAACTTCATTTTCTTTTAACATATTATTTTTTTCTTTTAATTTTTTCTTCATTAATTCTAGTTTTTCTTGTTTCTTACTATTTTCATTCTTTAGAGTAAGTATTGATTCTAATTTTTGCGCTTCTTTTTGCTCATTTTTTTGTTGTTTTTCAACTTGTTTTATTAAGTCTATATATTTTTTTGATTCTTTTTCTAATACAACATCAAAATTCTTTATCTTTTCAATAAAATCCTTTTTTATAGAACTTATCTTATCGTTTATATGCTTTTCATATTCGTTTATATTTGTAGAAAGTAAAATTCTAACTTCTGTTAAATATTCATCTTTTAAATCACTAATATCTATAAATTCTTGGTTTTCATATTTTTTTCTTTCATAATATTTAGGTTCCGACCAAGTAAAAGGATTCCACCAACGTTTACTTTCATTCCTTACTGTTTCCGTTCCAACAACAACCTCTTCTTCATATTTATATTCTCTTATAAGGTCATTAGTATTTGGCATACTATTCATTATAAATTGAATACTATTTGAACCTATATCAATTTTACTATTATCTTCAAATAATCCCCTTATTTGATTTTTATATTCATCCATTAACTTTCTAGAAATAGATGTTATAGTTTTATCTGAATATCTTTCTAAATCAGTCTTTATATCAAGAATTGCATTATCTACATTATTTTGAAGATTCTTAATGATTTTCTTACCATCATTAAGTTTTACTCTCCCCTCAAACCCAATACTTCTACTTGCTTCTAACATTAACTTATTTGATTTTGCTTTTAATTTTCTTGAATATAGATGTGTTTGATCTTCAGATGCAATAGCATTAACCTTCTTTATTATTGCATCTGAATCCTTATTTTTAATAACTGAATTAATTGCATCTGCTTCTAACTTCTTCTGTTCTATCTGTTTCTTTATATTATCTAATCTCGATTTTCGTTCTTCTTCACTTTTAGACAATTTTTCTAGATTCTCATTTATTAAATTTGAATCACCAGTAGTATTTTTTAAATTTTCCGCTACTTTCATTAATTCCTTATTAGCTTTTTTAACATCATTTTTATTAGACACCAAATTATTTTCATTACTTTTAATATCATTATATGTACTCACTAATATATCTGATTTTTCTTTGACTTTAGTTGAAGTATCTTCTATATTTTTTATTAAATTAGTTTCTATATTTTTCTTATTTATAATAGATTTAAATGAATCTACTGCTTGTTGCACCTTAAAAGATACTGCATATTTTTCTAAATATTCATTTATAGCTTTTTCTATATATGGTATACCCGTATAATATAATAATTCTCTTTCTTCATCTCTATTTTTTATGCATAAATCTATTTCTTGTTGTAATTCATTTTTGCAAGAATCACTAAGTGGAACATATTGTAATAAATCTAAGTCTTCAACATCATAAAAACTACGTTGTTCTTTTCTAGTTACTTCTTCACCATTTAAACTTTGTCTTATATTCTTCGCAATATAAGATGATGCTGGATATATATTTGGATTTATTATACCATTATCTTCTAAGTATCTTTTAGTATTTTCAATAATACCTTCTACACTTTCTTTTTCAGAGTCTATTTGATCTATCTTATTAAGAACAAATATGAATCTATCTCTAGACTGCTTGTCTTTACCATCTATTTCATCTCTGATTATTCTAAGTAAAGTATTATCATCATTTACACCTATTTGTGTTGCATTTATTATATATAATACTAATGGTTTATTTTCAGTATCCTTAATTATATTCATTGTTTTTTCTTCATGTCTTTTATCTTGAGAATTATTAGGGCCCGGAGTATCTATTAATACTAAATTCATAGAACCATCTTCTATATTGCAAATATTACCCTCTACCTCAGTTATGAATGTATTATCATCATCATTTAATTCACTTAGAATATCTTTATTTATATTTTCTTCACTTAAAATTTCCTCTCCAGACTTATTAAATCCTTTAACAGAAAAATTCTTTTTATTCTTATTATTTTTAATTCTACAAATTTTTGCAGTACAAGCCTCATTTTTAGAAGGTATAATTTCTGTACCAAGCATTGCATTTATAAGAGTTGATTTTCCTGAACTCATAGTAGCAATTATTGCTATTTCAAATTCAGAATTTATTGCTCTTTCATAATTTGTAAGTATTTTCTTATCTTTTAACTCTTCAATTAGTCCTGTTTGCATAAATTCAACTAAACCTTTTAATTTAGTTATTTTATCTGAATTATCAGGTTTTTTAATAGATTCATTATAATAAACATCTATTCCAGAAAATCTTTCACATACTTCTTTCAAATCATAAAAATACGGTTGAGATCCTATAAATTCAATATCAAATTCATCATTATTTATTTCATCCGTAAGAAGTACAACTACTTCATCAACCCAGCAATTTAATTTTTCTTGTGTAAATTTATATAATTCACTATTTTGTTTTATTGGATTTCCATTAATCAATATTTGTGTTTTTGGCAAGAACTCATTATATTCAATAGTTATTAAATCTTTCGTACTCTCTGTTCTCATTTGAATGGCTTTATTCATTTTTTCCCCTCTCCATTTATAACTTAAATTATTAGTAAACACTAAATTGAAGCTAATATTAAAAAATATTTATAAAAATATTTATATAATATATTTCATTTTTCTATTTGTAAATACATAATGTGTACATTTTCTTGTACAATTATATATTTTTTTTTAATTAAATAGACATATGTCTTTATTTTTGTACTAATTGATGTTAACAAAACATCTTATATAGTCATTTATTGCTTTTTCTATATATGGTATACCTGTATAATATAATAGCTCTCTTTCTTCATCTCTATTTTTTATACATAGATCTATCTCATCCTGCAATTCATCTTTAGAAGAATTATTAAGTGGAACATATTTTAAAAGATCTAAATCATCAACATCGTAAAAACTACGTTGTTCCTTCTTAGTTACATGTTCTCCACTTAATACTTTTCTTATATTCTTGGCTATATATGAAGATGCAGGATATACATAAGGTTCTTCTACTCCACTGTTTTTTAAATATTCCTTTGTATTTATTATCACTTGCTCAATACTTTCTTTTTGTAAATCTATCTGATCAATTTTATTTAATATAAAAATAACTCTATCTTGTCCACCTTTAAGATATACCTCATCTCTAACTAAACGTAATAAATTATAATCATCATCAACACCGATTTGAGTAGCATTTATAACATATAAAACTAAAGTATCATCAGTAATATTTTTTATAGTATCAATAGTTATTTTAGAATGTGTAATATCTTGCGAATTATTTGGACCTGGTGTATCCACTATTGTTACACTCATACCATTATAAGTATCTAAATTTTCTATATTACCAATTATCTCACTCATAAGTATATCTTCATTATCATTTAAGTAATCCATACATTCTAAATTCATACTAGTATACTTAAATACTTTATTTTTATACTTATCTAACCCGAATACACAAAAATCATTTCTTGTCTTATCATTAACTATTTTACATATTTTAGCTGTACATGCTTCATTTTTAGACGGTATAATTTCTCTACCAATTATCGAATTAATAAATGTTGATTTTCCTGAACTCATAGTGGCAACAACCATTATATCTAAATTTTTATTTTTTTGTTTTATCATTTCACTATACCCCTTTAATATCGTCTAATATTTTATCTTTTATACTTATTAAGTATAACATTTTCAGATTAATTTGTAAATATATTTAATGTTCTTATTTTCGTACACTAATACATACTAATTAAAATTTTAATCTCTTTCTTAATATCATCAACTAATTCTTTAGGCTTAATAACTTTCACACTACTACCAAACTGAAGTATCCATTTCATAAGCCCATATCCTATTTTACCAATAAACACTCCTCTATAACTTCCATTATCTAACTTGGTTATTTTAATATCTTCTCTGAATTCACTAACTAAGAAATTCAATATATTATGCTTAAATTCAATTTCAACATAATCCTCTTTTCCATCAAACATTTTAAAAGTCTTTTTTGAATATGTAAATGGATTAAACCCACCCTTTAATTCTTTTATCTCTAATTT
>JAWXUS010000107.1:0-3516 GCA_044426235.1 Peptostreptococcaceae bacterium | reverse complement strand
AAATCAAGTTCCCCCATTAGATTTCTAAGCGTTGTAGCTGTTAAATCCTCTATTGCACTTATTGGATTTTCTATCTCAAAAGCGCATCTCACAGGGTCTGTAATTCTGTAATAAACTACACTATTAACCTTCATTGTTATGTTATCTCTTGTTATAGCTGACTGTGACTTAAAATCAACTACTTGTTCTCTTAAATCTATTACGTGAGTCATCTTGTCTAAGAATGGAACTAAGAAATTAACTCCAGTCTCAGCAGTTTTATGAAACTTACCAAGTCTCATAATTATACCGATTTTTGATTTATTAATAACCTTTACACAACTAAGTGCTACAAACATAGCTATAAGTATTATAATAGACATGTTTTTTTTAAATCTCCTCTCTAACTATTAATGTTACTCCAATAATTTCACTTACATAAACTGTTTGACCAGCTTTTATTTCTCTTTCATTAACCGATTTTGCATTCCAAGTTTCAAAATCAAGCTTAACTACACCCCCAACACCTTTTTTAATATCCTCAACAACAACACACTCTTTATCCATTAAAGAGTTTAAATTAGTTGTTGATTTATAACTTGAATCTTCCTTTAAAAATCTCTTAGTGAAAATCACAAGAAGTGAAACTGATATTAACCCAAAGATAATTGTTTGAAATAGTATATGCTCAATAATACCACTTAATAGAAGTGTTATAAGTGCACCAACACCAAACCAAATCAAAGTTAACGAAGTTGTCATTGATTCAAGTATTAGAAAAAATGCACAAACTACTAACCAAAATAAATTCAAATTAGTCAACTCCCATCTATAAATTTAATTATATATATTAATTCTTAAATGTATATAAGGCGTATGCTTAATAAATAAAAAAAATGTTTAATAAAAAAAGAAGAGGTAGACCACACCTCTTCTCTTAATTATTCTTATAATATTTGTAAAAATAATCTTCTATCGCCATTAAAACTTTACGACTTGTATCAAGCCCCATTCTTTGAGAATGATATTCAAGTTTTTTATCTTTATATCTATCTTCCATCAAAAAACAAACTTTTTCACATACTTTAAAAGTATTATATTTATCTTCTTCAGGTAAAGACTCTATTGCCATAATTATCAACTTGTTTTTTGTTCGAGAACTATGTCCCTTAGTTTTTTCCATAAAATACACTCCTATTTTTTATAATCTAAATGTATTTTACTATTATTAAGTTTATACAATTATATCATATAAAAAAAATAAGTTCAATTAATCGACTAATTAATATAATCAGATACATTTCTTTAACAGGTACTTCTATTTTATTGAATTATAATATATGTACTTATATATGATATTAAATAAATATAAACAAGAAAGGATTTTTTTTAATGAAGTTCAATTATTTTTTAAACATAGAGAATTTATACAAAAATCAATACAGTGCATCAAAGCCACTCGTTATAAGATTTGATGCAGTTGGAATAACTAAAAACTCATACGTTAATATGGCAAAAGATGATGATGGATATTTTGCTGATGCTTTAAAGAAAACAGCTAAATACTTCTCAGAAGAGTATTACTGCATAGCTTATGCTTATACAGATGAAATAAGTTTAATAGTAAATCCAAATACACTAATGGAAAGATTTAAATGTAAGGATATTCAAAAAGCTAATTCTATACTTAGTCAAGAATTTTACAGAGAGTTCCATAAGCATTTAATTGGAAATGACCTTGAGAATGTGTTTTTTGATTGTAGAATATTTAGTATTCCACATAAAAAGATATGCTCTTATATAACTTACAGAGTTAAATCTGGGCAAAATGTCATGACTATATATTTTGCTAAAAGATACTATGATTTAGAAACTTATAGTAGAAAAAAATCAGAAATAGAAGTTGAAATGATAGATTTTACTCAATTTAAAGAGAGAAATTCATATCAAAAACAAGGATACTTGCTATTTAATGGCTTAGAAGTTAAAGGAGATTATCTGTCTTTAACTGAGTGTGATGATTTTAAGAGAAAAGTCAATATACTAAACTTAGACATGCACTTTAAAGGCAATTTAGATGACAAGGTTAACTTAAATTATTCTAACATAACAAGAGAAGAATTAGAGCTTGATTTAAATCATGAATTTGAAGACTTATCGTTTAATAAAAGTCCAATCAATGATAATTGCACTTTAGAAGATGAATTAGAAGTAGACTTTTCAGACTTTTTAGATTCATTTTAAATAAATTTTAATAATAAATTTAATTTAGCACATAAAAAAAGGAGTGATTATATTATTAATCGCTCCTTTTATTAGTCTTGTAACTTAATAACACCTTTTTGCTACATAAGGTCAGCTAAATAATTATAAACGCTATGGTTCACCTCGTAGTAAACCTCATTATGTTCATTTGAAATCTTGATATAATCCTTCCCCATCGTTTCAAGTTTGAAATAATAGCCATTATCACCCTTAGCTTCAATAGAATAATCTATCTCAGATTTAGCCTTACTTTTTAAAGGCTGAATATCTCCAATTCTTCTTTTAGTATTTAATTGGTATGCAATTTTACTATGATTATATTTAGCTATTCTCTTTGTCTTACTTCCATTTGAAATAGATAAACTACTCCACCTTCTATACTGCTTAACGTAATCCATAGATGTGTATAAAAAATCATCTAATAAATCTTGTATTAGAGGTTGAATTGCTATTGGAACTTTAAAAAACTTTTCTTGATTTACAGTATACACTCTAAATATATCAAAATTAGTCTCAAACCTTATCCCTCTTCCATTATGTCCTTCGTATAAGGGAATAAACCTCTCATCGCTTCTAATCTCGCTAAAATCAGCAAATAAAACCTTTAAATTATACCAAGTTATATCATCTATCTCTACTATACCTATATTGCTATTTTCTATAAATATTTGTTTAGAATTTAAAAACGTTCTCATTATATTATTATACTCAGTCTCAATATTTGAGCTTATTGGTCTAACATAATCATTTGAAAGCTTTGCATCAAAATAACTAAGAGCTGGAATATATCCTACAAAAAATAGAACTGCCACAAACCCTAAAGCTATTTGAGGATTTACTCTATATCTTTTACTCAAAAAATTAACCTGCTACTCAAAATATGGTCAAATGTATCCATATTAAGATTTTTCCTTTTTTACAGAACCTCGTCTTGCCTAAGCTACTACGATTTGGTATAGTTCTCCAAAGGCGTAAATTCCGAAGTTAGCCCTCCATACATATATAAGGCTTTTGAATATTTTGACGAGTAGCTTTCTCCTTTTCTATTTTTTTAAATTGTTCTTGTCTTTATTTTAAACTTTCATATTTTCTTGAAAGCTTCTTTTGCTCTCTTTTTAGCTTTTTCTCAACTCTTTTTACAGTTGATGTTTTATTTATATTTTTAATGATACACCAATAGCTTGATGTATCTTGATTTTTTCTTCTTTAGTGGGATTAAGTTCTATCTTATATGTGCTTATTTCATCTGTCATGCACCTATTAATTAGTTGA
>JAWXUS010000106.1:0-3517 GCA_044426235.1 Peptostreptococcaceae bacterium | reverse complement strand
GGACCATTTTTCTCCGTAAAAGAATTATATTATATAATTTAATTTACTAAAAGTCTTGTCTTATTTAAAAAAATATAAAACTTGATTTATAAAAATAAAATAATTATATTAATCCAGGTTAATATGCAAATTTATAATTTTTACTTTACGGAGATTTTTAGTCAAACCCCTATATAGTATTATATTAGGGAATGACCGTTTTTCTCCATAAAAGTATGTTATTTAATTTAATTAAGTATTTTTAATAACACAAAACTTTTATTGGGGGAAAATTTTATAAGTATTACTTACTTTTTTTATATGTGTTCATGCGGGAAATATTATTTCTAGCTCTTAAAGTTAATTGTTTAAATGCAATTTCTTTTAATTCCTCAATAGTCATTTTTTCTATTTTAGTATTTATTTGTTGTACTGTATTTTCATCAAGTTGTATTTTATTTTTAGTTTGCATTAATATCCTCCATTAAATTAAAGATTAGATCCATATCAATCCCTAAATATTTTATTGTCATTGCCTGGCTACTATGGTTTAGTGCTAGCATAGTTAATTCTAAATTATTATTACTTTTTGTATAAATATCATATGCATATGTTTTTCTCAAACTATGTGTATTAAAATTTTGCTCCAGGTTTAGTTTTGTTGCTAATTCTTTAAATATTTGTTGTACCCTTCTAACACTCATTTTTGTGTTTTGGCGACTTGGAAATAAGTAAGAACCCTTTAAGCCTTTAATATAGTTATTTAGGATAGATTTTAATTTACTAGTTAACTTTATATTTTTAGTCTTTTTAGTTTTTTGCTCAACCACGTTTAAGAAATTCCCTTTTATATCATCAATTTTAAGATTTATAATATCTCCTATTCTTAATCCTGTTTGTGTACCAATGCTATATATAACATAGTTTCTATTGCTAGTACCTTGTAAATATAATTCTAATTTCTTTTTAGTATTATTATTTTTAATTGGATATACTTTCATTTTGTTTAAGCTCCTTCAATAAATTATTTAATCAATATTAGATTATGTAATATTACATATCTTAAGTAAATTATAGCCTATGTAATATTACAAGTCAATAACTTTTTTATAAGTTTGTTGAAATTCCAACTACCTTCGCATTATTATATATTACGAAACTCAAAAAGTTGTTACTATGATGATTAAAAGACTTAATTAAATCCATTTTAAGAGGTTTGTAATATCCTTGTTGAGTAAATACATTAACAATTAGTATAAATAGCTTTAAATAGTGTTATTGTTTTTTTAGTATATTGAATATTTGTAGGATTATAAATTAATATTATTTAGTTTAGCTCCTGGAGAATATAAGAACCATATTAGGGACTATTTAGGACTTTTTATAATTGGTGGGTTTTGCTCCTGGATCTAGTTAATATTACTAGTTGGATTTAATAATTAAGTTTATTATAATTTAAGTAAGTACAAGCATAAGGAGGATTACAATGACTAAAAGATTTGAAATTACTAATGAATAAGAATTAAATTACAATATATTAAAATTAACTAGAATTAACAAATGTGTTTTACAAATCCTTAAAACGGCTTTTAAATGGTTATTTAGGTGTAGTATAATATACTTATTTAGTGGTTATAATATAGAGTTTAATATAAATTTAATAGAATTATTGTATTAGTTGTTGGTTTTTTATGAAGCTAGCAACTTTTTATTTATCTATTTTGCTCCAGGATTTATTGCATATATTTTAATTTATAGCATAAAAAAAGCTAATGTAATTTTACACTAGCATAGTTTTTTAATATTGGTTTGATTATATAAATGAATGTTTTTTTGGCATATATGATAAAATTTCTAATCCTAAAAAAATACACTCAACTTGTTCAAATATTTCATTATTTATTAAGATTTGATATTTTGCTAATAATTCAATGTATTCTATTTTGTCACCTTCATTGTCATATGCATCTATTTTTAAAGGCACTAAATAAGTCCACATAAGACATATTCATTACGTTTCATTAGATCATGTATTATTTCTTTTATTTTTTTCATTTCTTTAATCCTCTTTTTTATATTTATTTATATATATATTATACCTTAAAAAAATAATTATAAAAAGACTTATAACCGTTAAAAACACTATGTTTATACACTTTTTTAGCTCCAGGTAATGTATTTATATTGTTTTAGCTTCATATAGATATTTTAGGAGGTGATTTTATATGGTTATGTATGAAGTTTTAATTAAAATCTTAATTGTTGCATCATTGATTATATCAGTAAAGATTTTTTCTAATGATAAGGATACTAAAAGGGAATTTACATATAAGTTATTTTTTACAATAGCATTAATATTATTTAATTTAGTAAATTATAGAGTTGTAGGATCTGATATTATTGATACAAATATTATTAAAGATTTTATAACAAGTATAAGTAATTTAATTTATATAGTACATTCGTTGGGTATTTTTATTATCTATATTGTAGCTTTACATAGGAATAATTTTGATAGTTATATATCAGTTCTTTTTATTTCTATAATTCCTACAATAGTTTTATGTTTAGGATAGTTTTACATAAGTATTGCAAATAAAAAAAGGACTATTACAGTCCCTTATCTAATATATATAACAAGTAATTTATTACTTAATGTATGTTTTTATCAAGGTTGTTAGAGTTAGTGGCTCTAGCAACTTTTTTATTTCTATTGCATAATTCGGATATAGTGTTGTTTTTCACTTCAAGTACCTGGGTTAAAGCTCCATTATTGAAGTTATCGTATATTTTAAATTGTCCAACTCTTTTAATATCTAAATGCAAATTACTATTCTCATAGATCATGTCGGATTTAACCTTATCTTTACACTTTCCACCAAAGGTTGTATTTAAGTTTTGTCGCACCTGGTTAGTCATAATATCTTTATTTAAAAGTTGGCTACTTAAGATTAATATTATTCCTGCTCCTGCACTTTTATTGGCTAGTATAGTTAAAGCATTGTGAAATTCTTTATCGCCTTGGAATGTTGCAACCTCATCAATTACTATCATTTTGTAAGGCATTTTATTTATTTTTCTATATTGCTCCAGGCTTTTAACATTATTCCTTTTAAAAGTATTATATCTATGGTTCATAAGCTCAATATTTTCAAGTAATATTTCTAGTGCCTGGTCGGTATCTTCAGTATAATTCTTTACGTTTTTAACGTGTTCAAACTCATAGAAATCTACAATTTTAGGGTTGATTATATCCAATTCTATATCCATTCTACCGAACTGTATTAATTGGCATAGCAACAAGTACATTAAGTTACTTTTACCACCTCTAGTACTAGCAAATATACCTATATGACTATTACTGGGTTTACTTATATTAAATCTTATTGGCTTATTTTCAATATCATAACCTATAAGCAAATTGAACTTATCCGCCTTATGAATATTATAATCATATACATAACTATTATTAACATTTATAGTAGTTATATACACATAATAATTAATTTGTTCTATGATGATTTGATTACTATCTATA
>JAWXUS010000039.1:0-10010 GCA_044426235.1 Peptostreptococcaceae bacterium | reverse complement strand
CATTCTGATTTGCAAGTACCTCTTTTGATGAAATTATATTAGTTGTCTTTGTGTCCTCAGAAGAGCTACACCCCATAATAAAAGTACTGCTTAATAATGATAAAATCGCAAGTGTCGTTAATTTCTTATTACTAAACATATTATTCTCCCCTCTTTTATTATAATAATTTTTTTTACAATTCAATATTTTTACTTATATTATATTAATAATTTATTTTTAATAAGTAATATCATATCGAATTTTTTTATATTAGGTAAAATTATAATTCATTTTTTTAAAAAATGCACCCCTTTTTTAAAATTTTCTGAAAATTTTAAAAAATAACTTGAAATAATTTCAATTTGCTATTAATATAATGTTAAACAAACTTCATATAGTATTATCATAAAGGAGATGTTGTTATTTTGAATTATTTTTTTATTTTATTAGCAATTAATATCATATTAGGAATTTCTTTTACTGGGTTATCAAATGATATTAATTTCATAACATTAATTAATTCATCGTTTTTAATATCTATGTTATATCTTTCAGTTGGATTTTTATGTTTTGTTTGGGAAAAAGGATTTTTTGATATAACTATTTATTCTTTCAATAAGATTAAAAAGAATTTCAAAAAGAACGCTTTAATAGATGAAGAGGAATTATCTTTTGAAGAATTTTTGCAAAGAGAAAATAAATTTTTTTTAACTAAAGATTTAATACGTAGTGGTGGATTAGTTTCTATTTTATGTGTGCTATGTAGCTTTTTATTAATTTAGAAAAAAGGGGGAATTAAATTATGTTTAATTATGTGGCAAAACGTATTGGTTATATGTTAATGACACTATTTGTAGTAATAACTATCGTATTCTTTTTAGTAAGACTTTTACCTGGTACACCTTTTAACGAAGAAAAGTTATCTGCTGAACAACTTCAAAGACTTGAGGAGCAATATGGACTTGATGATCCAATCCCTGTTCAATACGTTAGATACTTATCTGGAGTTTTACAAGGAGATCTTGGTACTTCATTTAAAAATGCAAATCAAAAAGTTGAGGATATTATAAAAACTCGTATAACACCTTCTGCAATGATCGGTATTCAAGGATTAATTTTAGGATCAACAATTGGTCTGATTCTTGGTATTATAGCGGCACTTAATAAAAATACAATTTGGGACTACTTATGTACTGTAATATCTGTAATGGGGGTATCAGTTCCATCATTCGTATTCGCAGCTACGCTACAGCTCTACATTGCATTTAAATTCCAACTTTTACCTATTGCTTGGGGACTTCCACTTGGTTCTGATTTTAGATACGTTTGGACAATACTTCCATCAATAGCATTATCATTTTATCCAATAGCGAGTGTTTCAAGATTTACAAGAACTGAACTTGTTGAAGTTTTAAATTCTGAATATATTGTAACTGCTAAAGCAAAAGGTCTGTCTAAAGCAACTGTTATATTAAAGCATGCACTTAGAAATGCTCTTATTCCAGTAATAACTGTTTTAGGTCCATTAGCTGCATCTCTTATGACTGGTTCATTAGTTGTTGAAAAAATATTTGCAGTTCCTGGAATTGGTGATTTATTAGTTACTGCAATAAATGGAAATGATTTATTTATAATATCTGGGGTTGCTATAATATTTAGTGCTTTTTATATAGGTGTAATATTATTAGTTGACGTTTTATACGGTGTAATAGATCCTAGAATTCGTTTATCAGGGGGTAAATAAAATGAGCGAACAAGTAAAATTCGATAATAATGACTTAGAAATAACTCAAGATTTATTTGAGTTTTCTCCTCCTAATACTAGTGATTTGGAGACAATATCTAGACCAAGTTTAACATTTTGGCAAGATGCAATAAGAAAGTTAGTTAAAAATCCAGGTGCTATATTTGGTTTAGTAACTATAACTTTAATAGTAATTATGGCAATGGTTGCTCCTATGATGTCGGAGTTTACATATGATCAACAAAACATAAGACACACTAAAGTTTTACCTAAAATGCCTATATTATCATCATTTGGAATAATGGATGGTACTGATTCAGATGGAGTTGATACTTATGCTGAAAGAGGAATTGAAGAAACTTATTTCTTTGGAACAGATTCACTAGGTCGTGATCTTTGGACTCGTACTTGGTCTGGGGCTCGTGTTTCTTTATTAATCGCAGTTCTTGCAGCAGTATTTGACCTTGTAATCGGAGTAACTTACGGAAGTATTTCAGCTTACTACGGCGGAAAAGTCGATATGATTATGCAAAGAATTATAGAAATAATAGCGGGTATTCCTTCATTAGTTATAGTAATGCTATTTATGATGATTTTTGATCCAGGTATAATTTCAATTTCACTAGCTATGGCCTTTTCTGGTTGGATTGGAATGGCAAGGGTTGTTAGATCTCACATTTTAAAACTTAAGAGTCAAGAATTCGTTTTAGCATCTAAAACTCTTGGTGCATCAGATTTTACTATAATCACAAAACATTTATTTCCAAATATAATAGGTCCAATAGTTGTTATGATTATGTTCTCACTTCCTGGTGCAATATTCTATGAGGCATTCTTAAGTTTCATAGGTTTAGGTCTTCAGCCACCTTCAGCATCTCTTGGTTCTTTAATAAGTGAAGGATATTTATATCTTCAAAATTATCCTTATATGATGTTTATACCGGCATCTATACTTTGTTTATTAATATTTAGTTTAAACCTTCTAGCAGATGGTTTAAGAGATGCAGTTGATCCAAAAATGCGTAACTAAAAAATTAGAGATTGCTTTGCAGTCTCTAATAATTTTATTATCTAGGAATTATAAATTAAGATTTTGTTAGGGAAAGGTGATTTTTATGGAGAAATTATTAGAAGTCAAAAATTTATGTGTTAACTTTAAAACTTTTGGTGGGGAAGTAAATGCTGTTCGCGGTGTTACTTTTGACTTAAATAAAGGGGAAACACTTGCAATAGTTGGAGAAAGTGGTTCTGGTAAATCTGTTGCTTGTAAAACTATAATGCAAATATTATCTTCTAATGGATACGTAAAAGATGGAGAGATTTTATTTGATGGAAAAGATTTAACTAAACTTAGTGAAACTGAAATGGAAAATGTACGTGGAAAAGATATAGCAATGATTTTCCAAGATCCTATGACTTCTCTAAATCCTGTTTTAACTATTGGAACTCAAATAATGGAACCAATAATAAAGCATCAAGGTTTAAGTAAAGAAGAGGCTAAGGAAAAAGCTATCGAACTTATTGATTTAGTTGGTATTCACGAACCTGAAAAAAGATTTAGGCAATATCCTCACCAATTCTCTGGAGGAATGAGACAACGTATAGTAATTGCGATTTCTCTTGCTTGTAATCCAAAAGTTTTAATTGCCGATGAACCAACTACTGCACTAGATGTTACAATTCAAGCTCAAATTATAGAACTTATAAAAGATTTACAACAAAAAACTGGGGTTGCAGTTATATTTATAACTCACGACTTAGGGGTTGTTGCAAATATTGCAGATAGAGTTTGTGTTATGTATGCAGGTAAAATAATTGAATACGGAACTTCAGATGATATTTTCTATAATCCAAAACACCCATACACTTGGGGACTTTTAGGATCTATGCCTTCTCTTGATGGAGATGAAACTGAACTTTATAATATTCCTGGTTCGCCTCCTGATTTAATGAGTCCGCCAGTTGGTGATGCCTTCGCACTTAGAAGTGAATATTCTATGAAAATTGATTTTGTAAAAGAACCACCTATGTTTAAAGTAAGTGATACTCACTTTGCTGCAACGTGGTTACTTCACCCAAATGCACCAAAAGTCGAAGTTCCATTTGGACTTGGTAGAAAAGAGGTTAAAAACAATGGATAAAAAAGTATTAGTTAGTTTAGAAAATGTATCTCAACATTTCCAAATAGATAAACACACAACTATAAAAGCAGTTGACAATATTAGTTTTGAAATTTATGAAGGTGAAACTTTCGGATTAGTTGGGGAAAGTGGTTCTGGAAAAAGTACGACTGGAAGAACTTTAATTAGATTATATGATCCAACTACTGGGGAAATAAAATTCGATGATAAAGTAATTTCTGAAAAAAAACTTAGTAAAGATGATAGAAAATATTTAAATAAGAATATGCAAATGATATTCCAAGATCCTATGGCTTGTCTTAACCCTCGTATGACTGTTCTTGACATTATTGCAGAAGGACTTGATATTCATAAACTTTATAAAAATAAAGAAGAAAGAAAAGAAAAAGTTGTTAAACTTCTACAAACTGTTGGACTAAACGAACAACACGCAAGCAGATATCCTCACGAATTCTCTGGAGGTCAAAGACAACGTATCGGTATCGCTCGTGCACTTGCTATTGAACCAAAGTTTATAATTGCAGATGAACCAATTTCTGCACTTGATGTTTCGATACAAGCACAAGTTGTTAACCTAATGAAAAAACTTCAAAAGGAAAATGGACTTACTTACTTATTCATAGCACACGATTTATCAATGGTAAAATATATTAGTGATAGAATTGGTGTTATGCATAAAGGTAGATTAGTTGAACTTACTAATGCAGATGAATTATACAAAAATCCAATTCATCCATACACTAAATCACTACTATCTGCTATTCCACTTCCAGATCCAAACTACGAAAAATCAAGAGTTCGTATAAAATATGATCCAAGTATACACGATTACAGCACTGAACAACCTGAATGGACCGAAATTAAAGAAGGTCACTTCATTCTTGCATCAAAATCTGAACTTGAAAAATATAAAGAAGAATTATCAGTTAATGCATAAGATTTATTTTTTAATATAAAAAATCCCCAAGTAATTAGATTAAAATCTAACTATTTGGGGATTTTATTTTTATAATCCTATTAACCATTCTTCATACATTTTAGGAATTCGTTCATTAAAATTCCTATACTCAACACAACAATGTTGTGCCATTTGTTTAGCTTGGGACTCTGTTACAAGTAATTTTTTTAAAAATTTACTCTTAACATTCTTACCTAACCAAAATCTACTTACTAATAATAATCCTTGTTCTTGCTTTAAAAAAATATGTGCCATATCAGTATTTTGGATTAACCCTTTAAATGCTCCAACGTGACCACAAATAATCGTTTCTACATTATATAAATCCATTAATTCTTTATTAAATCCAAATTCTTCAGGTGACACAAAATCAATAGATAATGGTGCTAATAAATTTCCAACCTTTTCAACTGGATATTGAGTATTATTCTTAAATTGTGGAACTAACTTACTTGAGAAATATTCTTTATCTTTTTTGTTGTAATTTATGGAAATATGTTCACCCGGATACCAAGCTTTATATCTTTTGCTATCTTGAGGATGCCACCAAAACCACCAATCAACCATTTCTTTAGTAACATTTGGCATCGGAGTATACATAGAAACTAAGTAATAATCTCCATCCATTTTTTCGTATCCACATTCAAAATATTGATTTTTGTCTCCTAAAATATTATTTTTATCTTCATACTTTAATTTAGTTATATTTCCTATACTTTCTAAATTATTAATGATTTCCTTAGGTATTTTTTCATTTTCCATATTAATAAACTGTTCTAAATTCATAAAATCACCTCTAATGCTTTCTTACCTATGTTTAGTATTTTATCTTCATAGAAATCAAAATGTGTAGCTTTCTCTTCATTTTCAATATAAGTTGCAGGTAAATTTTTAAGTTTTGGCTTACCATTATATATGTTATATTATTAATTTTCAAAATTAGTTATTCTACTTTTATTTAGCTGTTCTATTTGATATTAAGGATTTATAAAATCTCCATCCCATAAGAAAAATATTCTTGTTTTATTACTTCTAATAAAAAATCTAAATCCCTCATAAGTACACGATGCTAAAATATAACTTCTAAGTTTTAATAACTGTTAAAATAAAACTATTTGGTTTCTTAGTTAAATACAATAGATATTTTCTTCTTTCTTTCAAATTAAACTTTTTAACTTAAAGATGTATTATTTTTAATTTTAAGTACTAATAATTATAAAATAATATCGATTAATTATCAACATTTTCCCTCTTTTATATTATTTTTTTTCGAAATACTTACTTAAAAACTTTCCAGTATAAGAACCTTTAACCTTACTTACTTCTTTTGGTGTTCCTTTTGCAACAATTTCTCCACCTTTATCTCCACCTTCAGGACCTAAATCAATAATATAATCGCAAGTTTTTATTACGTCTAGATTATGTTCTATAACTATTATTGAATTTCCTGTATCGGCTAATCTTTGAAGAACTTTTATTAATTTATTAGTATCTTCCATATGAAGTCCAGTAGTTGGTTCATCTAGAATATATAAAGTTTTTCCTGTTGGTCTTTTACTTAATTCACTAGCAAGTTTTATTCTTTGTGCCTCTCCACCAGATAATTGAGTTGAAGGTTGTCCAAGTTTAATATAACTTAAACCAACGTCCATTAAAGTTTCAAGTTTTCTTTTTATCGTTGGAATATTTTCAAAGAATTCTAAAGCATCTTCAACATTCATATTTAATACATCTGAAATAGTTTTATCCTTATATTTTACTTGTAGAGTTTCTCTGTTGTATCTTTTTCCTTTACAAACTTCGCAAGGAACAAATACATCAGGTAAAAAATGCATCTCTATTTTTAGTATTCCATCACCCTTACAAGCCTCACATCTTCCACCCTTAACATTAAAACTAAATCTTCCTTTTTGATATCCTCTAGATTTAGCCTCATTAGTAGATGCGAATAAATCTCTTATCATATCGAAAACTCCAGTATAAGTTGCAGGATTTGAACGTGGAGTTCTTCCTATTGGACTTTGATCAATATTTATTATTTTATCAATATTTTCAATTCCCTTAACCTCTTTGTGTTTTCCGGCTCTTTCACGACTCTTATTTAGGGTGTTTGAAATTGATTTATAAAGTATATCATTTATAAGTGTACTCTTTCCACTTCCCGAAACTCCAGTTATACAAACGAATTTACCAAGTGGGAATTTAACACTAATATTTTTTAAATTATTTTCAGTAGCCTTTACTATTTCAATTTCTTTTCCATTTCCTTCACGAGTAGTTTCTGGTATATCTATTACTTTTTTACCGCTTAAATACATTCCAGTAAGTGAATTTTCATCTTTCATCATATCACTAACACTACCTTCAAAAACAATTTCTCCACCGTGAATTCCAGCCCCCGGCCCAATATCAACTATATAATCGCACTCTCTCATAGTGTCTTCATCGTGTTCAACTACTATTAAAGTATTTCCTATATCAGTCAAGTGTCTTAAAGTTTTTATTAATCTATCATTATCTCTTTGATGAAGTCCAATACTTGGTTCATCAAGAACGTATAAGACTCCAACTAATGCAGAACCTATTTGAGTAGCAAGTCTTATTCTTTGCGCCTCTCCACCAGATAATGTTCCTGCTTTCCTAGATAAATTTAAATAATCAAGACCAACATCTCTTAAGAAACTTGAACGAGATTTAATTTCTTTTAGTATTTCAGTTGCAATAAACTTTTGTGTATCTCCTAGATTAATATTTTCAATATAATCAATTAATTCATTAACTGAAAAATTAGTTACTTCCATTATATTTTTATTGTCCACTAAAACAGATAAAACTTCTTTTCTAAGACGATTACCATTACATTTTGGACAATCTTTTTCACTCATATATTCTTCAATTTTTTCTCTTGAATAATCAGAATTAGTTTCTCTATATCTTCTTTCTAAGTTTCTTATTACACCTTCAAAGTATGCTCTATATTCTCTACTTCCTCCGAATTTAGATTCATAAACAAACTCAACTATTGTAGTACTCTCACCATATAATAATTCATCAACAAACTTCTCATCTAACTCATTAAAATGAGTTTCTAAATCTACATTATATGCACTTGCTAATGCCTTTACCATTTGTGAATAATACGTATCATCATTAGTATTACCCCAAGCCTTTATAGCACCTTTTTTAATAGATAAATCTCTATTTGGAATAACTAAATCAACATCAACTTCTTTACTTTGCCCAAGACCATTACAAGCATCACAAGCACCATATGGACTATTAAATGAAAACATTCTTGGAGATAATTCCTCAATCGCAATTCCGTGTTCTGGACAAGCAAATTTAGTTGAAAATAGTATTTCTTTATCATCAATTATTTGTGCTATAACTAATCCATCAGATAATTTAACTGCTGTTTCTATTGAATCTGCTAATCTTTTTTCTATTCCATCTTTTATAACTATCCTATCTACCACAACTTCTATATTATGTTTTTTATTTTTTTCAAGATCTATTTCATTAGTTACTTCTAAATTTTCACCATTCACTCTTATTCTAACAAATCCATCTTTTTCTATGTTTTGAATAACCTTTTTGTGAGTTCCTTTTTGACCACGAATGACTGGTGATAATATTTGAAGTTTAGTTTTATCTCCAAGTTCCATTATCTTGTCCACTATTTCTTGGATTGTCATTTGACTAATTTTTTCACCACAAACTGAACAATAAACAGTTCCAACTCTTGCAAATAAAAGTCTTAAATAATCATATATTTCAGTTACAGTTCCAACTGTTGAACGTGGATTTTTTGAAGTAGTCTTTTGATCAATAGATATTGCAGGAGATAGACCTTCAATATATTCAACATTTGGTTTTTCCATTTGACCTAAAAACTGTCTTGCATAAGCCGACAAACTCTCAACATATCTTCTTTGTCCTTCTGCATAAATCGTATCAAATGCAAGAGATGATTTTCCAGACCCTGAAAGTCCTGTAAAAACTATGAACTTATTTCTTGGAAGTTCTAAATCTATATTCTTTAAATTATGTTCTTTTGCACCTTTTATAATTATTTTGTCATTCATAAAATGTCCTTTCTCTATCCTTTTAATTTTTCTATCATATCTCTAATTTCTGCTGCTCTTTCAAATTGAAGATTTTTAGCACATTCAACCATTTCTTCTTGTAGCTTTTCTATTTGTTCATTTTTATTATCTATAGTTAAAGAACTATCTATTCCATATATTTCTTCTTCCTCAGAAACTTTTGTAGCTTCAATGCTATCTCTTATTGATTTATTTATTGTTGTCGGAATTATTCCGTGTTTCTCATTATATTTAGTTTGAATTTCTCGTCTTCTTTTAGTTTCGTCCATTGCTTTTTTAATAGATTTAGTTATTTTATCTGCATACATAATAACTTTTCCTTCACTATTTCTTGCAGCACGACCAATGGTTTGAATTAAAGAAGTTTCTGAACGTAAAAATCCTTCTTTATCCGCATCTAAAATTGCAACTAAACTAACTTCAGGAATATCAAGTCCTTCTCTTAATAAGTTTATACCAACTAAACAATCAAACTTACCAAGTCTTAAATCTCTAATTATTTCAGTTCTTTCTAAAGTTTCAATATCAGAGTGTAAATATTTAACTTTTATACCAATCTCACTAAGATATTTACTTAAATCTTCACTCATTTTTTTAGTTAAAGTAGTTATTAAAACTCTTTCACCTTTTTCAATAGTCTTATTAATTTCAATCACTAAATCATCAACTTGATTATTTATTGGTTTAATAAATATTTCAGGATCTAAAAGTCCAGTAGGCCTAATTAGTTGTTCTGCAATAACGTCACTATGTTCAATTTCGTATGGCCCAGGAGTTGCACTAACGAAAAGTATTTGATTTATATTTTCTTCAAATTCATCAAAGTTTAATGGACGATTATCAAATGCTGAAGGAAGTCTAAATCCATTATCTATTAATGAAGTTTTTCTTGCTCTATCCCCTGCATACATTCCTCTAATTTGTGGAATTGTAACGTGCGATTCATCAATTATAACTAAATAATCTTTTGGGAAAAAGCTCATTAAAGTATTTGGTTTTTCTCCTGTTTTTCTACCTGAAATATACTTCGAATAATTCTCAATTCCTTGACAAAAACCTATTTCTTTAAGCATTTCAATAT
>JAWXUS010000105.1:0-3534 GCA_044426235.1 Peptostreptococcaceae bacterium | reverse complement strand
AGTTTTTACTAAGTCTCAGGAAAAACTTGCTCTTAGTCTTTTACACGAGAAAAAAGAACTTCCTAATGTTATTGTATTAAAACATAAAGATTTTCACGAAGGCGTGGTTGGACTTATAGCTGGTAAAATTAAAGAAAAGTATAATAGACCAACCATTATACTTGCTCCTCATGAAAAGATTATTAATGGAGAGAAAGTCGATGTTGTTAAAGGTTCTGCGAGAAGCATTGAAGGTTTTCATATAAAAGAAGCTTTTGATGAAATTACTCATTTAACGTTAGGTCACGGAGGTCATGCTATGGCTGGTGGTTTATCTATTAAAGCATCTGATTTTGATGAATTTGATAAAGAGATTAATAAGTTAGCTAATAAGTATTTAACTAAAGAGGATTATGTGAAAAAAGTTTATTTAGACTCTGTTGTTTCAGATAATGAAATTGACTATAACCTAATAGATGATATAGAAGCACTTAAGCCTTATGGAATGGGATTTTCTAAGCCAAAATTTGCAATTAATAATTTTATTGTAAGTGAAGTTAATCTTATAGGTAAAGACAAATCTCACCTAAAATTGAAAAGCGAAAAGGAAAACTCTCTGCTTTTATTTAATATGGCAGAAAAATATGAAAAGATTGGTTCTCCAGAGGTTGTTAAGCTTGTTGGAACTCCATATGTCAATATATTTAACGGAAGAAGTTCAATACAAGTAATCGTTGAGAATGACTATATATTTAGGGGATAAATTAGTCTGTTATCTAATATATATTTGAATTGCAAAGAAGATGATTTTTTTTCATCTTCTTTGTTTTTTTTATATATATTTTTTTGTTTGTATTTTTTTTATTAAAAATAAGTGTTATAATAAAATCATACATTTCAGTATAAATGTTGACATAAATGTAAGATTTATATCAATAGAACTCAGAAAGGTGCTATAAAGAGCTATTTAATTAACTATGAATATAATAACGGAAACAAATGACAATATAGAGCTTGGAGATGTTGTTGAAGTTGAAATAGACTTTACATCTTCATTTTTAAGTTTAAACTTAAATCTTGATAATAAATATTGCTTAATAAATTTTCAAACAGCGATGATTGAATACATATTCAACACAATAGATGAGGTTAAAAATTTTATATCAAAAAATCACTCAAAAGTTTATAAGAAAAATGCAATAACGATGACTCTTAGAAGATAAATAAAAAAACTTTAATTAAAGTTACTACAAGGCATAGACAAATTAGACCGATTATGGTACAATAATTAAAGGTGGTAATAAAATCAATGAAAAAAGAAGTATATAAAATAAGCGAATTTGCTAAATTAATAGGTGTTTCAATAAAGAATTTACAGAGATGGGACAATGAAGGGTTATTAATTGCAGTAAAAAGTCCTAAAGGTAAAAGATACTATACTCATAAACAATATTTAGAATATATGGGCTTAGACGAGAAATCTTTTAGGAAAACTGTTACTTATTCAAGAGTCTCAACTTTCAAAGGAAACATAGAGTCTCAAGTTGATTTTTTAAATAATTATGCAAAAGAAAACGACATATTAATTGACGAAGCTATACAAGACACTGGTTCTTCTTTGAACTATGAAAGACAAGGGTTTAAAAGGCTAATTAGTGAATGTGTTGATAATAAAATTGGAACTGTAATAATAACTAATGAAGATAGATTGGTTAGATTTGGCTTCTCTCACTTTAAAAGATTATTTAGTCAATTTGGCATAGAGATTATTGTACTTAATGAAGATAGATTTTCACCTAAAAGAGAGCTTCTTATAGACTTTCTTTCAATAATAGATACGTTCTCAGAAAAACTACCATCTTTACTAAGATATAGAGCAACTATTAGAGATGATAAGTTTATAAAGGGAGAGTGTGATACTGTTGGAGATAGTAATTAAAGAAGAGGGCTTACAAATTGGAACAGTAGTTTTAATTGAAAGACTTATAAATGGTTTGTTTAGTCAAGAAAGTTGCATGATAATTTCTGATGAAAATAATAAAATCAATCTTTTAAAATTAGATAATAATAAAATTATAGCAAGTTTTGAAAACTTAGACACATTGAAGGGCTTTCTAAAAAGATATACTTTTAATTTCTATAATAATTTTAAAGTATTAAGTGAAGTAAATTCACTTTTAGTTGAGAAAGATATTATGGAATAAAAGCAAAAAAATAAAAAAATAAAAAAATAAAAAAAACAGTAAAAAAAGAGAATAAAGTAATTAGTTATTATTATTTATGTATGAATTTAATATAATAAATAATAATAATTAAATTTAAGGAGATTTTTTATGGCTAAATATTTATTAATAGCAGAAAAACCCTCTCTTATGAGAGAAATTCAACAAGTATACTCTAAAATGAGTATGACTGATACAATAGACTTTGCATCTTTTGCAGGTCACGTAATTGGAATGAAAGAGCCAAGAGAATATGATAATGAGCTTTGGCAAAGTAAAAAGTGGAGCTGGGAAATGCTTCCGATGATTCCAGAGAAGTTTGAATACAAGGTTTCTTATGGTAAAGAGCAACTGTATAAGGAAATAAACAAGAAATTAAAGGCTACAAAATATGATTACGTAATAAATGCTTGTGACCCTGATAGAGAAGCTGAAAGTATATTTTGGTACTTTATGGAGCATGCAAAATGCAAATTACCTGTTAAAAGATTTTGGACTAACGACTTAACCGAAGTTAGTATAAAAAATGCTTTAAACAACTTAAGGGATTCAGAAGAAGATTTTTTAAGAAATTTAAGAACTGCAAGTAGACTTAGAGGTCAATTTGACTGGTTAGTTGGAATGAATTTAACTATTGCATCAAGTTTAAAGCTTAAAAGTATATCTAAAGTTGGTCGTGTAAAAACTCCTACTTTAAAGATAATTGCAGATAGAGAACTTGAAATTAAGAACTTTACGCCAACAACGACGTATGAAGTTAAAGGTGTATTTGATGCAAGTGGAGTGGCTTATGATGGAGTATTTATTGAGGAAAATACTATAACTAAGTTTAAAACTAAGGAAGATGCTATGAAGATACTTGATGCTTTAAGTAAAGACTGTGTTGTTGAGAGCATAGAGTCTAAAGAAGAGTCAAGTCAAGCACCTCAACTTTATAGTTTAAGTTCACTTCAAACTGAGGCAAGTGAACTTTATGGTTTCTCTGCTGAACAAACAAAAACAAGTGTTCAAACTTTATATGAAAAGAAGATACTTTCATATCCAAGAACTGATAACCCATACATATCATCTGAACTTGCTAAAGAATTTGGGAAGATGCTTAGTGCAGTATATGAAGTTAAATCTTTATCTAAATATAAAGGGACTATAACAAAAGAAAGTATGGATAAAGTTTCTAAGAATAAAAGATATGTTAATGACAAGAAAATGGCCGAAAGTGGACATTATGCGATAGTTCCAACAGGAATGAAACCAAACTATTCTATAATGAATAAAGATGAAGAATTAATCTTTGAAATGGTAGCTAAAAGGTTCTTAGCTATATTTATGCCAC
>JAWXUS010000104.1:0-3541 GCA_044426235.1 Peptostreptococcaceae bacterium | reverse complement strand
TTTAGGTGGAGGGTTTCAAATAATTCAATCTTTATATGCGATAGGACCAGCTGGATTATTTGGATTTGGTTTATTTAATAGTAAACAAAAATATTTTTATTTACCAGAACCCCAAACAGACATATACATCAAACTATAGTATTTAAATAACGGCTAATCTAAGCCGTTTTTATTTTTAACATTTACAATTAATTTTACCTTTGTAGAGCATGAGTAATAATTAAAGAATAGGTATGTAGTTCGAGTTTAATGGGGTTGTGGTAACAGGTTATAAAGATATGTATATTAGGTAATTATTTCATCATTATAGGGTGTTAATTTATTATATAGTATGTTATAATGTTTAAGATTAAGAAATGAGGGTTTTTATGTCAGATAATGTGCTAATTGCTCTAATTACAGTGATTGGAGTTATTTTTACAGCTATAGTTACTATAGTAGGAATTAGATGGAACATTTGGAGTACAAATGTTTCAAATGAAAGAATGGTTTGGATTAAAGATTTTAGAAAGAATTTTTCTGTCATTTGTACATGTGTGAAATTAAAAAATGATTATAATTTATGTGATGATTGTAAAATTGAACCTGAAAATCTGGAACATGAATGTACAAGGTGCAAGGGTGTTAATCAATTTAGTCTTAGTAACGATGATTTGTTTATTGAAGGTAATAAATCATTATTTGAACTTTATTCAAGAATCAATACTTCATCAATTCGTGGGAACGAATATAATTTCAAATTTAAAGAACTTTTAACTAAAATGATTAAAGATGATTTTGAACTTAAGGAAGAAGAATTTAAAATATTTAGAGAGTTAACAAATTTAATTTTAGAAGATGAATGGAAAAAGGTTAAGCGAGAAGCGAAAGGTAGGATGAAATTATGATCATGTTGTTAAATGGAAATGCCGAAACGATTATTATGAATATTTTTATAGTTACAAGTGTTGTATTTGATTGTGTATTATGTATTTGTATTACAGTGTTTTTAATATTCCTAATTTATTTTATTTATAAGTTGATTTTAGTGAGTGATGAATCAAAAAAAAAATTAGAATATGGTCTTGGTAAAGATTGTTGCAGTAATAAGAAAGAAATAGAGAGCATAACTGAAATTGAAAGTAGTAAAATAGGTGAAGTTGTTACAACTAAAAAAACTAAAAATGTTAAAGTTGAAGAAACATCAACTCCTATAAATGGCAATTAAAAATAATGTTTATTTAATATATGTATATGAAATTAATAATATATGTATATGAAATTAAAAGAAAGGTATAGGTTGATATTATGAATGCAAATCCAATTGTAAAATGGGCTGGTGGAAAAAGACAATTAATGGATAAATTACTTGAACTTATGCCTAAAGAATATAAAAATTATTATGAACCTTTTATTGGAGGAGGAGCCCTATTATTTGCTCTTATGCCAACAAATGCAACTATTAATGATGTTAATCAAGATTTGTTAGCTATTTATAAATGTTTAAGTGGTGAAAGACTTTGCAAATCAATGATTAAAGAGTTAGAAATACATGAAAAAAATCATAATGAAGATTATTATTATCAAACGAGAGAATTAGATAGAGCAGAAGACTTTGAAAATATATCTAAACCAAAAAGAGCTGCTAGAGCAATTTACTTAAATAAAACTTGCTTTAATGGTTTATATAGAGTTAATTCAAATGGTTATTTTAATGTACCAAGTGCTAAAAAAGAAACAGTAAATACATTTGATAGAGAAAATATTAAATTATTACATGAGTATTTTTTATCAGGTAGTGTAACAATTAAAAGTGGAGACTTTAAAAAAGCAGTAAGTACTGCACAAGAAGGAGACTTCGTTTATTTTGACCCACCTTATGATTCATTTGATGATAAAGAATCATTTACTGCTTATACTAAATTTGATTTTAGTAGAGATGATCAAAGAAGATTAGCAGAAGTATTTAGAGATTTAACTAATAGAGGTGTTAAAGTTATGTTGAGTAATCATAATACTTCTTTAATTAGAGAGTTGTATAGTGACTTTAATATTAATGTTGTTAATGTCAAAAGAATGATTAATTCTAATGGGAATGATAGAGGTCCTGTTGAAGAAGTTATTATTACAAATTATTAGGAAGAGGTGAACTTTTATGGAATTCACTAATATTGACATTGAAGACATTTTTAATAGTGAATTTTATAAAAAATTTACTATTAATGGATTCATGGATTGTTTATCCTTCATTATAGAAAATATTAAGGATATAGAAAAGGTTTACAATAATATTGATAAATTTATAAAAAAATTTTCTAGTGAAAAAAAAGTAAGAAGTGAAATGGAATTTGTAGAAATAATAAAAAATGGATTATATAAAGACTATTTTATCGAATATTTATTAGAGTCTCCTGGTTGTCAAAATACTCGAAAAATATTGACTGCTAAATTCAATTTTACATTTAGTGATAAAAATATCACTCTTGAGGATTGTACGTATAATGTTTGTAAAACTGTGTTAACATATTATTATAATAATAAAAGTAATCAAAAAAATACAAAAGATAAAAAAATGGTAAATGATGTTTTGAATGAACTAATAATAAAGAATCATCAAAATGATAATTTGTGGTATAGAGGACAGTGTGATTTTTCATGGCAGCTAATTCCATCTTTTTTAAGAGATATTGATGACGTAATTACATCAATAAATAAAGACTATCTTTATCGTGATTATACAAAGAAAAAATTGATAGAAAAATATAATAAAGTTTTTTATCCTGAAATTTATGAAGTTAGTTATGAGTTTTTATCTTTTATGCAACACGCAGTAAGTTATAGTCCTTTCTTAGATTTCACCGATTCTCCAATTATTGCGACATCTTTTGCATTATCAAATAATAATAAGTTTAATAACTACTATAGTAATGAAGCGTCAATATTTGAATTGGAATGCAAAGAGATAAGTGACTTGTCAGAGATTTCTCCATTAAGTTATCATTTGAGATTTAAGCCATCATTATTTTATGTAGATACTATAGAAAAAATGCAAAAAGTTATTAATAATATTAAAATTAAAATGTGTGAAACTTATATTATCTCAGACTACTTTAATAAAGTTCCTACTATAATGGATGTATTAAATTCAATAACTCCTAATGTTATAATGATAGATTTACCTACAAATGATAGAATGAAATATCAACAAGGTAAATTTGTTTTGTTTGATAATTTTGTGTGTGTAAATGGAAATATTTTTTATGAACTAAATAAAAATTTTAGAATTACTAAAATAAAAATTGAGAAAAGGTCCAAGGATAAAATACGAGAAGAAATTAGGAAAAATCATCAACCCTATACTATAACAAATCTATTAGACCCTTATAACTACTTTAATGAATAAAATGGCTAATCTAAAAGATAATTTTAAATTAATAAATGGAGATACATTTAAAAAACTTAAGACAATTGAAGAGAAATCTATTGATATGATATTTGCAGATCCACCTTATTTTTTATCAAGTGGAGGAATCTCTTGTAGTGGTGGTAAACAAGTAAATGT
>JAWXUS010000103.1:904-3561 GCA_044426235.1 Peptostreptococcaceae bacterium | reverse complement strand
AATCATTTAAAAGAGATATAAAAGATGAAATAAATGATAAAGTTAGATATGATGGTAATATATATGAAATTGAAAAAAAGTTAAAGGATAGAGATGAATCTATAGAAAGATTAAAAAAGAGTAACGATGAATCTATAGAAAGATTTAAATATAATGAGGGAAAGTTAGAGAAATCTAGGGATGAGTACAAGAGAGAGAGAGATGAGTGTAAAAAAGAGTTAGAAGAAACTAAGAATGAAAAATTAAAGTTAGTATCTAACTTTAATGATATAAAGCGTGAAAAAGAGAAAATTGAAAAAGATCTTGGATTAATAGATGATAGATTAAAAAGTGCTATATATGAAAAAAATAATTTAAAATATGATCTAGATAAGATAAATGAAGATTTGGATAGAAAAGATCAATTACTATCTAAATCTAAATATGATAATGATACTCTAACAGAAAAACTTTCGATTATTAAAGATGAAAAACAACAATTACAAGAATTAGTAAAGAATAAGGATAAAGAAATAAAAGATAAAGAAGAAGAAATAAATAACTTAGAAAAATTAAAAGGATCTTTAAGAAGTGAGTTAGTAGATACTAAACAAAAATTAGAGACTAGAACTAATGAATTAGATAATATGAAAGAAGTTAAAGATTCATTAAGTGAAAAATTAAGCGAAGAGGTAGCGAATTTAAAAGAAGCTAATTCAAAGAATGAACATTTAGAAGGTAAGTTTGGAAACTTTGATGAAGTAACTAAGCCATATATTGACGTTATGGGATTTGTTTATAAATGTAAATCATTACATAATATTATAGTTAAAAATAGATTAGAACAAGATGAAGATAAAATATATGATACTAATAATATCCTTAAATTTATAGGAGTATTTGGTGTTGAAACTAAATTTGCAGAAGAAGTATATTCAACATTAAAAGATTATAAAAAAAATAACCAGGAGTATTTAGCTGTTGAGGAAACATATTTAATCAAATCTTTAAATTCATTCTATAAATTAAAGTATGATATTGAATTTGATATTTTAGATGATTTAGGAATAAAAGCTGATGATAAATTCGATAAAATGAAAATGCAAGATATGAAAAGACCATCTATTACTGCATTTCATTCTATTGATGGATTATATGTTCCATCATTATATTCTCTAGATCAAAAAATGAAGTTTAAGTCTATAGTAGGTGCTAATTAATAATGATTAGAATTAGTCATTTTGTAAAGAGTACTAAGGTGTTGGGACCTGGAAGTAGATTTTGTATATGGTTTCAAGGATGTAATAAAAGATGCAATGGTTGTATAAATGAAGAGGGACAAGATATAAATGGTGGATTTGATATTAAACTAAATGATTTATTTGAAAAAATAAAAAATGAAAACTCTATTACTGGTATTACTATCAGTGGTGGAGAACCATTTTTACAAAAAGATAAATTATTAGAATTTATAAATATCATAAAAAAAGAAACTAAATTAGATATTATGATTTATAGCGGTTATCTATATGAAGATTTAATTAATGATAGTATATCAAAAGAAATATTATCTAAAATAGATATTTTCGTTGATGGTGAGTATATAGAATCAAAAAATGAAGATCAACTCTATAGAGGATCATCAAATCAAAATATTTATATATTAAGTGAAAAATATAAGTCGTTTGAAACTATGATAAAAAGTTCAAATAATAGGAATATTGAATTTCAAGTACTAGACAATGAAGAATTATTTATGGTGGGTATACCGCCAAAAGGGTTTTATGATGAATTCATAAATAAGATTAGAGAGAGGATTTAGTTATGAGTGGAAGAAAAGCATCAGAAGTAAATGGACTTCTTTCAAAGGGAGATCAAGCAAGAAAAGCTGGTGAAAGTAATTTATTAAGCAATTTAAATAGAACTACTGAAAATATAAAGTCTAACGAAAATAATATTGATAATATTGTTAAATTAGTTAATAGCATTGAAGGGAATTTAATATCTAATTCATATGATGAATTTGCAGAAGAAGCTGAATTATTAAGTAGTAAATTTCAAAATATAAAAAAGACTGTTTCAAAGCAAACATATAGTTTATCAAAAATAAATAGTAGGATTAATAAATCTAATAAGAAGTTAGCTGAATTAGACAAAGAATCTCAAGATATTAGGGATAGAGTTAGAAATAATCCTCATTATTGTGACAATGAATATAATAGAGCAGATCAACTTATTAAAGAATATAAAACTATAGCTACTGAAAGAAACTATATATATGATGAGTTAAATAAATTAAATACCAAATCTAACTTAGATGTATCTAAATATGAATCATCTTTAAGTAGCATGAGGAATTTAGAGGAAAGTATAAAATCTTTAAATAAAAAATCGAAAGAAATATTAGAACTTAGAAAAGAAGCTAATAAAGCTAGTGAATTCATAGATTCATTATTTAAAGATATTGATGGTAATCTAGCTAATAAATTTATGAAAGATAGCTACGAAAAATTAGCAGGTCAAAAGAATGAGTTTAGTTCTATGAATGATTCAGATAAAGTTAATAAGTTAAATGTAGTTAGCCAAAATATATCTAATTTCAATCATAAACTTAAAGAAGAATATGAAAAATTTAAAATGGAACAAGCATCTTCAAATAAACTAGTTAATTCAATTGA
>JAWXUS010000103.1:0-894 GCA_044426235.1 Peptostreptococcaceae bacterium | reverse complement strand
ATTAAAAATAGTATTTACTATGATCCAATGGATTATGCAAGAAATGGAGATAAAGCTAATCAAATTGATGTTGTTAAATTTTTAAATCAGTTTGCAAAAGGTGCATATGTTAGTGAATTAAATGATAGTATAGCAAATATTAAAGGTTTAATTGATGCAGAAAAATTTGATACTGCTAATGAAGAAAGTAATAAAACTATAGAAATACTAGAAAAATCAATGGCATTTGCAACTTTAAAACAAGAGAATTTAGTTAAAAATACTACATTAACTCTTGATATAAGAAATGTTATGCGTAAGATGAATTATGAAGTTAGTGCAACAAAGATAGATGGGGATATAACTAATGGATTTAGTATAACTTGTAAATCAGGAGATGAAATAATAGATTTTGATAAGGTTATGATTGATGATGAAGGTAAAGTTATAATTGATATAGATCATACAGAAAGTTTGACTGGATCTTGTGCAAATAAGTGGGACAAGATACAAGCAGCATTTATAAATGAAGGTATATTAATGCAAGATGTAACTAAAAATGGACGAAGCATACTTAATCGTCAAAGAAGTAGTACTTCTAAAAATACATATGAAAGATCAATAAGTAATTAGCTTGGTTTGAGGAGGATAAAAAATGAGCATAAAATTAAGCCCAAAAAGGGCATTAGATTTATTAATGTTAGATAGTTTTGATAAAGAGTTACTAATTAGTAATCAAGGTGAATTAGAAAACTTATTATATTTCGTATTAAATGATGTTAATTTTGAGAATTTAGATTCAGAAATAACATCTTTGAGTAAGAGAGAAAAACAAATAGTATTTAAAAATGCGATGGAAATATATCCATTATCTGTAAAAATAGTAACAAGTATAATTAATTCTAATGATTTTAT
>JAWXUS010000102.1:0-3582 GCA_044426235.1 Peptostreptococcaceae bacterium | reverse complement strand
ACTACAATGAAAAAAGAATTATGAAAAAATTAAATTGGAATACTCCAATTGAATACAAAGAAATGTTTAAATAACAATATAATTTTTTTCTCACTTTAAGGGTAAAATACAAAACAAAAAACGGCTTAAAAAAGCCGTTTTCTTTTTTTATATCCTAACAATTATATTGTTATTATTTATATTCAATTCTGAATTACTATCAATCAAATTATATAGACAATTTTTATCAACAGTAATTGCTAATCGTTCAATAATCTTATCAAAAGATAATTGATTTTTAGATTCTTTAAGAATACTAAATATCATTTTAATAACTTTTTTAACATCATAAAATTCATACATTTTTTCATCTACTCCAAAAAGATATTTACATGATATACGATCATCAAGAAGAAATTCTTCTAATGTAGAATATCCATAATGTGTTAAATCAAAGTTATTTATTTTTTTAGATAATTTCTGTTCAAATTTTTCTTTTCGAATTCTTTTTGAACTTTTTATAAACTCATTTATAATTTTAAAATCATTATCAATGTTTCTTTCTTCAAATATACTTAAATCATAAAATTTAGTTACAATATTACTGTAATAGTCTTTAACGTTACTTTTACTAGCAACCATAATATTTTTACCTTTCATAATTAAAGTTCTACATGTATATGAAAAATCCGTATCAGAAGATACAATCAATATATTGTCGATAGAACAATCCATTACATCAGTAATGATTGCAGCATCTGTCGTATTCTTGTTATCTATAGGTGATATACACTCCATTATGACAAACGAGTAGGCTTTTGAGATTTCTCTCCACTTCTTTGAATTACATGCTTCTTTGGAACCGTATAAAGTTACAATTAAATTATAGTCTACTCTTAATGAATCTAATAATTTAAGAGTATGTTTAGGAGAACTATGATCCCCATCAATAGCTACAAAACAATGCATTATTCACCCTCCATATTCAAGTATGAACGATAATCATTAAATGTAAATTTATTATCTTTAAAGTAATCATCAACTATATAATTAAATATGTTATTATCATTTTTAGATAATGCTGAATCAATCATATACATATCATGAATCTTTCTAATTTTCTCACGAGTTTCATTACCAAAGAAAATAATATACAATATTATTTTATAAGAATTAATTACTCCTCTAGGATTAAATGATCGTTCATTGTTAATATATGTCATATTAAAGTATTCTGGATATTTAATCTTATTTGCAAATGAATATTCTACTTTATCTAGTTTAATTCCTGCTACATCGTAAATGAAATCTAGTGTTTTTCTTATCCCAATATCATACACTAACGCTCCTAAAAGCATTTCAAAAGAATCTGAATAAATTGAATATTTATCTCCATATTCATCAACATATGATGAATCTTCTTTTTCTAATAATAATTTATCATACGAAATATATATATCATTTAATTTTAATACTTTAACAAAATTGTATTGAAAATCTGCACTAGACATTGATTCAACATTCTCTAATTCATTATTTTTAAATATAGAATTATCACTATAAGTAATTAAATTTTTGTAAAATTTCAATTCATCAATGGCAAACGAGAATACTTTATCACCTAATTGTTCTAAACTAGAATAAGTCAATTGTTCGTCTTCTGTAGCAATACATCTCTCAAGTAAAGAACAATAATAGTTCTTTTTCATATCACTACTTATTTCGATATTATATCCATTTAATAATTTAGATAAATCATTAAATCCTTTTTCACGAATTTCTTCATTATTATGTAGTATTGTTTCAATTTTTACATTTGAGTATATAAAAGAAATTAATGAAGAAAAGTTCCTAGCTAGTAAATTATTGAAATCACCTTTGATTTGATCAGAATATTGTCTAATCATACTAACACTATAAAAAATTAAGTTCATATAATTTTCATAAGTAAAGTCTTTTTCTTTAAATCCTGTAAAATAATTATTAGAATACCCTCTTCTATTTGTTAAGAATTTCTCTCCGTAATATGCTTGCCAATCAAATACCTCTCCATTTACATTTCTTCTATTCTCAAATAAATATTTTTCATCATAAAATACTTTTTTAAATTCATTAACATTTTCACCATAGATATGATTAATAAAGTTTTCAAAGTATCCCTTACCTTTTCGAATTACATCATCAGATAATGATATTTTATCAAGTAATATATTACTAACGATATCAACATCTACTAATTTGACTACTTCATCTAAAGATCTAGGATAAAATTTATTTATTATTGGTTGAACTACAAATTCAACGAAAAGATTTGACTCTAAATAAGAAAAAGGTTTCCTAGTAAATAAAACAACATTCAATTGTTTATCATTTTGAATCTTTTCAAGACATTTTAATGCAAAAGATGACATAATATTTATACCAACACAATTTATCAACTCAATTGAATTTTGATATTTTTCTGGCAAGTTTTTAAATGCATTTGATACTCTAAAAAAAGCATTTAAATCTTTATAAGTAGTGTTTTGAGGCATACTAAAATTTCCATGCCCATTTCTTCGAACATGCATTAATTTTTTTAATATTTTTACAGCTGTTTCATCTATTTCTAAATCAAAATTATATTCTTTGTTTAAGTTCACTTCATTTTCAAATTTATTTAATAAATTTGAATCAAAAAGATACTTACTTTCCGATAATTCCTCATACAAATCAAATAATATTGAATTTTGTAGTACGTCAATATTATTACCTTTTATTTTTTTGACAATTACCCCTTCAAATTCATTTAAAATATAACTGATTTTAGATTGAAATATTTCACGCTTACAAAAAAATGAAGCTGCATGTTTTAAAAATAATTTCATTTTCTTACTATTGAATTGTTTTCTTTTAAATAAATTATCAATTTCATTTGCATCTAAATCATTATAAAATCCATAATGGATTTCTTTTTGTATTAATAATGTAACAAACTCATCACAATACAATTGTAGTGAATCTTCATTGTAATACTCTATTAATATTTTCTTAAATAATGGGATGATTCTATCCTCATCTTTATCTATTTCTGGTAAAACTTTTTCTATTTCTCTAATTACATATTCATCAATATGTAAAAAAGCTGTCTCAAAAAAGACAGCATCATGTTTTAATAACATATCTGTTTCTCCTTATATTTTTTTTGCAAAATAATATAGGATACTTTAGATGATAATTTTGATTATGATCGAGTATCAAATGTAGTGGTGAAATAGAATTTAATTAAGTTATCTTATTCATTATAATTATCGTTAAATTATATTTTATTTAATCAGTAGATTTTTTTCACTATATTTTTTTACAATTGAATTATAGTTTATAATTAAAATATTGTCAAACATTTTTGAAAAATTATATATACTTTCTGATTTTTCGTTATCAAGAGTGCACATTTATAATTTAAAACTGAATGCATATAGTATAGAAATTAAAAATATATTTAAATTTAATTGTTAAGGGGAGTATTCTTTCTTTAGTTAGTATTGGGTTATTATTATCTAACTCTTTATCTTCTAATAACTCTTTCTCCTCTTCCAACAACATCCCAGACTCTTCTACTTC
>JAWXUS010000101.1:0-3613 GCA_044426235.1 Peptostreptococcaceae bacterium | reverse complement strand
ATACTATTTCTTCATCTGTTGACATTTCTTTATTTTCTAACATTTTATTTGACCTCTCCATATCTTTTATTTTTTTTCTAACCTCATAATTCATTTATATCTTACCATATATATATATATTTAACAATAAGTTATTTTATTTTTTTATTAAAAAAAATATTCCTTTGTTTCAATCAATTAAATTGTTATTATTATTAAAATAATCCGAAAAGCCTCACGGGAATGAAAATCAAATTAATGCTATGAAATGCATTGATATATAGCCTTAATTGTAAACACTATGTAGTATTAGATATAATTAAAAATCATATTAAAAGTCAATTATATAGAGCCAATTACTAAGTTAAGGAAAAATGATTTATGTATACCAAATGTAAGAGCCCCGAAATAGTCTGTGTAGATGGAATGTTTCAAATAAAAAGCATAGCTATAAATTGGTTGATATTAACATATCATCAACCAATTAATTTAAAAAAGCATCTATACTTAGGAGTCACTTTGCCTTAGCTATGAAGATAATGTTAAAAAATAAGATTTTTTTTATTTTATTAACATATTTCGATTGATTTAAATCCAAATTCTCTTTCCATATGTTTAGAGAAAAATTCCTTGCATACTTCCAATTCTTCAAACTTAGCTTTATTTTCCCCTTCAAACTCTTCTATTCTTATAAATTCATCTCTAAGCTCTTCTCTTTCTTCAAGAAGCTCAGATTGAGTTTCTGCATAAAGAGATTGAAGTTTCTTTTTATCAACTAAAAGCTTCATAATCTGAATTTTATCATCTGTGTAATAAGCTGCATTGCCTTTATTCGCTTCAAGTGTTTCAAGAGACCCTCTATTTCTTCAAGCTCAGCCCATATTTCTTTTTTTCTATTTTTAGCAACTAAAATATCTTCATTTTCTTGAAGATACAATTCTTTATTAAAAGGGTTTATGTAGCATATTACATTGTAATTATACTCAACTCCAATATAAACTATATCATTCTCTACTTGCTTATGATAATTAAAGCCTTCTACTTCAGACATGCTATTTACTATTTTATGAACTAAAGATGTATATAATTTATCTTCAAATTCATTCCTCTCATTTTTTGAATCTAAATATTTACTAAGTATAATATAAGCATCAATATCCATTGGCTTTTCTAAAAAATCATGGTAATGAAACACCTTGTTGAGCTCTGTAAGTTTTGAAGATATAAACTCTATATCTTTTTTATATTCCTTCATGTAATCTATCTCGCTTTCATAATAAATTTTATTATAATTCTTTTTTAATTTCTTTTAAATAATCTAATTATATCCATAAAATTTCTAAATATATGTAAACTTATTTTTATTATATAGAAATCATTTTTTTTATATTATATTATAAGGCAATTTACAATAAATTGCAAAAAAAAGCGGAAGGGAAGTGTTTGATATTAAAAAACCATCATATCTAATAGCAGGAGTTATTATCTTATTCTCGTTTAATACATCTTTTGCAACAAACGATATACACGTAAAAGACAACGTAGTTGATTATATGGAGGAGGATATTTTAGATAAAGGGTTTATTTTAGAACTTACAGAAGAAGAAATTTTAAAACAAGAGGAAGAAAAGCAGAGGCTTGAAGAACTGCTAAAACATGAACAAAATTTAAATTATATTGAGCAAATGAAAATAGTTGATGATACGATACTTTTAATTGAAGATGATTACAAGATTATACTTGAAAATATCTTAACTTTGAATAATGAAATAAACGAATCAAAAGAGAACTTAATTAACTTAGAGAGAGAATATAATTTAATAAGACAAAATACGGGCGATAAAAAATTTAGCGACTTAGAACTATTTGAAATGGTTTTAAGCAGTGATAGTTTTACAGAGCTTATAAAAAGGCTTAATATAGCACAACAAATGATTATTTTAAACAATAAAGAGCTTGGTCAATTAAAAGAAAAGCAAGATATAGAAAATAAAATAATAGAAGTTAAAAATAAAGAGCTTGATGAACTTATAGTAATAGACTCAGATTTTAAAGTTAAGCTCGATGCTCATTACAAACAAAAAGAGGAACTTGTTAGCTTAATGGGAAGGAAAAGCGATGCTATTGGATTTAATCCATTAAACGTTCTTGAAATAAGCAATTTATCAGTTGATGATATGTATAAAGGCTTATATGGAACGGCACTTTATGAATTAGCACCAGTATTTATTGAATGTGAAAACGAATACGGGATAAATGCGGTTTTTTTAGCAAGCTTGGCAGCTCATGAAAGTGCTTGGGGAACAAGCAGGAGGGCAGTTGAAGACAATAATTTAACAGGATTTGGAGTGTATTCTGATAGTGCTGTTGGAATTAATGCTTACTCTAAAAGAGACAATCTCCTTCAAACTACTAAGTGGCTAAAAGAAAGATACTTAACTAAAGGTGCAATTTATTATAATGGTCTATCTATTCAAGCTATAAATACAAGGTACTGTATTGGAGTTAATGGACTTAGTGATTTTAACTGGAGTACTGGAATACAAAGGATTTCAAACACTATATTCAACAGAATAAATTCAGATATTAATATCTAATAGCTAATTTAATAATATAAATTTCAAAAAAAAAGAGAGTAGCTAATATTTCATCTACTCTTTTTATCTTATTTAATCAACTAATAATACTTTAGTTATTTCATTTGTAATTCTGCTAAATACAAAATCATAATAATTTCTCCCAACTTTATATCTATAAGTAGTCTCAGCCATATGACCTAAATCAGATACTGTAATACTTTTTAGGTTCATATTTGAAAATTCACCTCTTGCATCTATAAATAATTCTTTAAGATTTGATTTATCTGAAACATTGATACTCATTATAAAGTTATCAAGTAAACTCAAGGCATTTTTATCTTCATTTTCAATCTTTTTATATAGATTGATATCGCTAAGCTCTGCTCTTAAAGTTGCAAGATTTGAATAAAACCTATTTTGATTATCTCCAAGTAAACTGTTTTCTGATATTTCATTAGAAGTATTTGTTTTTAAAGATAAACTTGAATAAGTGCTTGTGTCAATTATCTGAAGCCTATTGTTTAATGTAATTAATACCTCTTCGCAACCAAACTCTGAATAATCAGACGTTGATACCACCTCAACTAAACACTCGTATCTATCTTCAATTCTGTTAATAGAAACTACTTTAATTTCTTTAAAATCAGAATGTTCTTTGCTAAAAATATTATTTATTGCATCTTTTATTGCATTATCCTCCATTAACTCATCTATTCTATCATCATCAAAATAAATCTTAATATCATTAAAGAACTTATCATTATCAGTAAAGTTGCTAAAATAAAAATCTCTATCAGTTATTTGATAAAATAAAAGTTCAAGAATACCAACTATGTCAAGCACAGTTTGAGAATCAAGCGAATTATCTGTAATTTCAATCGGAGTAAAATCTATATCGTCTTCATATATAATATCTGAAGTGTCTCTTTGAAGGAAAAATTCAAAGTTAACATTAAATGGTTCAAAAGAAACAACATTATTTTCACACCCTGTAAGCATTAAAGACGTAAGGCTTAAGGCTAAAATTTGTTTTTTCACTGAAACCCCCCCTTTTT
>JAWXUS010000100.1:0-3643 GCA_044426235.1 Peptostreptococcaceae bacterium | reverse complement strand
TATATGTATAATGATTTTTATGATGATATTTTGTTTTATGTATGACTTGATTCTTCTTACATATAAGCAGTATAGAATATCGGAAGAAACAACGTCTATTGCAAGGCAAATATCAAATCAAAGTGGTGTATTAAATAGTACTCCAAGGAATTTCCCAGGAGGAGATGGCTCTTATAATACAACAGCTGAAATCAGACAGCAAATGCAAGGAGTTATGGATGGTCTATATCTTAAGAATTGGACTATGGTCGTTAGGTCTAATAGTGGTGGGTATGCAAATATTGCTTCAGGAAATGCTAATTTAATTACGGAGTATAGGGAGCCTATAACTGTTGAAGTAACATTCCAGTATAACTGGACGCTTTGGGACAGTTTCCTTGGCACTCCAAAGACTATAACTATGAATATAAGTAGAAGTGGTTTTTCTGAATACAATCACGATTTCTATAACGATTATTAGGGAAAGGAGAATTTCGTATGAGAAATATTAAGAATAATAAAGGAGCTATATCTATAATGGGCGTTATAATGTCTTTAGTTCTTGTGACTTCTATAACCTATTACTTAAGAATATTATCTTCAAGCTTTATAATAAATGAAGTTCAGTCGATGATGGACTTAGCTGCAACTAATACACTTCAAAATTCAATAGATAGTGAAATATTAAGATATGAAATAATTGGAGTTGGAAGTGGTGGTTCAAGTGATAGCGACACTCAAATAGGTAATAATGGGGAAAAAGCCTCGAGTGTAAATCAATCAAAAATAAGAAGTATCCTTGAGAGTTCGTATAGAAAAGAATTAAGCAATATTTTAGCTGGTGGAACAAGTATTAAGAGTGCCTCTTTAATGCATTTTAAATCTGATTTAATTTATAGCTCTTGGGGTTCAAATTATGAGGGTGTTGCAATACAAAGGCCTCAACTTAGAATTGAAGCACTTACAAAACTTGTAGTTGGAGTTTCCTCAACAACTATACCAAGTGACTTTACAAGAAGAATTAATATGACAAGTATAATAGATGGTCAAACGACTACCTTAACGGCAACAGATAGACAGTCTCGTGGAGAGGTTGAGTTATTAGTTAGGTCAGTTACAAGACTTCTTTATAAATAAAATTAAGGGACTTTTTAGTCTCTTTTTTTATTTAGTAGGTTTAATATTATTAAAGAGTGTGTTGGTGTTTATATTAATAAGTAAATAATAAATGGAGGTGTAGTTTTGTCTAAAGTTTTTTTTAAGGTCAAAGAAAATGGGAGTATAGATTCTTATGAAGATAAAAATACGAGCGAGGAAACAGAAAATAAGTCTAATGATAGAATTGAAAAAGTGAAAGATGGAATTAAAAATCCTTTCTTAATGAAAGTCTTAATTGGGCTTTTTGCAACTCTTGTAGTCTTTTGCTTGCTTGCTATGGTGCTTATTAACAAGATGCCAGAGAAAGAAAGTGAAAGTTTGAGTTTATCTGATTAATACAGTGATTATAATAATGCTTTAATTATACCGAGCGACGAACCAAGTAGTAGCTCTGATTCAAGTAATTTTGAAACTGGTAATTCAAATAATGATGTTGACTTGAATGTAAATAATAATGTTAATGATAGTGTAAATCACAATATGGATAATAATATAAATGGATTTTTTAGCATTATGAATGGAGGTTCTCTTGGGTTTGGCAATATATTTACTCTTGGGAGCGAGGATTCAGATGAAGCTTTAAGGAGTGATGTTTATGTAAATGAAGATATTTACGTAAATGAAGATAAGTACTTATTAGTTGACGAGATAACTGCGTTAAACAATTACTTTTATGTATCTTATAATAAATTTAAGGATATTTATGAATTAAATGATTATGATTTAGTTGAAGATACTATAAGTTATGTTACGGGTCTTCAATTTGACATTGAAAAATTCAGACCTGTGTTTGATAAATACGAAAGTATCGAAATTTATAATATGTATGTTAGAAGGTATAACGAGCTTGTTAAGCTAATAAATAACTTAGGGAATGACTTAGGGGACATGAAGAATGACTTAAATCTTGCAATAGATAATGATAATAAAATCAAAGATGAGATAGTTAAGATATACAAGGAGTATGTTGGTAATTAGTGTTAATATGATATATTCTATTTATAAATATAAAATTAATGTTTGTTTAAATGTTATGTATATGACATACATATTTCATAATACTTCATTTTATAAAATAATTATGAAATAAAATAACATTTTATAAAAACATTGAAACGGAAAATGAAATAAACATATAAAATAAAAATAAAAAATAAAAACAATAAAATATTTTTGCAATAAAATATCTCACTAATTCAACGTTTTTAGTTTATTTTCGGATAATAACATGATAACTTTTTGAAAAAAATGTTGACTTATGTTTTTTGTGATATTATAATAATCCTGTAAAAGAAATTAAAAAAATAAAAAAAAACATTAATATTTCTTAATGATTAATATTAATGGGGAGGAAATCAAAGTGAGTGAAAAAAATAATTTAAATTTAGGTGCAGTTGTAATTCCAGACAGAACTATCATAGTAGATGCTGGTAAAAATGCAGTTAAGGTAGTTTCTTTAGGAGAAACTTTAGATGTTCAAGGAATGGTTAAGTTCCCATCTAAAGTAGAGACAGTGAAAACATTCCAAGGAATAAGGGATTTAGATGGTGCAGTAGACTTTATGCAAGATGATTTACAGCATCAAGTTGTCTTTAATAATAAAAAGTATTTAGTTGGAGCTGGAATGGACTCGTCAAAATACAGTTTAAAATTCTCTAAAACAGACTTCCATCATCAACTTTGCATATACACTGCAATAGCAGGAATTGTTACTAAGGTAGATGAAAAAATAGAACTATCTATCGGATGTGCAACAAGTGATTATGTTAATGAACAATCGATAGAGGCTTATAGACAATTAATACAATCAAGCGGAATAATAAAAATAAATGTAAATGGAATAGATAAATCATTTGAAATAGTCAAATTAAATATATACCCTGAAGGTAAAGCATTATCTGTTAGAGCTTTACATCAAGGAAGAGAAACGCATGTAGTTGATATTGGTGGTCAAAACGTAAATTATAGAAAATATGATAGAAAAGGTCATATGTTAAAGCAAGTATCTTTTGATGCTCTTGGTATAAACCACTTAGAGTATGCCGTTTTAGATGATTTAAGAAAAGATGTACCTGCAGAAAGTTTATCTGTTGAATCTTTAGACATATATGAACTTATTAATACAGGTAGAATGGAAGAGCTTGAACATGCAGGTATTGATGCTGGGAGATTTATAGTCGAGTCAGTTCAATCATTCTTAGGACAAGTATTCTCAAAGCTATCTTCACACGGGCTTAGACCAGAAGTTGGTGGAGGATATGTAGTTATATTTACAGGAGGAGGTTCTTTAATGTTAGAGCGCTACATTAGAAACATGTATCCTGATAATAACCATTTTGTTTTCTCTGAAACTGCACAATGGGATAACTGTATGAGCTATATAGTTAGTACAATAGCTAAAAAGTATAATGAGCTTGGTAAGTCACCTCAAGAACTTATAGGTAAGTCTGAGGGTGTAATGAAGGCTTTAGCTTATGAATTAAAGAAAAATAACTTTTAATTAATT
>JAWXUS010000099.1:0-3644 GCA_044426235.1 Peptostreptococcaceae bacterium | reverse complement strand
TATTGTAAAATAATATCAATTAAGGGAGTAGAATTCCAATATTTGGTTTTACATTCGTCAGTACAACGAAAGTTCGGATGTGAAGTAATATTCAAGACTTAAGTATATTTATATATACTTAAGTCTTTTTTTTCTTAATTAATAACTTAAAGGAGTATTCGATGAAAAAAATAATTTTAGGAATCATACTTGGTATTACTATTATTACAACAACTGTAGTAATTGTAGTTTTAAACCAAGATGAAGTAAAAGAAGTATTACCAGAAACATTAGTTTATGAAGATATATTAGAATACACAATTAGTAAAAATGAAATATCTATTAATAAAGTATTAGATGAATCAATAGATCATATTGTTATTCCTAATCAAATAGATAATATAAATGTTACTATAATTAATGATAATGTTTTTTCTAATTGTTCTAATTTAGTTAGTGTTGAGTTATCTTCAAACTTAAAAGAAATAGGAATGAATGCATTTAATGGTACAAACATAAGTATAATTACAATTCCTTATAGTGTAGTTACTATAAAAGAAAATGCATTTAGTAATAATAATGAATTATTTATTTTTTGTGAAAATAATAAATTAGGAACTTATGAAGAAACGTTTAATGGAGATAGTATTGTTTATTATAATACTTTAGGTAAAACTGTATCTATTGTAGATAATTCAATCTATTTACTAAACAATGATGAAAGTAATACAGCAACTTTAGTAAAATATAATGGAGTAAATACAAATGTTATATTGAATTCAATTACTATAAATGAAGTAACGCATTATATTACTACAATTGGAAGTTATGCATTTAGTAATAGTAATGTAACATCAGTAACTTGTGCATCACATGTTTTGGTAATAGAAGAATATGCATTTAATGGATGCAATAAATTAAAATCTATTATGTTATCTAATTTTTTATCATATATCGGTGAATATGCATTTAATAGTTGTACATCAATAGTATATGTTATGATTTCAACTAATATAAACATAATTAAATCAAATGCATTTGCTAATTGTGGTACATCTATTTTAGTAGATGGAACAGAGCCAGGTGACTTATGGGAAGAAAATTGGTATGGTGATTGTACAGTATATTATGAAGAAGATGAAGAAAATCAATTAATTTATAATGATATGTATTATAAAATAATTAATGATGAAGTAATAATAACAGGGGCAGTAGATAAAAATGTAACAAGTTTAAAAATGTTAGATGAAATTGATGGATATCCTATTACACAAATTGCATCAGAAGCTTTTAAAGATTGTATTTATTTACAATCAATTACTTTATCAAGTAACTTAAAGGAAATAGGAATTGAATCATTTAGTGGATGTGTTAGTTTATTATATATTAATTTACCAGAAACTTTAGAATCAATTGCTGTAAATTCATTTGATGGATGCTATAAAACTGTCTTTTTATTTTCTGGAGAAATTGATTTTGAAAATAGTTCATCTATTCCAACTTCAAATCCTAAATATGAAAATTGTAGTGAAGGTAGTGTATTCATTGAAAATAATATTGTTTATTATTTAGAAGGTAGTAGAGCTATTATTATCAATTCGTTTGATTTAACAAATGTAGTTATTCCAGAAATAGTAACATATACGTATAGAGAATATGAAGTTTATTTAATAGGTGAAAGAGCATTTTATTTTGAAAGTAATAATATAAAATCAATTGAATTTCCTAATACTTTAACTGAAGTAAGATCAAATGCTTTTTCAGAAAGTACGACTATTAAATATATAATTATTCCTGAATCACTTGAAGTTGTTCAATCAAAAGCATTTGGTTCTTTTGTTATATTTTTATCAACTCAATCAGTACCAAGTGGATGGAATAGTAATTACGGACAAAGTACAACAACGTATTTAAATATGTCAGATCCTATATTAAAAGAAATAGATGATTGCTTATATTTATTATTAGAAGATGAATTTATTTTAGTAAGAGGAAGTAGAGAAACAAAAGAAATAGAAGTACAAAGTTCAATTGAACATAATGGTGTATTATATGATGTAACAACAATAGGTAAATATGCATTTTTAAATAACGATATTTTACATAGTATAGTGTTACCTTCAACAATCAAAAGTATAGAAGAATACGCATTTTATTATTGTATTAATTTTGTGGAAATCAATATTCCTATAGGAGTTAGTTCATTAGTTTTATATAGTTTTTCACTATGTCCCGCCCTAACAATTTATTGCGATGATAGTAAAGCTCAACTATCTTGGGAAGAAAATTGGTATGGTAATGCGACTGTTATTTATGATAAATCAGGAGAATTTATTTATGATAATTTCTACTATAAAATTGTTGATAATGAAATAATCATTACAGATGTCGTTAATAAAGATATTGAAATGATAAATATACCTAACAGTATAAATGGCGTTATTACAACAAAAATTGACTCATATGCTTTTTATAAATATACAAATTTAAAAACAATAGTACTACCTGATACATTATTAGAAATAGGAGAATATGCATTTTATGGTTGTACTTCATTATCTAATGTGACATTACCTGAAGGTTTAATTTCAATTGGTGAAAGAGCATTTATGAACTGTTACAATTTGATTGGAATTTTTCTACCAGTATCATTAGAATCACTTGGTACATATGTATTTTATGCTTTTCCAACAACTGTTTCTATCTTAATGAAATTTAGTGAAGAAGAAAGAAAATTTGAAGATAATTTTAGCTACTATAATACTGTATACTATGATACTGAATATGATTCATGTTATTTAATAGATGATACTTTATATGCATTTAAAAATAATGAAGCAACATTAATATCATTCATTTTAGATGATACTTCAGAATTTATTGATTTAGTAATTCCAGAAACAATTACATATAATAATGTTACATATCCAGTAGTAGCAGTAGGGGATGCCGCTTTTCGTGGACATTCTAAACTAAAATCAATTGTCTTACCAAATTCTGTAACGACAATAGGGGAATATGCATTTTATAAATGTTCTGACTTAGAAAATGTAACCTTACCTAATAATTTAGTTTCAATAGGATCTGATGCATTTAGAGATTGTAGAGAATTAATATCAATTACACTACCTAACACAATAGTAAAACTAGAACAATATACATTTGAAGGTTGTGTGTCTTTAGTTTCAATTACATTACCAGATGAATTACTTTATATAGATGACTACGTATTTAGAAATTGCCGTTCATTAGAAACAATTTCATTTAATGACAAATTAGAAACGATTGGAAGATATGCTTTTTCAAATACAATTTTATCTGATATTATATTACCTAATAGTTTAACAACGATAGATAGCTTCGCATTTAGTTCTATTACTACTTTAAATACAATCTATATTCCAAGTAGCATAAAAACAATGTCTAGTAATATATTTAGTTATTCAACATTATCTGTAATATATACATCACACCTAGAAAAACCATCTGGATGGAACAGTAGTTGGAATAGTGAAGATGCAGAAGTTCAATGGGGATATAATATTTAAATATAACAAAGGGGCTGTAAAGAAATAAATTTCAGAAATGAAGTTTAGGACTTTACAGTCTTTTCTTTATATTTATAAAGTTTTCCACATTTTTATCTGTTTTTGGGTAGCATTAAA
>JAWXUS010000098.1:0-3664 GCA_044426235.1 Peptostreptococcaceae bacterium | reverse complement strand
AAAGAGGTAAATTGATGTTCTTTAACAATAAACTTGAAAATAAAAAAAATAGCAATATGTTTGAAAATTTACTTATGGTTGATTCAAATAAAACTATTAAGAGTAATTTAAAAGAAGCAATCAAGAATGAATTTACTAAATCTTTAATTCAAATAGATGATAAGAATAAATATTTCAAACAATGCTTTAAAAATTATCAAGATGTAATAAATTCTACTGAAACCAACGTCTTAGATAATATACATAGAATACTTAGCCACCAGGTGGTTGAAAGGGTCATATTAACATTTAAGTATAAAGAGAATATGGATTATAAAGATAAGCTAAAATTAATCAAAGAATGCGACGTAGAGTACGTGGAATTGATTATATTTGAAAAGTATTTAAACTCTGTTAGGTTTTCAGTTAAAAATAAATTATTAAATATAAGAGAAGAAGATGAACATAGAGTTATAAGTCAAATACTTATTTATAAAAAAACTATTGAGATAATAAAGCTTATTAAATTTGATTTGTATAGAAAAGAGTTTGACTACACAGATTGTGATGGTAAGAATAAATTTAAGCTTCTGTCTTCTAATAGAAAGATTTTCTCAAATAGTGAATTGGTTGGGACTGTTTTAAGGCCAGATAGAATAAATAAGTTTGTTGATACATTTATTGATAGAATTTATATTCAAACAACGGAAACAGCTCTGTTTTTAGCAGCATGTTTAGATAATGATTCGTTTTATAATTACGAATATGAGAGGATTTTACTTGGAGAGAAGTTTAATGAATTTGTAACTAAAGACAATGATATACATATAGAATTGTTTGACTCGGCAATAGTGTCTCTTTACAATGATGATTTATTTAAAAGAAAAATATTGCTACCTAAAACAGGAGTTATAATACTTCCATTAAATCATGATAGTGTGGAAAGTATTTTAATTAAAGAAATAGAGACTAATGTTTTTAATAATTTATTATTCATAACAAGATACAAAAATAAAAAAGAGGTCGTAAATTCTGTAATGTTATCTAATTCATATATAGAGCCATTTAGATTAGACAATTCAGAACTAAACTCTGATATTAAAAGTTTTGAGTTAATTTATGACTTTTTTAAGATAAAAGAGAATGATAATTTTAGGTATGAAGTTATTTCGCCAAAGTATTGGAAGTATAGACATAAAAACTATGTAAGCTCAAGTGATGTTTATTTAAATAATAAATTAGTAAAAAGAGAGTTTGATGTAGAAGTATCTTCATACATTAGAAAAATAAATGGAAAGTGTAGTGGTGAGGCTCTTGAATTATCTAAAAGACTTGGTGTTGTGCTTGAAGATGGTTATACAATAGTAAAAGCACATAAAAGAACCTATAATAAAATCAAATAGTATTAAAATTGTATATATTGTGGTATAATAAATGTATAATTTTAATATAAAAGGGGCGTTTTTTTGTGAAAAATATATTGGTACAAAAAGAACACAATCAGGTGATAAAAGAAGGAGATTTAGGCAAAGTAATAAGAGAGAATAATTTAGATGCAATGATTAAAGAAGATAATTTGATTAAAAAAAACAAGAAACATTCAAGAGAAATTATAGATTTTGTAAAAAATCAATCTAAGGAAGATACGAAAAATAAGTTCATAAAGAAGTATTTATCAAAATATCAATCGGCAGTTAAAACGTTAAGCGATGAAGTTTTTCAAAGTATACATTTAGTAGTTGAAAATGATGATTTATATAAAATAATTCAAGTGTTTAGATATAAGGAAGATTTAATACTTAAAGATGTAGTTAATATGATTAAAGATGTTAACATTTCGTATGAGGATATTATCATTTTAGAAAAAATGGCTAAATTAAATATTTGTACTTATGATTTAAAAGATATGGAAGATAGTGACTGTAAAAAAATTCACAATCAGTTAGTCTTAAATAAAATGACGATAAATTTAATTAAATTTATAAAATATGAGTTATATAGAAAAGAGCTTGATTATTTTGATAACAATCTTAATCCAAAATTTAAAGTTTTGCCTAAATTAAGGAGTCTATATACTGCGGGAGACTCTATCCAAACCATTATTAATAAAACAGTCATAGAAGAATTTTCGGAATTTATAATAAATAATTTAAATGATAACCTTGGTCACATGGAGGAGGCTATTGACCCTATAACTGATGATGATTTCTTAATTAACAATGAGTATGAAAAGCTTCTTTTAAAAGAAAAATTTTATGAAAATATAAAACCTAAGAGCTATTTAGAAAGACTAAGACATAATTTAGATAGCTTATATCTTACAATAGAAGTAGAAGATTTCTTTAAAAGAAAAGTCCTTCTTCCAAGTTCAGGTGTTATAATTTTAGTTAAAGACGAAGAGTCTTTGGTTGAGAGTATCTTAATTAAAGAAATAGAAAATAAATTCAGTAACAACTTGTTTATAGTAATAAGATATAAAAATAAAAAAGAGGTTGTTAATAGCGTTATTTTAAAGAAATCTTTTAAAGAAATATTTAAATTTAGCAATCTTGAAAAAAACAATATGTTCTTATCATTGTTTTATATATATGACTTCTTTGAGATAGAGAAATATGAAAGCGAACTGCATTATGAAGTTATATCTCCAAGATACTGGAAATATAGAGATAAAAACTATATGAGTTTAAATGATACGCGCCTTAAAAATGGAACAATTAAAAGAGAGTATGAGGTACATATATCCTCGTTTATTAGAAAGATAAATGGCAAATGCAGTAATGAGGTTTTAGAACTTGCAGACAAGCTCGGAATAGATTTAGAAGATGGACAAACAATAGTTAAAGCACATAGCAGAACCTATAATAAAATTAAGTAAGTTTGGAGAAAATAAAACATGAGTATGTTTAACAAAAATAATAATGAGTATTTGAATTTAAATTCAAGTGCTAATTATGTAATAGATAGATTTAATGATAAAATAACTGAATTTAAAGACAAAAAAGACTTTATAAAGCTATATGTATTAAATTATAAAAATAGAGTACTGTATTTTAATGAAGCTCAATTTGAAGATATTCATTTAGTTGTTGTAAATGATGATTTATTTAAGGTTCTTCAAGTAGTTAGATATAAAAACAATATAAGCGTCAAAGAGATAGTGGACATGGTTAAAAAGATTGATATTGAGTATAGTGACCTAATTACACTTGATAAGATATGTAGCTCTAACATATTTTCTGCAACAGAATATTCAGATATGTACGTTGATAAGAATAATATGTATAATAAATCTGATTTAAAGACTCAGTTAGAGCTAAACAGAATAACTATTAATTTAGTAAAATTTATAAAATATGAACTTTATAGAAAAGAGCTTGATTTTTATAAAAAAGATTTAACTCCTAAATTTAAAATTTTACCAAACTTAAGAAATATATCTGTCATAACTGAAACATTTATTAGTAAAAATATTATAAATGATTTAGCCGAAGATATTGTTTATAATGTGAACAATAGCTCTCAATCATTAACAATTAACGATTACTTAAATGATATATCTGATAATGACATTTTTTTAAATCACGAATATGAAAAACTTTTACTTGATGAAAAATTCTACACTTATTATAAACAATCTAATCAATTAAAAAAAATTAAAGATTATGTTAAAACTAAGTTTATTGGC
>JAWXUS010000038.1:0-11376 GCA_044426235.1 Peptostreptococcaceae bacterium | reverse complement strand
CTTTGTTTTAATAGCCTTACTCCATTTATAACAATAATTATAAGTGTCATAAGTAAGCAAAATGCTTTCATACTTGCAAAAATCCTTGCAAACAAAAGATAATTCATATTTAATGTATTTCTACTATAAAAAACTATAATATTTTCTATAGTATCAAAAAATCCTGCAAGAAGTGGAATAAAAACTAATTTACTATCTTTAGTTACTAACTTAACTAATAAATAAAATAAGCAAGCACTTATAACAATATATATAGAATCCATAATAAAAAAATTAGTCATAAACTCCCTACCAACTTCACCATAATCTAAAATTAAATTCACAATATCATCTATACTTTTACTATAATCAACTAGGTAAGCATCAACCATTTCATTACCTCCAATATTTTCAATAAACATTGGTAAGAATACTCCCATAAAATAAATCATAAATAAAATATATACTACTGATGATATTATAACTTTTGTCTTCAATTTCATAAATTTTCTCCTGATTTTTTAATCTAATTTTACTAATACAAATTTTTTCTAATAAATTTTAATTATTATAACACCATATAGATATATGTCTAACTAATTATATATAAAATAAAAAACCGTAGGATAAAAAATCCTACGGTAATATTATTACTTTTTAGTAACTTTAATTCCAGTTTCGTGGTCATTTAAGTTATGCATTTCTAATTCATCATTAACTCTTACAATTTCAACTGCTAAAGTTTCTGATTTTATATAATCTTTAAAGTTTTCAATAGCACTAGCTATTTCATCATCTGAATTAAATTCTATAGTTATGTTATCTAAAACATCAAAATTACTTGATTTTCTTATTTGTTGAACCTTAGATATAAGTTCTCTTGCAAATCCTTCTTCAATAAGTTCTTCGTTTAATGTAGTATCTAGTATTACGAATAAATTATTTTCAACTGAAACGTTAAATCCATCTTTCGCAGAGATATTTATTAAAACGTGATCTTTATTAAACTCAAAGTTTTCACCGTTTATATCACAAGTTAAACTTTCTCCATTTTCAAGTTGTGGTACAACTTCATTTGGATTAAATTTAGTTAATGCTCCTCCAAATAACTTCATATTAGCACCAAGTATTGGACCTAATACTTTGAAGTTTGGCTTTAAGCTAAAGTTCATATATTCACCTAAATCTTTAGCAAATACAACTTCTTTAACGTTTAACTCTTCTTTTATAAGGTCTATTACGTCCCCTATAATAGTTTCAAACTTTCCATCAACTAAAACTTTTTGAATTGGTTGACGAACTTTTATTTTAGAGTTTTCTCTTGATGCACGACCAAGTGTAACTAAGTTTTTAACTAAGTCCATTTTAGTTTCTAATTCATCGTTTATTAACTCTAAATTAGCTTTTGGATAAGTTGATAAATGAACAGATTCTTCATTAGTTAAGTTCATATATATTTCTTCTGCAATATATGGAGTAAATGGAGCTATTATTTGACATAACTCTGTTAATACTTCATAAGTTGTGTTGTATACTGATTTTTTATCTTCATTAAGCTCAGTAGCCCAGAATCTTCTTCTTGAACGTCTTATATACCAGTTAGATAAATCTTCATTTATGAATTCTTGTATACTTCTTACAGTTTTATTAAGTTCAAATATTGATAAGTTTTCTTCAACTTCTTTCTTTAAATTATTGAATTTAGACAATATCCATCTATCAAGCTCTGGTCTATCATTATATTCAACGAAGAATTCAGTTGGGTTTAAATTATCAGTATTTGCATATAAAGTAAAGAAGTTATATACGTTCTTTATAGTTCCAAGGAACTTACTTTGAACTTCTTTTAATCCGTCTAAATCGAATCTAGTTGGAGTCCAAGGTGGTGAAACGTATAATAGATACCATCTAAGCGCATCTGCTCCGTGCTTATCGAATAATTCAAACGGATCTACAGTATTTCCTCTTGATTTACTCATTTTCTTTCCTTCTTTGTCAAGAACTAAGTCATTAACAAGAACTTTTTTATAAGGTGCTTTATCCATAACAAATGTTGATATTGCAAGTAATGAATAGAACCAACCACGAGTTTGGTCAATCCCTTCACAAATATAGTCTGCAGGGAATAATTTTTCAAAGTTTTCTTTGTTTTCAAATGGATAATGGTGTTGTGCAAAAGGCATTGCTCCACTATCAAACCAACAGTCTATAACTTCTGTAACTCTTGTCATTTCTCCACCACAACAGTCACATTTTAAATGAATATCATCAACGTATGGTCTATGAAGCTCAACAGTTAACGGATCCACTTCTTCTATAGCTTTTTCTGATAATTCTTTTCTTGAACCAACTGAAGTTTTGTTTCCACATTCACATTTCCAAATGTTTAGAGGAGTTCCCCAGTATCTACTTCTTGAAATTGCCCAATCATTTAAGTTTTCAAGCCAATTTCCAAATCTTCCTTCTCCAACGTGCTTTGGATACCATTCAACAGTCTTATTATTTTCTATTAATTTATCCTTAAGTCTAGTCATTTCAATATACCAACTTGGTTTTGCATAGTATATTAATGGAGTTTGACATCTCCAACAATGTGGATAATTATGTTCTATTTTTTCTTTTTTAAATAACTTATTCTCAGCATGTAACCATTTAATTATTTCAACGTCTAAACCGTCTTCCATAACAAATGTACCCTCCCAAGGAGTTGTTGTGAACTTTCCAGCTTCATCAACTGGTTGCAGTACTGGTAAATTATATTTTCTTCCTAAATTATAATCGTCTTCTCCAAATGCAGGTGCAGTATGAACAATTCCCGTACCATCTTCAGTAGTAACATAATCGCCTAAAGTAATAAAGAATGCTTTTTCAGTAGTCTCAACGAATGGCATTAATTGTTCATATTGAATATGTTCTAAATCTTTACCTCTCATTTCTTCTAATACTTCATAATCTTCACCTAAAACCTTGTTAGCTAAAGCTTTAGCAACATAATATATTTCATCATTTTGCTTTACTCTAACATAATCAACTTCAGGTCCAACAGTAAGCGCAACATTTGAAGGTAATGTCCAAGGAGTAGTTGTCCAAGCTATAAAGTACTCGTCTTTATCAACTCTTTTAAACTTAGCCATTACAGTATTAGTTTTTCTTTCTTTATATCCTTGTGCAACTTCGTGAGATGCAAGCCCTGTACCACATCTTGGGCAGTAAGGTAATATTTTATGTCCTTCATAAACATAATTTTCTTTATTGAACTTATCTAATATCCACCAAACAGATTCAATATAATTATTATCAAGAGTAATATATGGATTATCAAGATCTATCTCATAAGCCATTCTCTCAGTCATTTCTCTCCATTGTTTTTCATATGTGAATACAGACTCTCTACATTTTTCATTAAATTTATCAAGTCCATAAGCCTCTATTTCTTGCTTATCCGATAAACCAAGTTGTTTTTCAACTTGTATCTCAACAGGTAAACCGTGAGTATCCCACCCTGCTTTTCTTTTTACTTGGTATCCATTCATAGTTTGGTATCTACAAACTGAATCCTTAAGAGTTCTTGCTATAACATGGTGTATTCCAGGATTTCCATTCGCAGTTGGAGGTCCTTCATAAAACACGAAACTTGGGTCATTTTGACCTTTTTCTAAAGCTCTGTTTAATATATCAATATCATTCCAATACTTTGATACTTTACTTTCTGCATCTTTAACAGAAGTATCAACTAAAGATTTAAATTTAGCCATAATTAATTCCTTTCTTCATAAAAAATTATATTAAAAAACTCGTCCTCAAATAAAAGGGACGAGTATTAATCGCGTTACCACCCTAATTCCACAAAGATTGTGACACTTAGTTCATTTTAACGGTTTTTAACCGGCACAGCTTAATATTATTTCAGCCTACAGCTTAGGAGTGATAAATAAACTTCATAATTTATTGGTTCTCAGCCTGTCCAATTCTCTGTAAAATTAATTTAAAGATTATAGTCTCCATCAATGCATTTTTTTATTAAATTATAAATGCATTTTACAACAAATATTAGACATAGTCAACCTATTTTTACAACTTAATATTAAACACAAAAATATATTTTTATAACTCAAGATTAGATATAGTATCGTCTTCAAAGTTTGAATATCTAGTTGTATTTTCGAAGTTTTGCTTTTCAATTCCAGGCATCTTATCTTCATCAACATGATAAAATATTTCATCAATATTTCTAATTTGATCTTCAAGTAATGATTTGAATTTATTTCTAAATACTTTAAATTCTTTAACCATTTCATCATATTCTTTTCTAATTTCAATAACTTGATTATTAGCTTGTTCAATTATTTGACGTGCCTTTAAATCAGCTTCTTCAACTATAACTTTAGCTTTTTTGTTTGCAGTACTACAAGTATCCTCAGCAACACTCTCAGCTCTTATTAAAGTAGCTTTTAATGTTTCTTCAAGATTTTCATATTTTAATATTTGATCTTGATACATTTTCATTTTTTCTTTTACTTCATGATTTTCTCTAATTGCAACTTCGTAGTGATCTTTTATTTCATCTAAAAATTCATCTACTTCTTCTTCTTTGTATCCTCTAAGTCCTCTTTTAAATTCCTTATTTTCAATCTCTTGTGGAGTTATCATTCTGTTCTCCTTATGTAATTATTTTAATTTTTAGTTTTACTTTTTCTTTTTTAGTTAATTCTCCAATTTCAGATACAATAATTCTCCCTTTTCCTCTAACAGAAATTAAACACGTATCCTCTATAAGTTTTGAGGGAGAAATTATTTTTTCATAATCAACAAAAACTCTCTCTGATGATATATACTTAATACTTTCTTGCCTTGAGATATTATATATTCCACTAATCACACAATCCAATCTTTTTGATGAAATAGTGGTATTTACTTCTTTGTAATTTATGTTTGGCATCTTTAAATCTTCTTTTTCTATATGCTTAATAGATATATTATTTTTACCAATTTTATTTAGATTAAAAATTAAAAAGTCTGAAATATCATTATCAACTATAACTTGACAAAAATTATCATTAACTAATATATCTCCAATCTTTTCTCTTTTTATTCCAAGCCCCAAAATAGAACCTAAATAATCCTTATGAAGTACTTCTTTAAATTTAAAATTACCATCAATTTGTAATATATCTAATTTAGAATCAATATCGTTATAATCCATATAAAATGGATATATAAATACTACACTTCTTTCAGAATTTTCATATCCACCATCAATTGTATAATTAATATCTTTATTATAATTTAAAACTGATAGTGCATTTTTTATTTCATATGGATTTAAAAATTCACTCTTTTGTACTTCATAATTTTTAAGACATAAATTAACCTTATCAATAAGTCTAAACATCTTATTTTTAAGATCTATATCTTTTATATGTCCAGTTAGTTTTAATTTATCCACTACATTAAGTATATCATTATATTCTTAAGCATCATAAGTAAGATTATTGCAAACATCGGTGTTAAGTCTACAGGCCCGTTCATAAATTTTGAAGTCAAAGACCTAATAGGTGCCTCAATAGGTTCAGTTATAACTGATAGTATGTCATATAATCTCTCTGTTGTTTCATTTGGTACCCAAGTTAAAAAACTCTTTATTACAATAATCCACGAAACTATATCTAAAACGTGATACATCGCAACTGCTATTGTATTCAATAAATTTCATCTCCTTTAATTATTTTAAATTATTTACCTGGCCAAGGATAAGCTGCTTTGCTTTGTAATTCCTTCTTAAAATTTGAGTCTATATTAACGTTATTTTGCGCTAGTATATATATTCCGTTTGAAATTTGTTGTAAATCTCCACCAATTATATAAACTGCTCCACTCATAAAATCAAAAACTGATTTTTTTAGCTTTTGATCTTTTAATGCATCTAAATTTGCAATTACTGCTCTTTTTGATTTTAAGTGATCAACTATTAATGTTACATCATCAAAACTTCTTGGTTCAACTATTATAACCTTTAAATTATCATTATGCTTAATCGGTACTACGTTATTTGTTGATGATTTTGTCATAGGCGTCATATCCATATTATTATCATCTTCTATAGTTTGTTCTTCATATTTTGATTCTTCTATCATACTTTCCATTTTTTCCTCTGAACCACCAAGTAACCAATTTTTCATACCATCTATAAAAGACATATTTATCTCTCCTCTAAATTAAGTTTATTTTCTTTTTCCAAATATAGAAGTCCCAATTCTTACAATATTTGAACCTTCTTCTAATGCAATTTGATAATCATTACTCATACCCATTGATAAGTAATCCATCGAAACATTTTCTATATTCTCATTTTGAATTTTTCTTGAAAGTTTATTTAGACCTTTAAATACAGATCTTTTTATATCCTCATCATCAGTAAAGGGTGCCATAGTCATTAACCCTTTAATTTTGATCTTATTAAATCTTTTAGAAACTTCTTTTATAAAAGAAATTACTTCTTCCTCTTTTAAACCTTGTTTAGTTTCTTCATTTGAAATATTTACTTGTACTAAGCAATTTATTTCTTTTTCTGCTCTTTTTTGTATTTCCTCACAAAGAGATAATCTATCTAAAGAGTGAATCATATATGCACAATTAATAACATATTTCACTTTATTAGTTTGAAGGCTACCAATTAAGTGCCATCTTACTTTATCTCCGATTATGTCGTATTTTCTTTTTAATTCTTGTGGTTTATTTTCACCAACATCAGTTACTCCGTACCCAATAGACTCCAAAATAGGTTCTATATCAACATTTTTCGTAACTGCCAAAATCATTATATCACTTTCCATAAATTTATTCGAGTGATTTAAATAGTTTTTTATATTATTTTTGATTTCAGATAAATTATTTTTTATTTGGTTCATATAATACCTACTTAACTTTTATTTTTATATTAACATAATTTGGATTTAATATTACTTTATCATAAACATCAACAGTCTTAATTCCATTTTTACGGTTATTAAAGTAGTCAATATAAATATGGTCGTTATCTTCAAATATAATACCTTTTAATTCAATAAATTTTGAATATGAATTTTGATGATCGACAACATACACTCCTAAAATATCATCTATTTCATCTAATGAACTCTTATTTATTCTTATAGAATCTATTTTCTTGTATATTATATCAAAATTCTGTGACATTGTGTTGTAAATTTCACTATTTTCTCCTATAAATCTAAAAATTAATATATAATATCCATTTTTTTGATGAATATCATCTACAGTAACCCTTATTGAATTATCTTCATATCTTAAATTAAAACTTTTTCCAACCTCAAGTAAATCCACTTCATCTTCAGTTATTTCAATGCAAATAAAAGTTTCATTAGTATTTACTATTTTTAAAATCGGTTCATTTTCTATAACTTTATTATTTTTTTTTGAATTTTCATAATTAAACTTAGAATTTTCAATATCATCTTTTGTTATTTCTGATAAATTACCTATATCAAAATTTTCATCTTCATCAAAATAAAATGAAATTTTACCAGAAACATTTGAATATATTTCTGTAGATTTATCCAATTTCATTTTTAATCGATCAAGTTCACTTTCTTTATTTTCTATCTGTTTATTTATAAATATTTGACTAGTGTTTGAAGAAGTATTTTCTATTTCATTTTGCAAATTATTTATCTCTATATTAATTTTTTCTACTTCACTAAGTACGTTATTATACTCTTTTTCATTTTCATAAACATATCCCAAAAGTTGATTTTTTTGAACTTTTTCACCTTCTTCAACTACACTTTTAAAATATCCATTTTGAGGAGATTTAATTATCTCTTGATCTTTAATTATAAGACCTTTCTTACTTATTAAAAATTCATAATCTTTATTCTCTAAATTAATAGTCTTAACATTCATTCCAATCACTTCAACAAATCCATAAAATGTCATATAAAATACTATTCCAAGTACCATAACTCTTGACTTATTTAACTTTCTCTTTTCCATAATTATCACCCCTAATAATAGGTTCTTCATTTGTTATTTACTATCCTTGAAATAAATAAAAAAAGGATACCTAGATATCCTTTTTAACTAACTCTTCCCAATAATCTGCGTTTTCTATTCCAAGTTCTATTGGGTTAAAAGTTATGTCTTCTCTTTTAATTCCGCTTTTTAATTTTTTATCATAATCATCAAAACATTTAATAGCAATGTTTGATAATAAAAGTATAGCTATAACGTTTAACCAAGCCATTGCTCCAACTCCAATATCCCCCATTGTCCAAGTTAATTCAGCATCTTTAACACAACCATTAAACACCATAACAAGTAAACTTACTCTAAGAACATTTATCATTACTTTTGATAAATTAGGTTTATTTAATTTTGAAACTAAATAGCTAAGATTAACTTCTGCAATGTAGTAATAAGACATTATAGTTGTAAATGCAAAGAAGAAAAGTGAAACTGCAATGAACATTGAACCAAAACTACTTCCTGGAAGTAATTTATCAAGTGCCATTTGAGTAAATGCAGGACCATATTCTACTCCCGGTAAATTTTCTACTATATAATTTCCGCTTGTATCAATTACATTATACGAATTAGTCATAAGTATCATAAGTCCAGTTGCAGTACAAACGAATAATGTATCAATATAAACTGAGAAAGATTGAACTAATCCTTGCTTTGTAGGGTGACTAACTTTTGCTGCAGATGCTGCTTGTGGTCCTGTTCCTTGACCCGCCTCGTTTGAATAGATACCTCTTTTTACTCCCCAGGCAATAGTTGAACCGAATATTCCAGAGAAAATAGCCTCGTTATTAAATGCACAATTAAATATTAATGCAAATATTTCTGGAACTTTTTCAATATTTATTATAACGACTATTATTGATGCTAAAACGTATAATCCTCCCATAAATGGAACTATAAATTCTGCAGTTGATGCAATTCTTTTTATTCCTCCAAATATAATAAATGCAAGTAATATTACAACGAATATTCCAACAATACTAACATCAATATTAAAAGCATTATTTATTCCACTTGCAATAGAGTTTGATTGTACTCCCGGAAGTAAAACTCCTGTTGCAATAAGTGTTACTACTGCAAATAGTATTCCGTACGCTTTTGAAAATTTAGTTTTACCAAGCCCCTTCTCAATGTAGTATGCAGGACCTCCTCTAAACTCTCCATTATCTTCTTCTTTATAAATTTGACCAAGTGTCGATTCTGCAAGTGCAGATCCTGCACCAAAAAATGCTATAACCCACATCCAAAATAATGCTCCAGGTCCACCCATAGCAATAGCAGTTGCTACACCTGCAATATTTCCAGTTCCTATCCTTCCTGCAAGTGCAGTACAAAGCGCTTGAAATGATGAAATACCTTCACTGCTTTGATTTTTATCTTTAAATAATAGCATTACCATTTCTTTTATATTTCTAACTTGTGAAAATTTAGTTCTAAACGAAAAATAGAGTCCACTCATTAGACAAAGTACTACAAGCGGTGTGCTCCATATAATATTATTTAATGTGTTTATTACCCCTTCCATATCTAACCCCCTTAGATTTTTATTTAACAATATTATATGATACTTTTTGTAATTTGTGAATATATTTTTTCAATTTTCTGAAAATTTTTAAATTTAGATACAATTAAAAAAGAAGGCTATTATTAGCCTTCTTCCTATCTATAAAAGTATAGTAATTATATTCTTACTTCCTTCATTTATTATTTTTTGAAGTGTTCTTTGCATTTTAATTCTTATTTCATCAGGCATATCGTATAACTTATCTTGTAATTGATCTTTTACTAAATCATCTAAAGACTTCCCAAACATATTTGCATCCCAAATACTATTTGGATTTTTAGACATTTCTTCTTGAAGGTATTTAAGCATATCTTCTCCTTGAGTTTGATTTCCTGCTATTGGGTGAACTTCTGTTGATATATCTGCCTTTATTATATGAAGTGATGGTGCATTTGCTTTTATCTTAATTCCATATTGCTTTCCTTGTTTCATCATTTCCGGATTTTCAAGTTCTAAATCATTAAGAGATGGAGAAACTAATCCATATCCACTATTTTTTGCTTGCTCTATTGCAACTTCAACTTTATCATATTCTACCTTAACTTTTGATAATTTAGTTATTAAACTTAATAATTGATGATCTCCATCAATTTTAAATCCACTTTTTTCTTCTAATATATTATAAAATAAATCTTGCTTTGCATCAAGATCAATATTTACAACTCCTTCTCCAAGTTCAACATTATCAACTTTTGAATATTCTAAGAAATCAAGTCCACTAAATCCATTTATAATACTTTCTGCATCTCTTATTTTTCCAATGTCTTCAATGCTTTCTCTTAATGTAGTTATTATATTATTTTTAATCCAATGATTACTCTCAAGTCCTTCAATCCATTTTGGTAAGTTTATTCTTATTTCACTAAGAGGAAAATCATAAAGTATAGTTTCCATAACTTTTTCTATATCATTCTCGTCCATTCCTTCAACATTTAAAGGTAGTACTGAAACATCATATTTCTTTTCTAATTCATCTTTTAAGTCAATTGTCGCTTGATCATTTGGATAAAGAGTATTTAAAACTATTGAAAAAGGCTTATTAAGTTCTTTAAGCTCTTTTACAACTCTTTCTTCTGCAGCATTATAACTACTTCTATCAATTCCAGTTACAGAACCATCAGTAAAAACTACTATCCCAAGAGTTGAATGATCCTTTATTACTTTTTTTGTTCCTATTTCTGCAGCTTTTTCAAATAACATAGGCTCATCAGACCAAGGTGTTGAAACTAATCTTTGCTTTCCACCTTCTTCATGACCTAATGCACCATCAACTATGTACCCAACACAATCAACCATTCTTACTTTTAAGTTAACAGTTTCTCTAATTTGAATTTCCACACCGTCTGCAGGCACAAATTTAGGCTCAACAGTCATTATAGTTTTTCCTGAACCACTTTGAGGAATTTCATCTTGAGTCCTCTCTCTTTTAAATTCATTATCTATGTTTGGTAAAACAACAGTTTCAACGAATTTTCTTATAAATGTTGATTTTCCAGTTCTAACAGGACCAACAACACCTATATATATATCGCCTTGAGTTCTTTTTGCTATATCTTCATATATATTACTCATAATACCCCTCCATACACTATTTTTATATTAAAGTATATTTTATATGGGGCTTAATTATTCCAATTAATTGAACGTAAAAAAGACTAGAATTTTCTAGTCTTTATATTATTTCTTCTCTTTTTTCTCTGTTCATAAGATTATCTATTATTTTTTTCGGATTTTCATTTTCATAAAGTCCTTTATAGATAGCTTCAGTAATTGGCATTTCAACGTTTAATTCT
>JAWXUS010000097.1:1648-3679 GCA_044426235.1 Peptostreptococcaceae bacterium | reverse complement strand
AAATAGATAAAATAATTATTTCTCTTACTTAAAGAAGCCGAAAAGCCTCTTGCTTTAGTTATGGGGAGAATGTCAAAATTGCAATCTTTTTTTAAATAATTTGTTCTCAATATACTTAAGTTAATTATCATAATATAACTAAACATGGTTTATCTAAAAAAAAGAACGCTTTCAATAAAAAAATAAAATATTTCAAACTATTAATGTATATAATGTCAAACCAGGAGTTTTTTTACAAAAAGGAGAAATTTATATGAAAATGTTAAGAGCAGATATAGTTAAAGAATTAAAAGAATTAGGTTTTAGAAATTATTCTAAATATAAAGTTTATGAATTACAGGCGGCGCTTGGACTTTTAAAAAGGTCTTATGAGCCAGATAGAGTTCATAAAATATTAAAGGTTAATGGTGATGGATTTAACTCTAATGGACTTGAAGATTTAGAGCTTAGCTTAAATCAAGTAAATCAAGTACAAAAAGGTATATACAGTACTGTTGATGTTTCAATTTTCTCAAACAAGAAATATGATTCTCAGCAAATGGCAGAAATAAGAACTGGTCTTGAGGCTAATATAGATGTTACACCATATTTAGACGAGAGTTTTTCTTGGTATAAGATGAGTGTTATAAGAACATATATAGAGAGATTTCCAAATTTCGCTGAAGTTATTGATGTTAAGAAATTTGATACAGACCAAATGGAACAAATTGCACTTGGACTTCAAGATGGAGTTGATGTTGAGGCTTTTGCAAAGCCTGAATATAATTATGCTAAAATGCAGGAAATTAGAGACTTTTTATTTAATAACTTAGATTATACGAAGATATTAAATAGAGAATTGGACCTTAAATCTAAGAGAGATATTAAAGAAGATATGTTAAACGGAACATATTCTGACCATAAGTATTTTGATTTAAATCCAAAGACTAATAAATATGATTTACTTAAAGAAGAACATAAAAGTCCTTTTATGTCGAATGCTTTAAAGAGACTTAAAATAATTAGACCTTCATAAGGTCTATTTTTTTTATTTAAAATTCAACAATTAAAACAAAAGTAAACCAAATAGATATTGTGTGTTGTCTTTTTAGGATATATGTGATAGTATAATATAAAATAATACGTATATATAAGGATGGAGTTAAATATGAGTGAGTTTGTTGTAGTTGACGTTGAAACAACGGGTCTGGACCCTAAAAAAGGGAACGAGATAATAGAAATTGGAATAACTGAAATTAAAAGTGATGAAATACATAGAAACTATTCAAGATTCATTAAGCCAGTTAAAGGAATACCTCCGATAATAACAGAAATAACACATATAACTAATGATATGGTTAAAGACGCTAAGAGCATTGAAGAAGTTCTTCCTAAATTTAGAAAGTTTTTAGGGGATAGGACTATGATAGCACATAACGCAAAATTTGACATTAAGTTCTTAAACCATTATTTAGAAAAGCAAGGACTTGAACCTATAACAAAATATATATGCACAATAGAAATGCTGAAAAAAGAACCTAATTACGATGGAAAAAATAATAAATTAGAAACTGCTTGTAAGTTTTACGGGATAGAGAATAAAAACGCACATAGAGCTGATAGTGATACATTAGCCACAGCTCAATTATTCTTGATGCTAAGATAATTTTTAAATCAAAGAAGACGACTAAGTCGTCTTTTATTATACCCATTTTTAAGATAAGGAGCATCTTAGACACTTATAATTACTTATATTTTAATTATGAATGGGGTTGTTATATTGAAAAGAAAAGAGCTGGTTGATGAATTAAAAAAATATGGATTTAGAAAATATTCAAAGCTTAGGAAAGTAGATTTGGAGTTTGCAATTAAGTTGATAAAAGATGGCTTTAAATTAGACTGTGTTGAGATTATAATGGAAGCTAAAGAAAATAAATATGAAATAGAATATATGTTAAATAAAGATTTTTCGGTAAGTGAATTAAAAGAAATAAGCTCTGGTTTTAGAGAAGGTGTATCAGTATCTATATATGCTAATAATGTTTATAGTGG
>JAWXUS010000097.1:0-1638 GCA_044426235.1 Peptostreptococcaceae bacterium | reverse complement strand
ACAATCACTATATTTTGGAAATCAAATGAACTATATAAGAGCTGGTCTTAAATTAGGACTTGATGTTTCAAAGTATAGTGATTGTAGATTAAGCAGCGAACAGATGTATGAAATTAGAGCAGGTCTTGTCCAAAGACTGGATGTAAATATTTTTAATAGCTATTTATTTAATCCAAATCAAATGCGAGAAATTAGACTTGGGTTAAAAGAAGGCATTGATGCTTCTATTTATGCAAATCCTAAATTTTGCAGTGATAAAATGAGAGAAATCAAACTTGGCTTAATTGATAGAGTCGATGTAATTAAATATATTGATTTAAAATATTCATCAGAACAGATGAAAGAGATAAGGCTTGGACTTAAATCTTTTATAAATACTGATTTTTACAGCGATGTAGAATATGACGCCTCTCAAATGAAAATTATTAGACTTGGAATACTTGATGGAGTAAATATATTTTCATACAACAACTTAGATTTAAACGGATTTCAAATGAACGAGATTAGGCTTGGATTAATTGATAAAATAGATACCTCTCAGTACAGAAACCCTAAATATTCCCACCTTCAAATGAAAGAAATTAGGCTTGGACTTAAAGATAAACTTAACATCTCTGTCTATCTAAATGAAAATTTATCCTTAATAGCAATGCAAAGCATTAGAAGAGATTTAAAAAATAGATTATTTTCAAGAAAAAAATATTTCATTCAAAATAAAAACACGTTATTATATGATATAATAAAAGAAGAATATAAAAAAAATAATTAATTTTTTTATAAAATAAAGTTTTCAAGAAAGGTCTTTTATGAAAAGATATCACGGAACTGCTTATTATTTACCAGCACTACTTCTAATTTCATTTATAATTTCATTGAGTGAGATAAACTTATTATTTTTAAGAATAAATACTCTTATGATTTCGTTTTTATTTCTGACCATTCTTGAGATTATTTGTCTGTTTTATTTAAATTATGTATTGAATAGGTATGAAAAAACAAAAGTTATATTAGATGATAAATTTAATGAAGATTTTTTAAATAAATTAATTGTTATAAAGAGTGAATTTAAGGAAGGTTTGACGCTAATAATTAATTCAATAATATTGGTCATTCTATTTCTTTTAATTGAAAAAAGAGGTGGTTTAAATTTTGAAGTATCTGGATTTAATATACTAAGGTTTGTTAGGACTTATTTCACATTACTGCTTGGATATGACCTTATAAACATTGGGAGGACTATAACTTCACTTGCAAAAAACACTGTTAGTAGAAGGTAGTGACCTCTCTCTTTTTTTTACATAAAGTGTTTTTTTTACTTCATTGTATTTAAGTGATACAGTTAGAATATTTAAATATAAGATAATTCAGCAATTTAAAAGACTTAAAGAAGGGCTTGTTTTAGAAGAAGTTAATATTAGTGTAAACCCAAAACACAACCATCTTCAAATGGAACAAATACTTATTGGCTTAGAGGGTAATGTAGATGTATCTTGTTATTTAAACGAAGATATGGATTATGAACAAATAAAACAAATCAGGCTTGGTGCATTTAATAAAGTTAATACTTCTTTAGACTCTAATCATAACGAAATTTATGTTTTATTACATAACTTTTCATAATTTTAAGCAAATTAAAAG
>JAWXUS010000037.1:0-11615 GCA_044426235.1 Peptostreptococcaceae bacterium | reverse complement strand
ACTCTCATATAAAAAGTTGACCTTCTCAGAAATTCGTTACTCGAATATCTGGCTTGGTTTGTTTGTGTTTAAAATTCTATTTAACCTACTGTTTAATTTTCAAAGTTCATTTTGTGTGTCTCTCGACTCTATTAATATTACCATACTAAGTTTTGTCTGTCAACACTTTTTTAATTTTATTTAATTTCTTTTTTATTTAAAAGATTTTAAATTTTGTTTCGTCTTATCGACAAGTAATAATATATCAAATTTAATTTATAAAGTCAATACTTTTTTAAATTATTTTTTTTAATTTTTTATATTCATCATAAGCATCTTTTCTATCACATTTAAGGTTATTTTCTTTTATGCTTTTATTACATACTATAAACGTATCTTTACAAAAAAAATATAAAATTTCTCCAAATAAAAACATAAACGATCCAAAACAAATAATATCAAATATTTTAAACATAAAAACTCTCCCCATATAAATAGTTTAATACTCATATTAATAAGTTCTTATACTTATTTCTATATTCCTTGAACTTTATTTTTATAAATTACTTTAAAAAATAACATCTTAATATATATTTCTACTATATAAAATATTTATACCTATTTTAAGTTATCAAAATATATTATTTATAGTTGTTTTATAACAAATAAAAAAAGCCCCAAAAGGGACTATTTTTATTCTTCTTCTTTAGTAACTGCTTTTTCTATTGGTTTCATTGTTGGGAATAAGATAACATCTCTTATTGATGGAGAGTTTGTAAGTAACATCATTACTCTATCTATTCCTATTCCAAGTCCACCTGTTGGAGGAAGACCTACTTCAAGTGCATTAATGAAATCATCATCCATATCACAAGCTTCGTCATCTCCCATTTCTTTCTTTCTAACTTGATCCATAAATCTTTCTTTTTGATCTATTGGATCATTTAATTCAGAGAATGCATTAGCAAGTTCCCATTTATTAGCGAAAGCTTCAAATCTATCAGTTTTTCTTGGATCTTCTACATTTCTTTTTGCAAGTGGAGAAACTTCAACTGGATGATGAGTTATGAATGTTGGTTGAATTAATTTATCTTCTCCAAATTCTTCAAATAGAGAGTTTATTACTTCTCCTCTTCTCATTCCAGGAATTATTTCTATTCCTTTTTCTTTAGCTACTGCTAAAGCTTCTTCGTCTGTATTTATAGTTGAGAAATCTACTCCTGCATATTCTTTTACACAGTCTTCCATAGACATTCTTCTCCAAGGAGGAGTAAAATCTATTTCTGTTCCTTGATAATTTACTTTCATACTTCCAGTAGCTTCTTCAGCCATATGTGCTATTACATTTTCTGTGATTTCCATCATATCAGTGTAATCTGCATATGCTTGATAAAGCTCTATTGCAGTATATTCTGGGTTATGCTTTATAGACATTCCTTCATTTCTAAACATTCTTCCCATTTCATACACTTTATCAAATCCACCTACTATTAATCTTTTTAAGTAAAGTTCATTTGCTATTCTCATATACATTGGTATATCTAAAGTATTATGATGAGTAACGAATGGCTTAGCATTTGCTCCACCAACACTAGTATTTAATATTGGAGTTTCAACTTCTAAGAATCCTCTTTCATCTAAGTATCTTCTTAATGCTTTCATAGCTTTAGTTCTAGTTAAAAATGCATCTTTAACTTCTGGATTAACTATTAAATCAACATATCTTTGTCTATATCTTAAATCTTGATCTTTTAATCCATGATACTTCTCTGGTAATATTTGAAGTGATTTTGTAAGTAAAACAACATCATTTGCTTTTACTGATATTTCTTCTTTTTGAGTTTTAAATACTTCTCCTTCAAGTCCTATAATATCTCCTATATCATAAGTTTGAAATAAAGAATAACTCTCTTCATCTAATCTATCTTTTCTAACGTAGCACTGAATTCTTCCTTCTTGATCTTGGATATCTATAAATCCAGCTTTACCTTGAATTCTTTTACTCATTATACGTCCTGCAATTTTTACTACTTTTCCTTCAAAGTTTTCAAAATCACTTTTTATTTCTACTGAGTTAGAAGTTCTATCATATCTACTAACTTGGAATGGATCTTTTCCCATTTCTTGAAGTTTAGCTAATTTATCTCTTCTAACTTGTAAAACTTCGCTAAGTTCTTCTTGATTATTAACTTGATCGTTATTCATTAGTTTTCCTCCGTCTATCTTCTAATTTCTAATATTTTAAATTGACTCTCTCCATCTGGAACATTAACATCAACAGTATCTCCAACTACTCTTCCTAAAAGTGCACTTCCAACTGGTGATTCATTTGATATCTTACCTTCATAAGGATCAGCTTCTGCAGAACCTACTATTGTGTATTCTACTTCCTCATCAAATTCAACATCAAATACTTTAACTATTGATCCTATAGTTACAACATTTACATCTATTTTACTTTCATCTATTATAACTGCTCTTCTTATCATAGATTCAAGTTTTAATATTCTCTCTTCAACTTGCGCTTGTTCGTTCTTAGCTTCATCATATTCAGCATTTTCAGATATATCTCCAAAAGATATAGCCACCTTTATTCTATCCGCAACTTCTCTTCTTCTAACCGTTCTTAAAAGCTCTAACTCATCTTCTAATTTTTGATATCCTTCTTGTGTTAATAATATTTCTTTTTTATCTTCCATAAACCCCTACAACTCCTTCTATAATTTATTATAAAATGTACTTTAAATTTGCTTATATTATGCGCTATATTATAAGTTACTATAAGTATTATGTCAAGATGCGCACCGTTGTTATAATCTAAGATTCTAACTATTTACTTCATATAAATAATTGTCTAATCTCTTTATAACATCTTCATAATTCTCGATTTTATTTATTTCATCTCTAACTTTTGCAGAACTCTTAAGCCCTTTTAGATACCATCCTAAGTGTTTTCTCATCTCTCTTACTGCAATGTATTCTCCGTGTTCTTCAATTGCAAGGCTCATATGTTCCTTAGCTGTATTAACTTTTTCTTCAAGTGTTGGCTCTGGAAGTATTTCACCAGTTCTTATATAATGATCTACTCTTTTAAATATCCATGGATTACCTTGTGATCCTCTACCAATTAATATTGCATCGCAATTTGTGGTTTCTAGTAATCTTTTAGCATCTTGAACTTCAAAAACATCTCCATTACCGATAACTGGTATATTTATAGTTTCTTTTATTTGTCTTATTATATCCCAATCTGCAGTTCCTGAATAAAACTGTTCTCTAGTTCTTCCATGAATTGCAATAGCACTAATTCCACAAGCCTCTGCAATTTTTGCAATTTCTACTGCATTAACACTTTGGTCGTCCCACCCTTTTCTTATTTTAAGAGTAACGGGCTTTATTGAGTTTTTAACTACTGCACTTAAAACTTGTTCTGCAAGTTTTGGATTTTTCATAAGTGCAGACCCATCTCCATTTTTAATTACTTTTGGTGCAGGACAACCCATATTTATATCTAATATTTCATTATTATATTCATTCATTATACTTGCTGCTTTTCCCATAAATTCTGGATCTGATCCAAATATTTGAACTGCTACTGGATGTTCTTCTAACTTTATTTTAAGCATTTTCTTAGTATTTTCATCATCATAACAAAGTGCTTTTGCATTTATCATTTCTGTATAAAGCATTCCACACCCCTTTTCTTTACATATTAATCTAAACGGAAGATCTGTAACTCCTGCCATTGGTGATAAAAATGCATTGCTATTTATTTCTATATTTCCAATCTTCATAATTTAACTCCTATTCAAAAAAGGAATTGGATCACCAATTCCTATTCTTTGTTTTTATCATATATTATTCTAAGTCCATCAAGTGTTAGAAATCTATCTACAATATCTATTGAATCAGTTTCTGATGCAATAAGTGTTGATAATCCTCCTGTTGCAATTACTTTTGCATTTAGTTGATTAAATTCTTCCTTTATCATTGAAACTATTTTTTCAACAAGTCCAACGTAACCATATATTATACCTGATTGCATCGCAGAAACTGTGTTTTTACAAATTGTCATACCAGGTTTTACAAGTTCTATTCTTGGAAGTTTTGATGCTCTTTCAAATAGTGCATCACTAGATATTTTTATTCCTGGTGAAATCGTTCCACCTAAGTAATCTCCATTTTCAGAAACTACACAAAATGTAGTTGCAGTTCCAAAATCAACTATTATAAGTGGATACTTATATTTTTCAATTCCTGCTACTGCATTTACTATTCTATCTGCTCCTACTTGCTTTGGATTATCATATTTTATGTTTAGGCCAGTCTTTATTCCAGGACCAACAACAAGTGGATTTATATCACAATATTTCAAGCAAAAATTCTCAAGAGAATGCATTACATTTGGTACTACCGATGATATTATTATATTATCTATATTTTTCATCTCTATATTGGAACTAATAAATAGGCTAGTAATTAATATTGCATACTCATCTGAAGTTTTATTTCTATCTGTTCCTATTCTCCAATGATTTATTAATTTTTCACCTTCGTATATACCAAGTACCATATTGGTATTTCCAACGTCAAATACTAAAAGCATATTTTATCCTTTCTTACTCTTTTTATATAAAATAGTGCAAACTGCAGAAACTATAAATCCTGCCACAACAGCCTCAGGTATTGAATTTGTTATAAATGTTCCAAATAAAAGAACATTTGCAGATTTTAAAATATCTCCAGTAAGCTCCGAAAAAGCTTTTGCATACATTTGTCCATATAAAATATATATCATACCCAAAACACCAATACTATTAACAAGTGATGATATTGTTGCACTTATAAATCCTGCTCTTTTTTCATCTTTTAAAATTTTTCTAAACATTTCAAATAAATAATAAGCAGTAATTCCTATTAGTATTCTTGGTAGGATTGATATTAATGGATTTAGGAAAACGAAATTTGTTAAAGTAGGCATTGTAAGTGCTCTAAATAAACTCGTTAACCCAAATATTAAACCTATTATAATCCCAACTACTGGTCCTTCAATTATTGCACCAATTATTACTGGTATATGCATAATAGTTGCATTTATTGGACCAAGCGGTATCATTCCAAGTGGAGTAAGTGATAGCATAATGGATATTGCAGATAATACTCCAATTACAGTTATCTTTCTAACTTCTAATTTTTTGATACTCTACACCCCCGTTCTAGTTCTAAAAGATACCAGACTATATTTTTAAAATTTATATTTTCAGTCAAGCTCCAATGGATACTTGCAAAGATAATTTTAACAATGCAATTATTGCTTGTCAACGATACTTTAATAAATTATATAAAATCTGAGTAAGATTTTATATAATTTATACTTTTAGCATTTTTTATTGCATTTATTATACTTTTTTCAACAACTTCTGTGGCAAGCGAACCTAAAACTGTTATATCATTAAATTCAACTTTTCCTGTTGCTAAAGTAAATATTGTATCTCCATCATGTGGAGTATGTATTGGGAAAATACTTTTTGCATAACCATTGTGCGCCATTTGGCTAATTTTTTTACATTCTGCTTTATTTAATTTAGCATTAGTTGCAACTATTCCGATTGTAGTATTATCTATACTAAATCCACCTTTTTTTATTCCTTGTTTTAATAATTCATAACTATTTAATATTTCTGTATGCTCTTTATTTAATGGTCCTGCAATAACTTCATTATTTTCATAAACATCTCCAAATGCATTTACTGCAATTAATGCTGAAACTATTAATCCATTTTCAAGTTTTATTGAATAACTTCCAATACCACCTTTCATAGCATTCTCTATTCCATTTATTTTCCCAACTGTTGCACCACAACCTGCCCCATAATTTCCAAGTTTTAAATTTTCACTACTTAAATTTAAACAAGCATTATATCCCATATCTTTATCAGGTCTAACTAAAGCATTACCAACCCCTAAATCAAAAAGTACTGCACCTGTTACAATTGGAACTTTACATACTCCAACATCAAATCCAATTCCTTGTTCCTCTAAATATTTACTAACTCCACAAGTACTTTCAAGTCCATATGCAGAACCTCCACTTAAAACTACTGCATGAACCTTTTGAATCATATTTATAGGATCTAATAAATCTGTTTCACGAGTTCCAGGTGCTCCACCTCGAACATCAACAGAACAAACTGCACCTTCTTCACAAACTACTACTGTAATTCCAGTTAATGCATCATTATCTTCAATTTGACCAACTTTTAATCCTTCTATATCTAATATATTATTTTTCATAATTCCTCCTATATATAACCATGCTCACCTCTTATTGAAACTTCTCCACTATTTATTTCAATAATTTCATTATCTTTTTTAATTATTAAATTTCCTTTTTCATTAATATCAATGCATTTAACTAATTCTTTTTGATTATTTTTTATAACATATACATTCTTATTTATTAATACCGAATTTTCTCTATGTATTTTAATTGTACTAAAAGTATCTAAATTATCAATATAGTCACTATATAAAATATTAAATTCTGTTAATATATTTTTAATTAATAAATCTTTTTCTATTTCAAAACCTTCATATTTAAGTGAAGTAGCTTTATCTTTTATATCATCTTCAAATAATATCTTATTTAAATTTATTCCAATTCCAATTATAACTTTTTTATCATCATTTGTTGTTACCAATTCACTTAATATTCCACCAATTTTTTTATTATTTAATATAATATCATTTGGCCATTTTATTTGAGAATTAATACCCAGACTGTTTAATACTTTAATTATTACACTTCCAGTTATCATAGTTAAAAAAGTAATCTTGTCTATACTTAAGTTTGGTTTTAAAAGTATACTCATATATAAACCTTCATTCTTGTTTGAAGACCATATCCTACCCAGTCTACCTTTTCCTTTTGTTTGTTCATTACTAATAACAACATATCCACTTTCTTTATCTATAGTTTTTAAATAATCATTAGTTGATTCAATAGTTTCAAAATATTCTATCTTGTATTCCATATTTTCTCCTTAATACCTTATACAAAAAAGAACATAGATATAATCTATGTTCTTTTTATTTTATTTATTAGAGTCATCTGAATCATCCTCTGACTCTTCTTTTTCTAAACTTAATTCTTCTTTTTTTGTTTCTTCATTATCTTGTAATGTAGAAATTTCATTTATAACTTCTTCATCTTCTGTAACTGCTTCCTCAGTTTTTGGAAGTTCTAATGATAAAGTCATATCAAATGCTTCTTGGAATTGTTTAGCATCTAAAGTTTCATGAACTAAAAGTGCTTGTGCAATGTATTCTAAGTTTTCATCATACTTAGTAAGTATTTCATTAGTCTTTTTGTATGCATCGCTAACAATCTTACTTATTTCTTTATCTATTTCATAAGCTATTTCATCTGAATAATTCTTTTGACTAGATATTCCATTTCCAAGGAATACTTCATCATTACTATCACCAAATGCCATAGGTCCAAGTTTTGTACTCATTCCATATTTAGTTACCATACTTCTTGCAGTAGATGCGACTCTTTCAATATCATTTGATGCTCCAGTTGATATATCATCAAGTTTTAATTCTTCGGCAACACGACCTCCAAGTAAAACTATTATGTTTTCCTTCATTTCATTTTTAGTTGCATAGAATTTGTCTTCTACTGGTAATTGCATAGTAAATCCACCAGCTCTGCCTCTTGGAACTATTGTTACTTGGTGAACAGGGCTAACATGGTCTAAAACATGTGCACAAACCGCATGACCCGCTTCATGATATGCAGTTAACTTTCTTTCAGGCTCACTTATAACTTTTGATTTTTTAGCAACCCCAGCAATTACTTTTGTAATTGCTTCTTCAATAGTTTCCATTCTAATTTTTGTTTCTCTTTTTCTAGCTGTAAGTATTGCAGCTTCATTCATTAAGTTTTCTATATCAGCTGGAGTAAATCCTGGTGTTCTTCTTGCTAATACATCAACTGTAACGTCATCTGCTAATGGTTTATTTTTAGCATGAACCTTAAAAATAGCTTCTCTACCTTTAACATCTGGTGCACCTATTACCACTTGTCTATCAAATCTTCCTGGTCTAAGAAGTGCTGGATCTAATATATCTGGTCTGTTTGTTGCAGCCATTATTATTATTCCGTTGTTAACTCCAAAGCCATCCATTTCAACAAGTAATTGATTTAGAGTTTGTTCTCTTTCATCATGTCCACCACCAAGACCTGCTCCTCTTTTTCTACCAACTGCATCTATCTCATCTATAAATATTATAGCAGGTGCATTTTTTTTGGCTTGTTCAAAAAGGTCTCTAACTCTTGATGCTCCAACCCCAACAAACATTTCAACAAAGTCTGAACCACTTATACTGAAAAATGGTACTCCGGCTTCTCCGGCTACTGCTCTTGATAAGTACGTTTTACCTGTTCCTGGAGGTCCAACCATTAACATACCTTTAGGTATTCTTGCACCTAAATCTATATATTTTTGAGGATTTTTTAAGAAATCAACAACTTCTTGTAAATCTTCTTTTTCTTCGTTAAGACCTGCAACATCTTTAAATGTTACTCTAGTTTTTTCATCATCTTTATGAACTTTTGCTTTTGACTTACCAAAGTTCATAACTTTTCCTCCCCCGCCTTGCGATTGATTCATAAATACAAACCATAAAACACCCATAAATATTACAAGCATTATAGTAGGTAGCATTTCAATAAACCAAGGTGTTGAAGGTTTTCCTTCTCCATCAAATACTAATTCTCCATTTTCAGCTCTAGTTAATACTTCCTCAGAAAACTTATCTCCCATTACCTCTTGTGGAATATATGATGTGAATTTTGTGTTAGTACTTTTTATAGTTCCTTGTACAGATGTTTCATTTATGAAATATAACTCTGATATATTTCCATCTGTAAGTTCTTGATATACTGTTGAGAATTCATATGTTTCTATTTTCTGCGTTGATTCTCCAGTTAATTCAACTAGACCAATTATCGCAATAAATATTATTAGGTATAAACCTAATCCTTTAAAGACTTTTTTCAAAACAAGTCCTCCTTTCACGTGTTTTATTTTAAAGTTTCTTAAAGCTTATCCTTAAGACTTCTTTCGTTTGTGAATCAATTTTTTTGTTTTCACTTATTCTATAGTTACCAACAGATAAAATTTCTTCTTCATCTTTTATAATAGGTACACTAGACCTTATCTCTTTAGGTATTTTAAGATCTATTAATAAATCTTTTACCTTCTTACTTCCATTAGATAGCTTTATTTTATTTTTTGGCTCCCTACTACAAACACTTAACTTACCTTTAATTTTACTAAAATCAAAAGAAACAGAATTTTCATCTCTTTTCATTCCATTGTACTTATCCTTGCTTATTAAATTCATCTCAAGCATAGAACTTATTTCTTCAATTTTAATAAAACCTGTATTAGGTATATTATAGCAGAAGTTAATATCTTCACCAATAATTTCTTTATTTGTAAAAATAATTGTATCTAATTTTCTGTAACAAAAAATTCCTCTTGGTAAAGTTAGCATTTTGCCAATTTTTGAATCACATTCAAACTCTAAAACATCATTAGTATGTTTTTGATCAAATCCTTTAGTATCTCCAATTAAATTTTCTATTGCAAGTCTTATTACTCTAAATTTCATAGCTTTATGAATATCTCTATATAATTCTATGTTTAAAATAACTTCATCTTGACTAATAGTTGTTACTTCATTAAATATTTTTAGTGAATTTTGTTCAATATAATCACTATCATTTTTTATATTGTTACTCATTCTAGCTATTGACTCTATTATATTTGGATTGAAATTTTCTGAAATATATGGAATAAGTTCAAGCCTTACTTTATTTCTAGTATATATTGTTTCTAAATTACTCTCATCTATTCTAGGATTTAAACTATGTTCTTCACAATATTTTACAATATCTTTTTTATATGTATCAAGAAGTGGTCTAATAACACCATCTTCTCTTTTATAATCTATTCCTTTAAGTCCTTTAAGTCCTGTTCCTCTCATAAGCCTCATTAAAATAGTTTCTGCTTGATCGTCAATATTGTGTCCAACTGCAATTTTATTTGATTTAGTTACATTTTTTATTTCATCAAACATTTCATATCTAAGTTTTCTTGCTCCTTCTTCGATAGATAAACTATTATTTTTACAATAAATAGAAACATCTTCTGATTTAACAAAACAGGTAATACCCATTTTATCACAAATATCGGCTACATATAAAGCATCTTCTTGAGATGATATTCCTCTTAATTGATGATTTAAATGTGCTGCATAAATTTGTATATCCATACTCTCTTTTAATTTATTTAATATATGAAGTAATGCCATTGAATCTGGTCCACCAGATAATCCAATAACTATTTTATCTCCATTTTCGATTAAATCATTTTTCTTTATTGTCTTAACTACATTATCAAAAATCATTTAAATTCCCTCTTTATTTTTTAGGTATTATTATTTTATACACATAACTTAAGCTATCTTTTAAGTTATTATAAGTATAATACCAAATAAATTAAATAAAAGGTAGTAATTTTACTACCTTTTATTGAAAATTTATACTTTTTCCACAGTTATATCTAATATATTTTTTCCCTTGAATAGATTTTTAACTTCTAAATTATAATCAATCTTCATTTTTAGTTCTTCTTCAAAAACTTCAATATCTAAATTATTTGTAGATACAATCATATCAAATATTCCAAGATGCGTTTTATACTTAAGAGAATGCTTATTATCTTTACTAAAAATCATTTCAGAATTAATCATACCCAGTTTCTTTGAAATTACTTCTTTTTTATCTAAATCAACAGTTATCTTATTAGTTATATTTTCTTCTTTATATCCAAGATGAATTTTATTATTTTTTTTAATAAAATCTCCATCAAAACTAAAATCTAATACTTCCTTATTATTGTCTTGATCATATTGAGTAGTCGTTATTTTTATTTTTGATTTCAAATTTTTTCTCCTAATAGTTTTTTATATCTATAGTATTTATGCTTTCTATTTTTATATTTAAAAAATCATCTGCTATTTGTAAAAACTTTTGAGGTGTATCAGAAACGTAATAATCATAACTTACTTTTTCATCACAATTATTTAAAGTTTTATTTTCTTTTAAAAGTTCTATTAATTCTTTAGCAGTTTCTTTTGCAGGATTAACTAAATTTATTTTGCCCATAGTTACTTCTTTTATAGTTTTTTGAAGAATTGGATAGTGAGTACATCCAAGAACTAATGAATCTATATCTTTATTTATTAAATTATCTAAATATTTCTTTGCAGTTAATCTTGCAATTTCGGTATTCGCCCAACCTTCTTCAACTATTGGAACAAATAAAGGACAGGGACTTTGTATAACAGTTATATCTTTATTTAGATTCTTTATTTCTTTACTATAAGAATTAGATTTTATTGTAGCATCAGTTCCAATAACTCCAATAATATTATTTTTCGTAGTATTTACAACAGTTTTAGAACCTGCCTTTATAACTCCAATTATTGGAATACTATACTTTTTACGTGCCAAGTCAAGTGCCATAGCAGTCGCAGTGTTACACGCTATAACAACTACT
>JAWXUS010000096.1:3133-3693 GCA_044426235.1 Peptostreptococcaceae bacterium | reverse complement strand
ACCAACTAGTGTTTCATAAAAACTAAAAATACTCATTATGCTTCACCCCTATTCTTCAAGACTTTTTTAACAGCAATACTATATTTATCATCAAGTGGTTTTACATATATAGAAATAGATGAAGATATCGGTGCGGCTTCTTGATTAATATTTTTTATAGTAATACCAGAAATATTACCACATAAAGTTTTTTCAAATGTAAGAGCAGCAGAGTCCATAATTTTTTTATTTTTAATGTCTTTTGTTAAATCTAAAAGTGGAAAATTGCTCTTTTCATTTTTATTAACTTTAATTGATTCAACTTTTAATGAAGAAATTAAGCAAGGCAATTCGAAGTTCATTTTAGTCCATTCTTCAAAACTATAACTTCTACTACCAGTTGATACATGAAAGAATACAGTTGCAGACTCTCCAAAATTTAAATATGATTTAGATGTAAACTTTAAACATCCATTTTCAAAACCATCAAAGGATGTAATATTTGGTTTAGTTTTTGTAACATTTCCACCTGTAGTACCACGAGTAAATCCACCTGAATTATCCCTTCCTGCTTCTTTTCC
>JAWXUS010000096.1:1955-3123 GCA_044426235.1 Peptostreptococcaceae bacterium | reverse complement strand
ATGTTTCAATTTCAATCTCTTCTTCTTGTTTATATTTATTAATAATAATTGAATTAATTTCTCGCCAAATTCTTGAAATAGGTTTTTTAGAATATAGATTAGAATAAGTACTTCCATTTGGAAAAGCATCAATCCACTTTTTATGATTTGCAACTTCGGTTGACCTTACATATCCACCTAGAAATTCATTCTCATATTTCTCTTCATCATTAAGTTTGAAAATACCAAGTAAATACTCATCTTCATTTAAATTGATATGTTTCCATTTTTCATCATGTGTGATAACCATACCAGGTTTTCTCAAATAACAAATCATTGGTTCTCTATCAAAAGATTCATCTAAATCTAAAAACGCACAAGGTGACGGATAGTTATCAGGACAATTCATGAACAATTCAGTTTTATTAAATTTTTTTATAATAAGTTTCCCTAAAGAAAGTTTAGGAGATTTCATTATTATCTCCTCATAGAAGCAATCACCTGTCAATTCAAGATTATACATCTTTTGGTAAATATCAAAAAACTTATTTAATATAACATCATCATTATTAATTTTAACATTAAGATATTTACCGTCATATCTATTGTTATTTAATCTTGAGAAGTACCATCTTTGAATCGCAATATCTAATGCATAAACAAAATCCTCATTCCACCATTTTCTTTCTTTATTAATAGTATTATTAATAAAAATATTTGTTTGGAAGAATGGAATAATAACCATAGTACCTGTTTGATCTCCTTCATATAAGTCTAAATTAAATATAGAAAGAAATGTTTTAATATAATTTTCATCATAAATTGGCATTGCTTTATCATCATTATCTAAATCACCGAAAAAAGCTATACCTCTATTGTCTTCTACTTTAATTGAAGTAACATCTTTAGTTTCATCTTCTATAAAAGTTATTGCTAGTTTATTAACGTATACACCATTTTCTTTTGTTCTTGTGTAATATACACAAAAACCTTCACCAAAACGGTAGTATACTGATTTACCAATACCCCATGAACCACCTGAATCTCCAGATTTATTCTTTTGATTCATGATATCATAAACTAAGTTAAATAAATTTTGAGATTCATTAGGGTTTTTCTTATGTCCACCTAATAAACCAGTAGTATTTTTATCTGCAATAACCAAAAAATCATTAGAGCCATTAAAATC
>JAWXUS010000096.1:0-1945 GCA_044426235.1 Peptostreptococcaceae bacterium | reverse complement strand
AAAATCAAATTTGAAATTTTTGTCATCATTGAAATATGATTCAAATTTTGTTTTATTAAATTGATCATGGATTATATCTATTTGAATAAATTCTTTATCATGACTTACTGCATCTATTGAATTTTGAATAGACTCCCTAACTAATAAATCAATGTTAGGAGTGCTATTATCTTGAATTTGTGCAAGTACATTAGAACCTGTAAATGCAAATTCAATATTTTCTAATATTTTACTTTTCATTCTTATTCACTCTCTTCATTATCAACTTTACTAATATCATTTTCTATTTTAACAGTAATTGTACTTCTATGTTTTTCATTACTATCTCCTTGAGGAATATAAAAATCGTACGCAACTAAATGATTTGATGCCTCTAAAGGAACACGTTTGTTTCCAAAGTTATCTTTTTCAACATTTTTTGTTTCACTATATTTATTAATAACATACAAGACAAGAACTGGCGTTTTATCATATTTTGCTTTATTTCTATATTCTTTACTAGACATTTTTTCATTTTCATTTAAATTAACATTTGATTGATCAATATCCATTGTAAGAGCTTTAGGATCTGTAATAACACCAAATTTATAAATTAGAGTTGATGGATCATCAAATGGAGAACGACTAGATAAGTTAAGTTCAATATTTTCTAAACTAATTGATGTTTTCTTTGTCTTAAGTCCATATAAAACAACATTGAAGTTATTCATAAGACCATTGTTAAATTGAGTTTCATACCATTCTTTTATTGAGTCAAAGTTTCTTGTAAAGTTGTTTCCTTGAGGAACTTTCATCAACGATAAATATTTAAATACACTATTAAAATCAACATTTAGCCAAACATGTGAACTATTGTTATTTGAATTAACGAAATCACCATTATTTGTCTTACCTAAGCCATTAATGAAATCAATTGTAACATCATAATTTGAATCAATAATATCCTCATCTTTATATAATAATGTTGTTTGACCACCAACACCACTATAATCAATGTCAAACTCTACCATACGCTGAGTCTTATTTTTAGCTGAGATAGATAATTCGGAAACTTTTGGTAACTTCTTGATTCTAGGACCATATTCTGCAGGATTTTTTCCATACATACCCATAGATGCAAGTTCTTTTCTTAAGTCTTCATCTAATTCAGATAGATATTTGAATTGTTCTAAAGTTTGATTAGTAAACCAAATTCTAGGTAATAATTCATATTTTTTTCTATATCCAAACCAACGTCCCATTTGCATTAATGAATCTGCTTGTTTAGAACTTCTAATAAAATAAGAAGTTGTTAATCCTTCTAGAGTTAAACCACGTGATAACGTTGCTCCACCAACAACAATGAAAGCTTTTGCTCTTTCCATTGTTCTAGGGTAAGCTAATCTTAAATATTCATCATCTTCAGATTTACTACTGTAACAGTTATCAATACATAGATGTAGATTATCTTTAAATTCAAGTTGTCCATCGTATGCGATATTTATGTGAGTTAATCCAGCTTCAACAAGTTCAGTGATTAACGGACGGATATTATCAAAAATAGGGTAATCATTTATATTTTCATCAGATATTCCATAATCATTATATTGATTTCTAAAATCTTCTTTTGTAAATTTAGAACATTGAGTGTTATATACTTTTTCAATTTCATTAACAAAATCAATTGTATTTGTAATTGAATTAAAGAAATTTTCTATCATATTTTTTGTAATAGCATGTTGTTGTTGCGTACTACTAGTATGTATAAGCATAGTTAAAGGTTTTTTCAGATCCCAAAATCTAAATATAGCTACAGTACAAATAAACCAACATATAGCTTCTTTCATACTTTTTGGCATTTTTCCACTTTTTAATGATGCAACTTCATTTTCTTGAACATCATTTATAATTGACAACCCATTATAAGTTGAATCATATGCACCAAATATTTGTTGTGGACCAAAAT
>JAWXUS010000095.1:0-3699 GCA_044426235.1 Peptostreptococcaceae bacterium | reverse complement strand
CACAAGCTTTGATATTTGAGAACGAACTCCAGAACAATGTTCAAATGTTTTTGAGGCTCCTCTATCTCCAGATAGACCAGAGTAATAATCTGTTGAGTACCAATAAACTAACTCGTCATTTTCTTTTTGCACTTCAGGGTCAACAAAGTTATTCTTTGCGACTTGAAGCATCTCAATTATTATCTCACCTCTTTCTTCTGTATTCCACACTAAATCACTTAAATGAAGAAGCGTAGCATCATTTCCATAAACTCTCTTAAGTATCTTAATGCTCCTTCTAATTAATCCCTCACTCATATCTTTAAAAAACTGAGGAGAGTCTGGGTTTAGCATGTTAAAAGTTGTTGCCATATTCTCAACAACATCACTTTCTTTTCCATACAGTGGATTGAAATACGGGCAATCTGGTAGTGTTGGATTGAAATATAAAACCTCTCTATTATAATGCTTTGCCATTGCAAATATTTTTTCAGCCAAATCTCCCTTAGGTTCAAGAACTGTTATCCCCATATTAGGATTTTGCATATCACGATTAATCATTGGTATAACAGATTGACTTGTCTTACCGCAACCTGTTGGACCAAGTATTAGCATATGAAGAAATCTATCCTTTAAAGGTAGTATTACAGGCTTTTTAGTTGACTTACCATCTTCATCTATGGCATACCCTAAAACGGCATCTCCTGGTTGTATTTCTTCATCATTTTCTATTGAGTTAGTAGAGCCTAACTTTTTTTCGTGCAGTACTTTTAAATTATTCATCAACTCTTCTTGAGAGTAGAGCATTAAAAATCCACCTATGATTATAATGTCCATCATAATACACAACCCGCCTACTGCAAGTAAATTATCCCTTGAAACATTCCTAACAAATGTTAAAAACAATCCATTTATAATCAACATTGAAATTAACGGCATAATAATCTTCAATGAAGTAAAGTATAGTTTATTAACTCCTTCGCTTGCTATATCCTTGTATTTAAGATAAATTATTACAGTAAAAGTAGAGAATATCACGGCAAAAGTCAAGCTACTTACTTTAAATAGTAATTGACCCATCAATAAGTTAAGCAACGCTATAATTGAGCATGTCATAGATAAAGCTAAGTTATTGGTTATAAATTCATCAACAACTTTAAAACCAAATTTATTTTCTTGCTCGTTATTTGTTTCCATATCATTATCAACTCACTTTCTATATTTTTTTATTATATATTATACATATTCGCCATACTTAAACTACTTATTATGGAATAAATGTGGATTATAAAAATATAGATTGATTTTATAGTGGCGTGATGCTATAATAATTAATGTCTTTATTGTTGTTAAATGCAACAATAATCATTGTGACTACTCAATCACAATGACCTAATATTAAATATTTATGATTTATAATATTTTAATGTGAGAAAAGCTCTTGATTTATATCAAGGCTTTTTTTATTTCTATTAATAGTTGTTTTTTTGGTTTGAAACTTGACATATTTATACAAAATGTGATATATTAAGAATATAACAACTTGTTAAATAGAGTTTGTTTAGGCATATGAATATACTTTTATCTTTAGCTATCTATGTTTTTTTAGAATTGGCTGTCGCACTTTTTTGTGCATCTTTTGTTTTAAAGACTTATTTTATCGATAAGTCTTTTTTTTATATAATTTTTTTTTATTCTAATAAACATATGATTGACAGATATGAGCAACATAGTGTATTATTATTTTAGTAGATATTGTTCAATGTTTGTAATTTTTGAGGTATCAACTAATTTATTTTCAGTAGGGCTTGATTTATCAGGCTCTACTCTCCATGTATTTTTGTTTTTTTTATAAAGAAACATAATGACGCATGTGTTTACTTAAATTTATGATTCAATCATAAGTTCTCCATAAATAAAGAAAAGACTTATTAATTTAAGTCTTTTTTTTATTCTATAAATATTAGGCAAATAAATCAAATATAAATAAATAAGGCCTCTTAATTAACTAAATACAAGAGGCTTTTCATTTAAACAGCTTAAAATCTATTTAAATGGACATAAAAAAAGATAGAAATCAAAGTTCCTATCTTTAATGGGCTAAATTTATAAAATATCACCTTCCAAATTTAACCTCTAACACATTATTGACTTCAGGCTTTAATCTTACCTGTAAATAATCCTTAAAATCATCAAGCAAACATTTGTTTCTTTTTTTGATTGAGCTTTTTTGAGTTGTAGAACATTTACTAACTAAAATAAAGTAATCATTGCTAAGGTCTTTGTCTTTTGAAAAATATGAATTACAGAAATTATAAAACATAGTCGTCGACACATTTCTGTCAAAAGCATAATCTAAAAGTGAATATATGCTAATTATGTGACTTTTCTTTAAAAACCTATCTCCAGTTAAATATTCAACTTTGTTAAGTGATTCATATATATAGTTGAGCTTTCTTACAAGCACTTTATATACATCATATATATTATCAGCAGATTTTAAAAACCCTCTAACAAATTCAAATTTCTCATCTAAAGAAAAGCCTGTATCTTGATTTAATGATTCCCACATTAAAAGATATAGTGCAAGCTCAAACGATTGAAATCTATCAGAACCATTTATCTTGATAAGGTCAAATATATTATGATTTACTATATCAATCAAAATCTTCTCCTCTTCAAGTTCGATTTTAAACATTTCAATAGGCTTAATACTTTCACCATTATTATACATTTTGTATAAATTCAAAGCACCATTCATATCTTCGCTATATTCATATATTAAAAGTTCATAATCAAGTATTCTACTTCTCATATTTTCTGTCAAATGCTCAAACTTTACCTTTGACATATCAGCACCTAAAAGCTCTATGCCGTTAACTAATTCAATCTTATCACTTAGAAAATCTCTAATCGTAATAAGTCTTTGTTTTCCATCTATAATAAAAATTCTATTGTTAATTTTATTTAAAACAATAGGTGCTGGAAGAACCCCTTCCACTAAAGACTTTACATACATACTCTTTTTATAATCACACCAAATATCATTTCTTGCAACAAAACTTTCTTGCTTATCTAATTTAACGTCTATTTTCCAAAGTTCCCCTATCCTTATCTTATATGCTTTCATGAAAGCCTCCCTTAAATTTTTAGTCTTTTGCGTTAAAAAAAATAATATTGCTCCTCAAAAATCAAGAAACAATATTAATAAAAACTCTAAGCAGTTTCAGTATCTGTTTTAACATCTACATTTTTCTCTAAAGAAGCTATGAAGTTGTTTCTGTTTTTAAATTGCTTGATAATATTTTCATACATTGTAAATCCTTCTGACTCAGCAATTTTTGCAGTAGGGTACTTATTATTAGCTATATTGTAAGTAACAAAAAACTCTTTAAGCTCAGATACTTTGGCTTTTGTAACTCTCGTATCTTTTACTAATCCAAGCTCTATCATTGCATTTTTAAATCCAGAGTATTTTTTAGATAAGTAATATACTTTAATTCCAGCATCTTTAAGGGCTGTGTATCTGAAGTCGTTGTTATTTTTAGCATACTTCATTAAAGCTTTTATTTCCTCAGAAACAAATTCATCAAAATTATCTCTTAGATATTCATTTCTTGATTTTACACCAGCTATTTCTCTAATTTCACTCCAAGAAGGATTAATAGATATTTTTTTTCCATCCTTGTTCACTCTGCTGTCTCTAAATATAGATAGGCT
>JAWXUS010000036.1:0-12042 GCA_044426235.1 Peptostreptococcaceae bacterium | reverse complement strand
ATTCCATTTGAACATATAGCTAAATCTTTTAAACCAAGATCTATACCTAAAGACTCGTTCGTTAAGTTTTCTTTTACCTCATTAACTTCAATCTCAACAGATAAATACCAATATTTATTATCATAACTTATCCTTAGATTCATGTATTTAATATCTGTCGGTATTTGTTCATTAGTTTTAACCCAGCCTATTTTTCAATTAAAACTATTTTACCTTCTTTAACTTTTAATTTGATATTATCATTATAAAATGATGGTTTAGTTTTTCTTTTACTCTTAAACTTTGGAAAATATGATATCCCTTTAAAAAACTTTTGATAACTTTTACAAGCATCTTTAACTGCTTGTTTCGAAACATTATTAGAAACTTCTTTAAGCCAAGAAAGTTCATCTTTTTTAAGTATTGTAACTTATTTTCTAAGATTATAATTAGATATAAAGTTACCACCATTTTTATAGTTTTCATCTTGCTTTGCTAGAGTCCAATTATACATAAACCTTGCAATATTTGAAGATTTCTATAAAAGATACTCTTGTTCTTCAGTTGGAAGTAATCTAACTTTTTTTGATAAAATCATATTTTATTAACTACTGTATATTTTTCTTATACTATTTAGGAATACTTAATTTTATCAATTCTTAAATTAATTATGCAAGTCATTAGATTGAAATCAACAATAATTTTACTGTTTTATAATTTTTAACTAATAGTTGCAACCTCCTTACTAATTTTTTATTTATAATTATATACCTTACAATTTACTTTTTCAAATGTTTTTCATCAAATTTTATACATTTAGTTTATCATTTTAAACATAAATATTATTTTAAAATTAAAAATCAAATTATAAATTTAATAACATTTTATTTTTATCTTTTTTTCATACTTTTATACTGGTAATTTACAAATAATTCATATTAAATTCATTCAATTTACTGTAAAATTATATATAAAAAGAGTATATACTAAGGCATATACTCTTTTTATATATCTTATTATTTTTATTTTTTTCTAAATTTTCCATTAAAATGTTTATTTTAATCTAAATATTAAAAATAATAATACTGTTATACCTTATTTATCTTAATCAAGTATAACTAATAAAATTTAATCTATATATTTATTCGACATTTTACACATAGAATATATCTAATAATATTAAATACAAAAAAAGATACCCAAAGAGTATCTTAACTTTTTCTATTTAAAAAGTAATCCTTATTTTCTGAAACTAAAATTGAAATAAATATTATTAAACTTCCTATCACAGTTCTAATAGTTAAAATTTCACCTAACATTAAAACTGAGAATATCATTCCAAAGATTGCCTCTGTTGATAAGATAATTGCAGCTCTTGAACTTGGAATTCTTTTTTGGCAAATAGTTTGCCCTAAAAAACAAAGGGTTGTACTAAATACACCAAGGTACAATACTCCAAGCATAGCATCTTTAGTTGCAACTATTTGGCCTTGTCCAATAACAAATTGTAGTGTAAATGATAATATTGCTACAGTTATAAATTGTACACTAGTTAAAACTATTGGGTTATGATCTTTGCTATATTCTCCTGTATAAAAAATATGAAATGCAAATCCAAATGCACATATTAAAGTTAAAACATCTCCTATATTAACTGAAAAATCCGGTTCTAATGATAAAATAGCAATCCCAATTAATGTTGTTATACTAGTTATAATTCCTAATTTATCAAGTTTTCTTTTATATACAAAGTATCCTATAAAAGGTACTATAACAACGTTTACCGCAGATATAAATGCATTTTTTGATGCTGTTGTATAAACTATCCCAACAGTTTGAAAAACGAATGCTAAAAATAAAAATATTCCAAGTGTTACTCCCATTTTAATAGATTTTTTATCTATATTTTCTTTTATTGTCTTAAAAAAGATTATATTAATAAGTATTGATGCAACTAAAAATCTACAAGTTATTACTTGATATGCCGTAAGCCCTCCATCAATTGCAAATTTAGTTCCAACAAATCCACTTCCCCAAATTATTGCAACAAGTATTAAGCCAATCTCCCAGATGTATTTTTTCATAAAGTCCTCCTTTTAGTCCTCTAGGTTTATAATATGCATAATTAAAAAAAGTAGTCAAAATAATTGACTACTTTCAAATTATATTATTTAATTATATCCTATTAAACTTGCTATTACAACAAATATCGATGCAATAACGAATAATGAACTTAAGAACTTCGCTTGGAACTTAGCCCATATCTTCCAGTCAATTCTTGCAACACCAAGAACTGCCATTAAAGTCGCAGAAGTTGGAACTATTATATTCATAAGTCCATCTCCTAATTGGAAAGCTAAAACTGCAACTTGTCTTGTAACTCCTACTAAATCAGCAAGAGGTGCCATAAGTGGCATCGTTACTGCAGCTTGTCCAGATCCTGAAACTATGAATATGTTAAGTATTGATTGACATACAAACATAAACCAACCAGATAATACAGCAGGGACACCTTGAAGAACTTGACTTGTTGAATGAAGTAATGTATTCATTACTGTATATTCATAAGGAGATCTTCCTCCAAGTACAAGTATAATACCTTGTGCCATACCCACTATCATAGCAGCACCTGCTAAATCTTTTGCACCATTTTTGAAAGAATAAGCTATATCATTTATAGTCATATCATTTAACTTAAATATAACACCTATTATCCCTGATATAACTCCCATTGTAAAGAATATACTTGCAATTTCTGGAATATAGTATCCGTGTTCACTAACTCCCCAAACAGTCCAAGCAATCCCACCTGCAACAGTTAAAACTACTAAAGTATGACCTAATGTGAACTTTTCATTTTGAAGTTGTTCTGCATTAAAGTTTTCTCTGTAATATGAATCTGATTCATAAGCAACAGACTTTGTTGGATCTTCTTTTATTTTCTTAGCATAAGCTAAAGTATAAGCTATTGTAAAAGCACTTAAAACTGCAAACATTATCATTCTAAATGATGCACCAGATAAAACTGGAATCCCTGCAATACCTTGAGCTATTGCAACACTAAATGGATTCATCCAAGAACTTGCAAAACCAATTTGAGCTGCAACGAATGTTATCATAAGTGCAACTATTGAATCATACCCCATAGCAATCATAATTGGAACTATAATCATAGCTAATGGAATTGTTTCCTCACTCATACCAAATACCACTCCACCTATTGCAAAAGATAAGAATAATACAGGTATTATTAAAAATTGTGCTTTATCATATTTTTTCATTAATGATAATATCCCAATTTCAACTGCACCAGTATTTAAAACTATACCAAATGCTCCTCCTGAAATTAATATAAAAGCAACTATCCCAACTGCAGTTCCCCATTTACTTCCAGTAACTAAACCTTCGAATGCAAAGTTGAAAAATCCTACTTCTCCATATGGCTCAAATAATGCTACTGGATCAGTTTCTCCGCTACCAACATATTCTCCATATTCTTGAGTTACTCTAAACTTTGTTTCATTATCTTCTTTATGTTCATAAGAATTTGCACTACTTTTGTTTATTTCATTTACTACTTCATCTCCATCTAAAACTAATGTTCTACCCGGATCACTTAAAGCATCGATTGTGAAAGTTTTTCCATCAATTTCAAAACTCTCAACTTCTCCATCATCAACTAATGTAATCATTTGTTGATTATTATCTACAACTTTGTATAATACCTCAAATTTTCCTGTTTCAATAAAATAAGTTGAAATCGTTGCAAGCATAACAACCATAAAAATAATTACATAGGTGTCTGGCATTTGAAAGCCTTTTTTTTGTTTTTGTGTCATAATAACCCTCCTTTTTGTATTAAAAAAAACCTTAGGCTATAAAACCTAAGGTCATTAATTTCACCTTAAATAAAATAGCACATCACAAAAATACTTTGTGACAATCGTATAGATATTATCTACACAATCAGTATATAGTATTAAAGTATTAACTATATACTTCGGCAATAAATCCTTTCCTAATAAATCTTTGTACTTAACTCATTACTAGTACTCTTAGTTACTGCGCCTCTATCTAAATTAGATTATACATTCTTAAATTTAGTTTGTCAATAAAAATACTAATTTGTAGAAAAATAATTTTATATATAATCACATAAAATATAATTTTTGTAAAAATATAAATTTATTCTATATTTAAATATTCTATTCTTTTAATTTTTTAAAGTATTCTTTTATTGCATTTTCGTATTTATTATTTCCCGGAGTATAATAAGTTTTACCTTTTAAATTAGTAGTCATATATTCTTGTTTAACGTAATTATTTGGATAGTCGTGTGGATATTTATAACCACTTCTTCCAAGTTTTTCGGCACCATAATAATGTGCATCTTTTAAATGTGGTTGAATTTCTCCGATATTAACATTTTTAACATCGTCCATTGCAAGTTTAATTGCAATATATGCACTATTTGATTTTGGTGCAGTACTAAGAAGAATTACTGCGTGAGATAAAATTATTGATGCCTCAGGAAATCCGACTTGCTTTGATGCTTGAGTTAAGGAATAAAACGTTGAATATACATTTCCAATTCCAAAACAATCCTCTGATGCAATAACCAAAAGCCTCCTTACTATATCTTCTAAATTTACTCCACCTGTAATTAATATAGAAAGCGCCAAAAGTGAGGCATCAACATCACTGCCTCTAATACTTTTTTGTAGCATACTCATTGCATCATAATATTTTGATTCGTCCATTACAATATTTGTTTGAGAACTTTCTTTAACAACTAAAACATCTATATGTATATTGTCCTCTAAGCTAGAATTAATTATAAGTTCTAGTATTCCAATGGCTTTTCTTAAATCTCCATTTGAAACATTTGAAATATATTTAATTGCATCAAAATCATAAGTTATATTTCTAAATGAAGTATTCGCTTTTTTAATGCAAACTTCTAATCTATTTATTATATCATCGTTATTTATTAGCTTTAATTCAAACACCATACACCTACTTATTATCGCAGAATTTATTGAATGGTATGGGTTTTCAGTAGTACTTGCAATTAAAGTTATTTCTCCACTTTCTAAATAGCTTAAAATAGAATTTTGCCTTTGTTTTGAAAATGCGTGTATTTCATCAAAATATAAAACTACACCGTTAAATCCTTCAAGTGTATCAAGACTTTTTGCTATTTCTTGAATATCTTTTACAGATGCAGTAGTTCCGTTTAATTTAAAGAGTTTTTTATTAGTTCCATTTGCAATAATTTGTGCAATAGTAGTTTTACCAATTCCAGGTGGTCCAAAAAGTATTAAATTATTAACTTTCTTATTTTCAATTAATCGCCTTAGTATTTTTCCTTTTCCAAGTATATGTTCTTGTCCTACAATATCATCTAAAGTTGTTGGTCTAAATTTATCTGCTAGAGTTTTCATATTTTCTCCTTAAAATATTATTATTTTGATTATAACATTTAGAAAGTAATATCTAAAAAATTATTTTTTGATATTTGTCAACAATTTTTTCAAAACTTCATAGAATATATTATTTAAAAAAGGAGAATAGAAAAAATGGATTTTAAATCACCTTATGGATCAGCTTGTACATCTTGCGGTAATAATTGTTGTAAATGCCCTGATGAATGCTGTGAACCAATAACAATAACAAATACACCAAACGTTACAAACACACCAAATGTTACAAATACACCTAATACTACTAATAGCCCAACTGCAAACCCAGTTGCAGAAGGAGGTAGTTCAAATGTTTCATTAAATGTATCTTGCGGTTCTTGCGATGAAGAAGATTGTTGCGGATGTTGCAAGGATTATATGGCTAATTTTTTAAATTATTTGAAAGAAGAAACTTTAAATGGAGACGACGTTCAAACTGGAGATATAAATATATATAGTAATGTAATTCCTTCTGATATACTTTCTAATTTACCAATTAACGATACTTTCTTTTCACTTCAAATAAAATCTGAAAACTTAGAAATAGCAACAATAACAGATGACTTAATTAAATCAGATGGAGATATACTTTCAATGTGTTCATCTTATTTATTAAAGTTCACGTTCTTAGATTCTGAAGGCACTATTATAAATATAGATACTCAACTTAGAAAAGATTTCACATTAAGTAATGAATGTAGTGACTGTTGTGACTGTTCATATGGAATAACACAATCATTAAATCTTGATGGACTTGGAACTGAATATGCAGTTGAAATAAAGGATACCTTAACTTTTAATAACTCATCTTTAAGTACTGGTAAACTTGGAAGTGTAAATGATTTAATGACTTTAGTTGCAGTTAGTGACGAAATAATTATCTTCTCAAAATTAATAAATGAAGAAACAGTTTATTTTGTAACTACAACTTGTGGAATTTCAAAATTATATAACTAATTAATCAAAGGCTTATTTATATAAGTCTTTTTTTCTTTAATGCCTATAAATTTAGTTAAAAAAAGTGTATAATTAAAGTTATTAAACAAAAGAGGAGAATTTTATGAATAATTTTAATGAATTAAATTTAAGTTCAGAAATAATTAGTGGACTTAATAAGCAAAAAATAATGTCACCTACAAAAGTACAAGAATTATCAATTCCAAAAATACTTGAAAAAAAAGATATATTAGTTAACTCTGAAACTGGAAGTGGAAAAACATTATCATTTTTAATCCCAAGTTTTGAAAAAATAGATACAACAAAAAGAGAAACTCAAGTTTTAATACTTGCACCAACTCACGAACTTGTTATGCAAATTAATGAACAAATAAAACTTTTAGCAACAAACTCTAAAAAAGAGGTAACATCACTTACTTTAATTGGTGAAGTTAATATACAAAAACAAATTAAAAGTATAAAAAGTATTAAACCTCACATAGTAGTTGGAACTTGTGGTCGTGTTCTTGATTTAATTAAACAAAAGAAATTAAAAGCACACAACATTAAAACTATAATACTTGATGAAATAGATAGTTTAATAACTAGAAATAATGAGGAAACTGTTAAAAATATAATAAAAACTACATTAAAAGAAAGACAAGTAGTTGGTTTTTCTGCTAGTTTAAGTAACGACGTTTTAGATTTTTGTGAAGATACTATGAAAGAATTTGAAACTATAAAATTAATCGACGAAGTAAAAGTTAATCAAAATATAGAAAACTTATACCTTCACTGTGATAGACGTGAAAAATTTACAAACCTTAGAAAACTTATTGCATCTGTAAATCCTAAAAAGGCTATAGTTTTCGTTAACGACGAGGCAAGTATTGAAAATATAAATGAAAAATTAAATCACCACAAATATAAATCTTGTGCAATATTTGGTTCTATGAAAAAAGAGGATAGAAAAAATTCTCTTGAGAGTTTTAGAAATGGTAAAAATAATATATTAGTTTCATCTGATATTTCTTCTCGTGGACTAGATATTATAGATATTGATCACGTATTTAACCTTGATTTCCCAAAAAGTAGAACTGAATATATTCACAGATCTGGAAGAAGTGGACGTGTTAAAGATAGAAAAGGATATTCTGTATCAATAGTTACAAACCAAGATTTAAGAACTGTTAGAGAATATCAAGCAAACTTCAAAATTAATATGAGAGAAATTGAATTAAAAGACGGAGAAGTATTTGAAATTACAAAAACTATAAATAAAAAACCTGTGAATAAGAATAGAAGATAGAAAAAAAGTTGCTATTTAGCAACTTTTTTATTTGTATAAATATTTACCATTTAATTTAATTATTATCTCGATAATTTAGTTTTGAAATCCACATAAAATTCTAACTATAAAAATTTATTATAATTATACTAAAAAATACGTTTCTAAATTTAATATTCTATTTATATTTTCAAAAATAGTCGTAAATTATTTTTTAATTAATAAATATAGATATAAAAACATTATCTTCATATTCCTTTAAATTAAATTCTTCGATAAATTTAAAATCACTTAAATTATATATATAAATTTTTTCTCCATCAGAATAAATAAATTTTTCATTTGAAATAATACTAGAAATTATGTTTGCCTTAACCTCAAAAACTTCACTTTCATTAGTCTTAGTATTTAATTTAAAAATACTATTACAAATAATTCCCCTGTGAAAATCCGATTCAACAATATAAATATCATCATTACTCACGTGCATTTGTGCTAAATTTTCAAATGAAACGTTGAATGCTTTCATAGATCCATCATCTATATTAATACGTTTAATTTGATTACCTTTATTATCTTTTCCATTATAAGTCACCAAAATATAAATATAATTATCTATCTTTAATATATCCGACGTAAAACTTATATCTAAAACTTCAATTTCATTTAACACTTTAAAATTAGTTTTATCTAATATAAATAAAGTACCACTATTTATTTCATTTGAATTTTTATGATTTATGCAAAAAACGTAAATTTCATTTTGATTTTGAGTAATATTAATAGCTTGTCCATTTATAGTAGTGCTATTAACTACAATATTTTTATCTATATCAGTCTTATTTATTATAGAATTCTCTATAGACGAAATTCCACTAAAAATATAATTTTCATCTACCGAGAAAAAAGTCGGTGTAATTTCTGTTTTAATTTTATTTACTAATAGTCTATCTTTATCAATCTCAAGTATAAATTCTTGCTTTATATTTCCACCTAATGGAGCCGTAAAATACAATTTATCATTTAATTCTATACCTTTTTTAATAAAACTTCCAAAATTTAAACCATAAATTTTAAATTTCTTATCGTATAAATATTCGCCTTCATTATTATAAAGAGCTATTATTGATTCAGAATTTGAAGTATAAATTGCTCCATATTTATAATCTTTAGGATTATTTAGCTTCATAATAAAAATAATAATTAAAATTAATACAATTACTTTTATATATAGCTTCATTGATTTGACCAGATTATATATGTATCATCATCATTAATTAAATCTATCGGATACACTATTCCACCATTATTATTTATGTCTATTGAGTTCATAACCATAAATGCCTTATAACAAAGTTGTGAACAATAAAATTTAGAACCATTTTCAATATCTGTAAACACCCAATTGTAAGGTCTACCTTCCTCGTATCTTCTATATGCATAATCTGCCGACTTATCGTCTTGTTCTTGAGTAGTTCCCCTGACATTTACTGCATAAGTATTTTTCCCATACCTTATATTCCAATCATTAGAATACGTATAAACTCCATTTATACCATCAGGCGATGCCTCTTTTGGAAAACATTCTATCGTTGTGGTTGAATTATATATAATTCCTGCGTGGCCTGTTAATGATTTTCTTGATTTTAACTCTTTCGTTACAAGAATAGTTCCCTTTCTAGTTGGATACCCTTCACTTCTTACTCCTTTTTCTATAAAATCATCAAATTTTGGTAATAAATTTTCATCTCCTAATTTAATATTTCTCTCTAACTCCTCCCATTCTTTATCTTGTTCTTTAGTAGATTTTATTCCATTATCTTCAATTAATAAATTTGTTTCTTTAACCAATAAATTACTTACTATACCACTAATTAAAAATGATACTCCTATTAAAATAATAAACGTATTTATATATTTTCTTATTTCAATTCACCTCCATTTTATAAACTTATATTTATATTTTAACTAGAGTAATCTGTATATATGTATATTAAATAATATTTATTAATTTTTAAACATAAAAAAAGTTGATACTTATCAACTTTTGTAATCTATAAAATTAAACTTTCACCATTTATAATATCTATATTTCCAAGCACTTCTTCACTAAATACTTTCCCATTTAACATTTTAACAATACATATAAAATCCCTATCTTTTCTTATATTCTCAAGTTCATCTTTTAACAAAATAAGATTAGACGGAGTAATATCTCCCCTAAAAACAGAATTTTGATAATGTGTAAGGTATTTTTTACATACTTTAAAAACTTTATTCACTCTGTTTTGATTTACATCATAAAATAAAAATGCATAATTATAATTAATCATATTTTATCTTTCTCACTATAAGGAATAAAATCCGTATCTTCCATAATAGATTTTAGTAATTTATATCCATCTAATTTTATACAAGTTCTAAGACTAACTTTTCTCTTTAATTTTGAGTGTTCACGAACAGTTTCTAAACGACTCTCAATAGCATCTATAAATATTTTCTTTCCTTCATCGTTTAATAAACAATAATTTGTAGTTTTTTCAAAATGCTTTATAACGGATATTTTTCTATTGTTTACTAAGTCAAAAATAGTTTTAAATACAATTATCGGTTTAAAAACTTCACTAATATCTAAACTCAAAGAAAATCTTCCTTCACTTGGCTCGTGTAAAAAACTAACACTTTGATTTAAGTGAGTATTATATATTGCACTTATAGTTTTTGCGTAAAGTATTGAATTTCCAAATGATATCATAGCATTTAATGGATTATCTGGTGGTCTTTTTACTCTTTTATTAAACACAAAATCTTCTCTTAATATATTATTAAATGATGAATAAAAAATTTGCCACATATCTCCTTCAACAGATAAAATTTCTTTTATATTACTCGCTTTTTTAAGCTTTATCGGAGTTTCTTTTTTTAGGTGTGTAATTATAGGTTTTATTTCTGATTTGCCATGTTTGTAGTAATGATTTAGTACTTCAATTAAATTAATTCTTATTCCATTTACTATTGATTTTGCAATTTTTTCTCTTTTATTTTCATATGCTTTCACTTGATTTACAGTTACCCTACCGCTTACTAAATATTCTTTTGGATAAAAAGTTCCTGAATACCCTCCATAGTAATTAAAAAAATGAACTACTATATTAGCCTTTGCCAAAAAATCTAACAATTTAGAATTTAGTGATACTTCATTTAAACAATAAATTTCTCTAGTATTTTAAACTGGTATGTATATATTTTTTCCGTCTTTTCTAAAACATATAGAATTATCTTTTCTAGTTAGTTCTCCCATTGAAGTTATGTATTTAGTCTTTCCCATATAACCTCCCTATATAAAACAATATTCATAATAAGCACATTTTTTGCAACCATTTTTAAATTTCTCTTTTGGAACATCGTCTTTTACTAAACTTAAAATGTCACTTTCTATATTAACTAACTTATTTTCTATTTGATCATCTAGTTCAACAAAAATAGTTTTTCTGTCACTTTTATTATTTTCAATAAATTCTATTTTACCTTTTCTAATTATACCTTTATCTTTTAGAATTTTTAAATATAGAAATACTTGCCACTTAACAGATTCAATATCTGCATCTGATTTTTTTACTTCAACCAAATAATCTTTGGTTAATTTATCTATCTTAACATTTCCAATAGATAATTCTTTATTAGTTGAGTCCTTAGCCCTTATTTCGTGGAGTATTCTTCCTATCCTAACATCTTCACTATTATCTTCTAAATTTATTCTATTAAAAAATAACCAACATTGTCTTTTACAATGAAAATAATAATTTATTATTGTACCTGTTAATTTAATATTTATCACCCCTTTGCTTTGATTATTAACAATAAAATAAAGTTCTATACAATTAATTACATAAAAAAAGTAAGTGCATAAACACTTACTTTTTTAAATCTCTATAAACAGGCATTGTATTTTTATTTAAATACATCTTATGTTACGGTTAATCTTCTTTACTATGCCTAATATTAGCTATTCAGTTTTAATATCTTATCTTTTTTAAAAAACAAGATTAACATCTTTAGTATTAGTTGTCAAGACATCTCTATATTTGAGTACATATTATATTAAAGTTAATCAGTCAAAAATGAAAGTTTTCCTGTCCAACCGCGAGATTTAAATACATCTTATGTTGTGGTTAATCAGTTCAGATTCGAAACACAAATGCTAATTCTAGATAATTTAAATACATCTTATGTTGTGGTTAATCGATAGTTGGGGAAGACGCGGAAAAGCTAGACTTATATTTAAATACATCTTATGTTGTGGTTAATCTGTTATTTATTATTCAACGCAAATGTCATTCAACGATTTAAATACATCTTATGTTGTGGTTAATCACC
>JAWXUS010000094.1:0-3750 GCA_044426235.1 Peptostreptococcaceae bacterium | reverse complement strand
AGTTCTAATGTGTCTTCTTTAGCAGGTGCTATTGTTAAGAGTATTGAGGAGCATTCTAAAGTAGAATTACATTCTATAGGAGCTAGTAGTGTTAATCAGTCTTGTAAAAGTCTAGCTATTGCTAGAGGTATTTTAGCTACTAAAGGTTTAGATTTATCAGTTAAGATAGGGTTTGATGAAACGGAGATAGAGGGTCTTAAAAAGACTTTAATAAAATTTATATTAATAATTAATTAGGAGGTAGTGTGATGATGAAAAATAAAGCAGGAGATGTAATAGTAGTGAGTGGGGTTTTAAGTATAACTAAAGAGTTCACATTTGATAGTTGCCATTATCTAAAGATGTATGAAGGTAAATGTGCTAATTTACACGGACATACTTATAAGTTACAAATTACAATAACAGGTGATAGATTATATAGTAATGGGTTATTATTAGATTTTGGTGATTTAAAAACTATGGTTAATGAACATATAATAGATAAGGTTGACCATAAGAATTTAAGTGAAGTTTTTGACTTTAATACTACTGCAGAATTAATGGTTACTTATTTCTCGGATATTTTAGATGATGTTTTAAATAAACACAATAAAGAAAATAATGATACTTTACAAGTGAGTAGAGTTAGGTTATGGGAAACTCCTACTAGTTATGCTACTTTTGATAAAGAGAGGGTTAATTAGATGAAGAAAAATGAATTAATAATTCACGAAATATTTAGAAGTGTACAAGGGGAGAGTAGCCGTAGTGGGCTACCTTGTATCTTTATTAGACTTTATGGGTGTAATGTTTGTTGTAGTTATTGTGACCAACCTCAAAAAGTTGAAGAAACTTCAATTATGGAAATAAAGGATATTATGAATGTTGTTAAAAGTTTAAAAACTAAATATGTATGTATTACTGGTGGTGAACCTTTAATGCAAAAAGGGGTTAATGATTTAATAAGAGATTTAGCTAATGAGGGGTATATGATTAGTATTGAAACTAATGGTACTGTTTTTATTGATAGAATTGATGAAGAGGGTATTTCATATGTGGTAGATGTTAAAACTCCTTCTGCGCAAATTTCTGTCCCATTTAATAAGGAGAACTTAATTTATTTAAAATCTAGTTATGAACTAAAATTCGTTATTAAAGATAAACAAGATTATATATTTATGCGAAACTTTTTAAAAACTAATTATATTAGAGCTAAAGTTTTAGTTAGTCCTATGTTTGATATTAATAATAAACAAAATGTGGCTAAGGAATTATGTGAGTGGGTATTAGAAGATGAATTAGATGTTAGATTACAATTACAAATACATAAGTTAATGGAGGTACAATAATGAATAAAGCTATCATTTTAAATAGTGGTGGTTTTGATAGTGTAGTTATGTGTCATATGTTAAAAGGTAGAGATGAGGATACAGTTTTTGTATCCTTATTTTTTAACTACAATCAACCACAAGTGGAGTTTGAGAGAAAATGTGCGAGAGAGGTTGCTAATAAATTAGGTATGGAACATATAGAGATAAACTTACCACCTTTTAGTTGGAGTAGTTCTGATATGTTTAGTGAAGGTGAAGCTAAGGGTAGCGAATATATAGAAATGCGAAATGTTATATTTTTATCTTATGCTTTATCTTTAGCAGAGAATAGGGGAGCTAAAACTATTTATAGTGCCATTATTAAAGGTGGGGTGTTTATGGATACTTCTTTAGAATTTGTTACTAATACTAACAATTATTATTTAGGGGCTTTTAATATAGGGTTTGAGACACCTTTCATAGATACTACTAAAAGGGAGTTAGTTTATATAGCTAGAATTTATAATATTAATCCTACCGATTTTCACTCTTGTAATTATGCTAAAGAAAAGGTGTGTGGAGTGTGTGATGACTGTATAGTTATTAAAGAGATAGTTGAAGGTACTTTAATTAATACTACTCCTACTTTAGAATATTTAGGTAAGGGTATTACTACTAAATTTAAAGATTTACTTTACAATGAGCCTTTAGAGGAGGTTATTATTAAATTCAATAAAGAAGGTAAAGGTGAGAATGTATGTAGGTTATTAGACCTTGTAGGGGAATGTGATAGTATTAAGACTATTGTGTTTGAGGGTGAGTGTCTAGAGCATTACAACCTTAAAGAGTTAGTTGAGTATGGAAGAGGTAGATGTAGAGACTTAAAATATCAATTAAATGCAGATTTTAACACTATAAAAATTCTTGATAGAGAGGGTTATATTAAGTTATTTGATAAGGTTAGTATTAGTACTAGATTAGATAGTACTTTATTATTTGCTTTAGAGGATATTAAACTTAAAAGTAAAGGTAGGATAGAGTTTGAGATAGTTATTGAAGTTACTGAATATAATAGCCCTTACTTTTATGCTTATATTAATTCTCTTATTAATTTAGGGTTTGTTTTATTTAGGGTTAAACCTTGTTCATCTTTCAATGCCCCACTTCTTAATGATATATATGTAGGGGTGTTTGAAGAAGGTAGAAGTGAAGAGGTAACTATAATAGTTGATTTAAAAACGTGCGATGTTAATAAATGTTTAGAGGAAGATAGTGAGTTAGGGAATGATATTAGATATGTGTTGTATTCTAGTGATACTGATATAGGGGATAGGGTTAAATTAGAACCTAAATTTATTAGTTTTATGAATGAAAAAACGTTAGAGGTTTATATAGAGGGAGATAAAGGGTGTAGTAGTACTTTAGATAATATGCATAATATACAAAAAGATACTATTGTTAAAACACTCTTAAAATTAGAGGGTGATGGTTATGAACTTAAAAAACACTTAATAGTTGAAAAAAGTAGATAGTTAAAAGTGTTGATTTTACTAATGATTAGCCTTATAATCTAAGGTAAGTTCATTATCTAGTTGTAAGTGGTTTTCTTATTCTCACACAACTTATGAAGGGTGGACTAAATAAGATAAAGGAGAAATACATTATGTTACTTATAAAAAGAGCTTTTGCAGGTAAAGGTGACCCTGCCGTAAAATCTGCTACTAAATCAAGAATTAAAAGAGTTAAGAACACAGGTAGAGGTAATACTGTAGCATCAGGAAATAAATTATCACAAGCCGAAACTAATTTTTGGGGTTAATATTTAGTTAGTAAATTTTATAAAAGGAGGACTTTAAATGTTTATAAAGAGAGCTTTTGCATCACAAGGTGACCCATCTAAGAAGGGGTCAAGAAGTAAAGGTAAGCAAAGTGCTAAAGGTACTGTTGCTACTGCTCCACAAGGGGCTACTGTTGAACCTACTAGAGGTAATGCAGTTACTGGGCAAAATAAGGGAGTATTCCCTGGGCAAGTTCGTTTCCCTGGTATGTAATTATAAGACACTTTCATTTATGGAAGTGTTTTTTTGTGTTTACATATTTAAAATTAGAGGGTTGATTTGATTAACCATCTCTTATTTGTTATAATGTATTTAAAAATAAAATATACATATTGGAGGAGAAAGAATGATGAAAGATTATAGAAGTGAGAAAAGTGAAACTAAGGGTTATAAAATAGCATCTAAAGTAAAAGAGATTATGGATATACTTGAAATAGAGGAAACTGAAAGTACTAAAGATACACCTAAGAGGGTGGCTAAAATGTATGTGGACGAAGTATTTAGGAATGTTAATAATTATGCTTTAGATGAACTAAAAATGACTACCTTTAAAAAAGAGGGTGGTATGAATGAAATGGTTATAGTTAGAGATATACCTTATTATTCTATGTGCGAACTTCATT
>JAWXUS010000093.1:0-3769 GCA_044426235.1 Peptostreptococcaceae bacterium | reverse complement strand
AGTGAAGTAAATAACGTTGGTAAAATAGTGCAAGTTTATGTTGCAAACGAAGAAAAGACTGAGGAAAACTTAGTTATAACAATAAACTTTAAAGATTTAACTTCTTTAGATGAAGCTTTAATAGTTGAAATGCCAAACTTAGATGAGTCTGATTTCTCTCATATAGACTGGGCTAAAGACCACATAGAGCAAGCTATGTTAATGGGTATAATTGATGCTACTCCAACATTTAGACCAACTGATTCTATAACAAGAGCTGAATTTGCTAAAATAGTTTGTGAGTCATTCGGAATAGAAGCTAACGAAGGTGATACAGAGCCATTCCATGACGTAGATGATGCACATTGGCATCAAAAATATATAACAGCACTATATAATGCTGGTATAATAGAAGGAAAATCTGCTCAATTATTCCATCCAGGTGATGCAATAACAAGAGAAGAAGCTTCTAAAATAATGTCTAATTCTTATGCTTTCAAGGGTGAAATATTACCATTCGTTGAAGTGATAGAAGATGACGAAGTTGTTCTTAAGCACAACGCAGAAGTAGTTGAAACTGCTGATACTACTATACTTGGAATACATTTAGATTCAGTAACTAAATTTGCTGATGATAAAGAAATAGCTACTTGGGCAGATGCTGCGGTTGCTAACTTAGCAGAGCTTAAAGTTATCAATGGATACACTGATAATACTTTCAAGCCTAAAGCAGAAATAACAAGAGCTGAGGCACTTGTTATGGTTATGAGAATGAACGGATAATCTCAAATATAAAATACTACCATTTTTCTTGGTAGTATTTTTTTTATTAAAAATTAAAAAAAACGAAAAAGCCTCTTACTTTAACTATGGAGAGAATGTTGATACTGTTTATGTATATAGAATTATTTAATTAAATATATGTATAATAGTAAGAATGTTTTTTTAAGGAGGTGTTTTTTTTAATTGGAAAATTCAATGAGAGAGCTTTATAGCGAAAGATATGGATATAAGAGATATGCCACTATATATGATGAAATGTTTTACACTTTAACATGGGAAGAACTTGAAATTGCCAAGAATATGACTTTTGGTAAAATGAATTCTGTTGGTGAAAAAAAGATTAGTGATATATGTCTAATTGATGCATTAAAACTTATTAAGTCAGGTAAAGTTATATACTTTTATTTCGACGAAATAAATTTTGATGATTTTGCAATAAAGGTAGCTAAAGATGAGCTTGAGTTTAGAGATGCTCGAAATGAAAGTAAACAGGAAGTTGATTTAATTCAATACGGATATTCCTTAATGGGGGAATTTTTCGGCATCTTTAAATATAAAGATAAAAAAATAGCTTATTGCTCTGCTTGGGAACAATAAAATCCTAATTATTTAAATTAGGATTTTTTTTATAAAGAATGTTGATTAAACAGTTTTATTGTCATATATCTTTTCGCTATTAAATGCCTTATTTATATCAAATAAAACCTCAGAAATACTATTATAATCACCAGTCTTAACAAATGATATTCTTCCGCTTTCATCAATATATAGATACGCCGGTGTTGATGTTATCTCTAAAGAAGAAACAAAATCTTTCTTTTCATCTAAGAATATGTTGTCAACCTCATCAATATCAACCCCTATCATATCATAAAAGTCCATAACTCCCTCAGTAGTTGAATTTACGAATATAGGTAAAATCAAGACATCTGTGTCTTTAATTGCATCATGAACAATAGGTGCAGAAGATATGCAATACGAACAACTATCTTGATTGATTTCAAGTATAATTTGCTTTCCAATATAATCACTAATCAAACTGCTCTTATCCTCGTAAATTGAAGTTAAAGCTGAAGTTCCTTGAGAAGTAAAAGCTAATTCAATATTAGATATTCTCTTTCCGATTGAGTTAAGTGCAAATTCAAGCTCATCATCAGTCTCAAAATATTCTCTAAGCTCTAACTCTGCATACATAGTGTTGTATTCAGATATAACTTCATCAAGCTCTTTATAGCTCATGTCGTCTTCAATTATTTTTCTTATATTGTCTTCAACATTAGATTTCATTAAATTTGAACTATTAATGATTTCATCAGAACAACCAATAGTCATTAAAGATAAACAAACTAAAGATGTAATTTTCATATTTTTAATCTTAATATAAACCACTTCCTTTCTAATACATTATTATACTATACACAAAATAGACTTAGCTTATAGCTAAAACAAGATTTATGAATCAATAACTACAATTAACACTACTTTTCAACTAAAAAATATCAATTCAATATAAATATTAATTTAAAGGTATGTTTGCGCTATTATATTTATCCTTAAACTTATTGATATAAATACATTTCAAAAGCACTTAAATCACCCTTCAAAAGCGTGTTATTTTTAATAAATAAAAAAAATAGCCAACTAAGGCTATCTTAAAAAAAGAATTTACAACTATTTATCACAACCAATAATGATTTATAAAAAAATTAAAAAAAGAACTCAAAGAGTGAAAAAAATTACAGATAATTATTTGAATGATATTTACATATAATTTTCTCACTTATAGTCATTGTTTAATTATATACTTTAAATTAAAAGATTTTCATCCATAATCAAATAAACTCAAAGAATATAAATTTATTCTAAAAAAGCAAATGTTACTGCTCATTACAAATGAATAATATTTTCTTAGCAAATTGATATCTAAATCAACTTATCAGTATTAAGTCTAATAAAGATTATATCACACAACATATCTAATTTCAAGAATTTATATTCACCTTCTGAATATTTATTGCTCTAACTGATTATAGTATAATTAGTTATATTAAAAAAATAATAATAGGGGGAGTCACTAATTAAGGAAAGTGAAATGTTAAATATTTGAAAAAAGATTTAGAAAGAAAAGATGAAAATTCTAATAAGCTTGATGCTTTGTTTTGCGAAATAGCTTCGGATTTATTAAAAACAAATAAAGTAAAGGTTGAAGAGCTCGGAATTTTTGATTTTAAAATTAGAGAATTTAATCGCTTAAATAAATTAAAATATTAAAAAACGGTCATTTGGCCGTTTTTTTAATCTAATAAATTAAAATTATTTGTTTCTTCAAGTATATGATTTACTACTTTTTGTACGTTATTATAAGTATCAACAAAAAAAAGAGAGAGTCTTTCGTCAAAGACCTTCTCTTTATTAAAGTAACGCGCGTTACTTTCAAACCGCACTATCAGTGCCCAAACAGCCAAAACCTCAAATCATAAAAATCCAGAACACCAAACCTCGAACTACCGTGACCTTTCACCTAAGCCATATATCGCTCCGCTACGATATATATAAACATTATACTATCATAGTAATATAATTATTCCAAATATAATGAAAAAAAGTTATTTTTTAAATTTACATAAAAAAAGTCCACCAAAGGTCTTTATTTAACTTACATTCTTTCTTCAAAAGTTCTTCAGGCTTATTGTTTTACTTGAATGAAAAAATCAAAAATATAGTCAAGTAATTGTTATGTTTAATCATTATAGAATAATTAAATATCATTTATATAAAAATAAATAATATAAAAATTCACTAAGGGTTCATTAAGTTTTTATTTTAATGTTTATAAAAAATATAAATGTTGTTATTTTTAAAATATAATGAAGTTTAATTTTATAAATATAAAAATAAATAAAATTAATTGTTTATTATTAACACCTTATTGTTAACATTTGTTTTTTAATACATCTTCGTTCTTTCTTATTCTTTTTATTGTAGCACTTACTGTTTACGCTTTATT
>JAWXUS010000092.1:2111-3781 GCA_044426235.1 Peptostreptococcaceae bacterium | reverse complement strand
GGTTGTTAAATCCAAATGATTTGTTTATTGGTCTAGATAAAGAACAAAGTGACTTTGTTGAAAAATTAGCTCAAGATAATTACGAAAAATCTCAACTTACTGAAAAACCAAGAAAATCTAATCAAGCAACTGCTAAGGAGTTATTAAATGTACAAAGAAATCCTGTTATCATTTTTTATGTAGTTGATGTAAAAAATGATAAAGAAGAATACGATGATAACATTAATACATTACTAAATGACGAAAGAAATAGTAAAATATTAGCATGTTCAATATGTATTCCGGGAGATAAACCTAAAAAAGCAAGAGTTAGAATTAATATGGTAAAATTGCATGAAGATAATATCGGATTTTTTGAAGAGGAGGATATCGATGATTAATATTGATGATTTAAAAAAGAAATTACAAGATTTATACGAGTATAACAGAGGTAGACAAGCTGATTTATTGATTGAAAATATTCCTTTGAAAGTATATGGAGGATTCACAGAAAATGGATTTATTAGAGTATCATTTGCTTCTAAAACAAAACCTCCTGTAATAAAAGGTACAAAATTGATTAATATCGAATCAGGTACTAATAAAAACTTTCATTTCATTTTTTTTGAAATTCAAGAAAACACTAATAAAGAGGTTTTTATATCTTTTATCGAAGATGTACTAAAATCAAGTGTTGACACAAAGACAGAAAGTGACTTTTTTATAAAACTAAAGGATAGATTTACTGTATGGAAATCGATGTTTGTACGAAAACAAAAAATGGATGAGTCTCTCTATATAGGACTATTTGGCGAATTGTTGATATTAAAAAAAATAATGATTCCAAAACTTGGTATATCAAACTCTATTCAAGCGTGGGGTGGACCTGATGATCATTGTAAGGACTTTACATTTAGTGAAAAGTGGATTGAAGTGAAAACAACATCAACAAACTCTAACTCAATAAAAATTTCATCTCTTAGTCAGTTAAGTGGTGAAAAGAATGGATACCTTTCAATCGTTAGCTATGAAAAATATACAATAGAAGCTACAACAACTGCATTATCGTTATATGATTTAGTGATGCAAGTATATGATTTTATTCCATCATTAACGGATAAAAAATGTTTTATTGATAAATTAAGCGATTATGGATATGATTTTAATCAAGATAACTTAGAATTTAAACTTAAAGTTCATTCAATTAATTTTTATGAAATAAATAGTGAATTTCCTAGATTAACACAAAATGATATTTTATTTCCTCAAATTACAAAAATATCATATGAAATTAATATTGATTCAATCAGCTGTTTTAAAGTAAAGGAGAGTGTTTTATTTGACTAAAGAAGAATTTAGAATCGATTTTATTGAAGAAATAGTATATGAAAGTTTAGAACTTTCTAAACATACTGATGAAGTTTTTGTTGAAACTATTTCTGAGATGATTGTTAATTTATATGGATATACATCTCAATTAAATGAGGTTTTCATTCCAAGTTACAACGGGAATAAAAAATTTAAAAGTATGAAATTAGATGCTGCGTACTTAGATGTTCCAGCTAATTGTCTGAACTTAATGATTGTTGATTTTGATATTAAAGAAGAGAAAACAATTGCAAATGCGGATTTGAAATCAATAGTTCAAAAAATGACTGGTTTTTTTGAAAATGTTATGGATGGTTTTTTTT
>JAWXUS010000092.1:0-2101 GCA_044426235.1 Peptostreptococcaceae bacterium | reverse complement strand
TTTTTTTCAAATAATTCAGAGGAAGCACTTGAAAAAGTTCAATTAGCAAACGAAATAAAAAAAGGTTCTGAGCACATTGGTAAGCTAAACTTATTTTATGCTACAACAAATTCTTTATCACAAAGGGTTAAAGATTTAAATCAAGATCCTATATTCATAAATGAAAGGAAATATGATGTTGTACTAAGAGTCATTGATATTAATGAAATATATGATTCTCGTAAGAACCCTATAGAAAAAGAGGATATTGATATTGATGTATTTGAATTTCAGAAAAATGCAATTCCTTGTATAAAAGCAGAGATTGAAACTGATGATTATCAATCATATTTAGCGATTATACCTGGTCAATTTCTTGCGGAAATTTACAAAAAATATAGTTCGAGATTGTTAGAGGATAATGTAAGGTCTTTTTTGAGTGTTCGTGGTGGTGTCAATAAAGGAATTAGAGGAACAATTTTAAACGCAAAACATAATTTCTTTACCTATAATAATGGTATATCAGCTACTGCTAAAGAAGTAATACTCGAAAAAGTAAATGATCAACTATGTATTAACGGATTTAATGGTCTTCAAATTATTAATGGTGGTCAAACAACTGCATCTTTAGCAAGTGCATTAATAAAAGATAAAGCTGATTTATCTGGGATTTTTGTTCAAATGAAATTAACAGTTTTGAAGAATTACAACGAGGATTTTGTTCGTGATATTTCAAAGTATGCAAATAGTCAAAATAAAGTCACAAATGCTGATTTAAATTCTAATCATCCATTTTACAAGAGAATTGAAGACTTCTCAACAGGTGCTCAACAAATCAAAGCTCCTATTAAACTTGGTGAGACAGAAAGAACAATTTGGTTTTTTGAGAGAGCTCGCGGTCAATATGATCAAATGAAAATGAAACTTTCGACGCATCAGCGAAAAATATTTGAAAGAATAAATCCTAAAAGCCAAAAAATTGTCAAAACTGATATAGCTAAATATTCGAATTCTGCTAATATGTTACCTTACTATGTTTCGTGGGGTGCTGAAGTTAACTCAACAAAATTTTTTGAAACTATTAATAATGATTGGAACAAGTACCCAGAAAAATTTAATGAATCATATTTTAAAGACTTAGTTTCTAAAGCTATTATATTTAAGGCTATTGAGAAAGTGATATCTGAATCTGAATGGTATAAAGAAAATAGAGCATACAGAGCACAATTAGTACCTTATACATTTTCAAAATTTGTTTTGGAACTTAAAAAAATAGGATTATCACCGAATTATTCGATGATTTGGAATTTACAATCTATACCTAATGAATATTTGGTAGAATTTAAATCTTGTTCATATCTTGCGTTTAAACACATTAATGATAGTAATAGGTCAATACTTAATATAGCTGAGTATTGTAAACGTGAAGTTTGTTGGACTGAATTTAAGAAGGTTGAATTCATTTTTTGTAAAGAATCAATAGATATATCTCTTTCTGAAAATGATGTTAAAGCAAAGGAAATTAGTGATAAAAAGCAAACTAAATTTAATGATGGTATAAAAGGTGAGTTAGATATATTTAATATGGGATTTGTTAAGTTATCTAAAATACTGAAAAAAGCTCAATTACAAGACTCAATCAATAAAATTGATGAAAATTATTTACTTAAAGCAATGGAATATTGTAAATTTATTAAAGTGAAACAATTAACTTCAAATGATGTAAAGAATATTCAAAGGATTCTAAATGAGCTTAGAGGGTTTGGAATCGAATAAAAAAATTGCTACCTTAATTAAATTTAGGGTAGTTTTTTTATTTAATCCTACAACTAAAAATTTCCAATAGTAAAAGTATAGTAATGTGAATTTTTTTATAGATAATAAATATAACATTTAAATTCTCAAATTATATTAATTGAATTAAATGACAAAATTAAGTTGATGTATTGCATGTTTACAGTAGCAGTAATGAAATAGTTCTCGGTACTTGGATAATAAATAAACTAATCAAGAAGAAATAATAACTTTTTTAAATAGTTATTTAGGTGGTGTTATTTATATAGGAGTAGATGATAATGGAAACAAGTGGTGTGTCATATGAGGAAATGTATTCTAAAGATCA
>JAWXUS010000091.1:0-3787 GCA_044426235.1 Peptostreptococcaceae bacterium | reverse complement strand
TAAATTAAAGCGAAGAGACTATGATATGAGTTATTTCTCAAATCCTAAGCTTGATATCGGTCAAATAGAGCAAATAGCAAAAGGAATTGACCAGAGTTTAGATGTTACAGTTTTTATGGACGATAAGTTTAGTGCTGATGAAATGAGTGAAATTAGATTTTCATTAAAAGAAGAAGGTGTTAATACATCGAGTTATTTTAAAAATAAAAAAGATGAATCATGCTCTTCATTTAAAGGCAACTTAATTGATGAATTAAATGAAGTTATATTCCCCAAATCAAAATACTCTTCATTTGAAGAGAATTTAATTGATGAATTAAATAAAATTATATTCGCCAAATATAAGAAGTCATCTTTTTATAAGAATAATATACTTGCCCTAAGAGAACTTAGAATTGCTTTTAGTAAAGGCTATGATTTAGATATATACTTGAGTGAAGAAAATTTTAATTCAAAAACAATGAAAGCTATAACAATAGGGCTTGATTATGGAGTTGAGCATAAAAGGTTTTTAAAAGAAGAATATAATTCATACAAAATGTTAGAAGTAATATATGGACTTAAAGATGGTTTAGATATTAGCTTTTATGAAAATCCTATATATAGTAGTGATCAAATGGCTGAGATTAGGTATGGTCTTAAAGAAGGGCTTGATGTTTCAAAATACGCAAACCCTAAACTTAATGATTGTGAAATGAGGCAAGTGAGGTATGGTCTTAGAGATGGTGTTGACCTTGTCGGTTATTTAGATGATGGATATGACGATGGTCAAGTAGCTCAAATTAGAATCGGATTGAAGGATAACATTAATGTTAATATTTATTTAGATAAAGAAATAGATTTTGAGGTTATGAGTGAAATAAGAAAATCTTTAAAAGATAAAACGTTCAAAAGAAGTGATTGGTTTGATTTTGATATAAGTATCAGTAAGTTTTTAATTAAAAATGAATATAAAAAAGTTTATTAAAACTTAACAAAGAGAGTGTAATCTACACTCTCTTTATCTTTGACCTATTCTATATTCTACAATATTTGCTGGAACACCAAATTCGGACTTTAAAAATTCCACGAACTCAAATTTATTTATTTTATGTTTTCTTAAAAACTCAAGAGCATCAAGATAGTTGCCTTCAGAAATCAGAAGTCTTGAAGTTAAATGAAAAATATCTTTTTTATCTGAATGGCTAAGTATATCACTAAACTTAGTCATTTTTCTAAACTCTTTTTCATCTTTAAGGTGAAGTATGAAGCGTGAAAGTTCAAAAGTTATTAAGTATCTTTCTTGCTCTTTACTAACATCACGACTAATATATAAAAACACCCCTTCTTCATTTCTCTCCATAAAGCTATAAATAGGTTCTATGTCTTTTTTTGAACTCTATATAAAAAACTTTAATGTTTAATATTTTAGCGATTAGCGTTGGGTCTAATTTAGATGAAGATGAACCAATACTACTAAGAATATTTTTAGAAATTATTTCAATATTACTTTTTTTCATAAAAAACTCCTTTAGATTAAAATACAACAATTAAAATTATTTATGATAATATTTAAAATATTTTAATTTAAAAATAAATAATAAAAAAAAGCAGAAAATTCTGCTTCTACATTTCTTAGCCAAAAAAAATGACTTATTTAAATCGATTTACAGGCTTAATTTTAATATCTTTCATTATATAAATCTAAATCAAAGTCTAATTTCTTAAAAGCATCAATAAAGCCCTCATTTTGCAGATTAGCTATTTTAATATAATTTTCACTGGAATTGTCCAATAAGTAGCCGTTACTATCAATTATTATATATGAATTTTTAAGAGAGTATTCGATTATTAAATTATCTGATTGATTATTTTCTATAAATTGATTGAATGAATTTTCATCTATATCAAGGTCACTATTATCAAACTTGTCATCTTTAAAAACTTTCATTTTTAAAATCTTCCACCTATCTACATCAAATTCATCTAAGTATTTTTTTAAATTATAATCATAATTATATTTACTAACAACAGTGTTTATTTTTAGATTCATTCCTAATTCTTTAGTTTTAATAGCAAGGGCTTTAAATTTGTCAAAATCAAAAATATTTCCCTTGTATGTACAATCAAGTTTTCTTAACATATCTTCATCAAAAGAATCTATGCTAATTCCTATCGTTTCAATTTTATCTTTATTTTTTTCTAAAAAATTACTGCTTAATAAATATCCATTCGTTATAATTGAGATATCTATATTCTTAGAATGTATATAGTCTATTAATTCTTGAAGTTGTGGATAAAGCATTGGTTCTCCACCAGCTATATTAAATCTTTTAACGTCAACTTCATTAACTATATTGTCAATTATAATTTTCCAACTATCTATATCCAATATCTTTCGACTTCCAAATTTAGCAAAACAGTATTTGCATTTAAAATTACAACCTTCAAGAATATGAAGATTAATTACATAATTCATTTTCAAAACTCCTTATAAAAAAAAGAGAATACCTAAGCTCTCTTTTTCTATCTTTTTTTTAATTACACGTATCAACTTATAGTTAAATTATAGTTTAGCAACCTATCTTTAGTCAATATTTTTTTTATAATAAAACTTTATAATAAAGATAAATTTCAATAAAGCTTCGTTATATTTTAAAAAAACTCACAGTATTATAGTAGATAAGGCTAATTAATAAAAGTTTTATTTTAGGTATCAAGTGTAGAAACTTGAATAAGGAGATTTTTAACATGGGTGGTTTTAGAAAAGTTATGGAAGATATGAATATTTGCGTAGAAGAATTTTCATTATCTCAAGAAAAAATCATAAGAAAAGGTCTTAACAATAATGTTGACGTTGCACTTTATGCAAATCCTAAGTTCAATGATAAGCAAATGAAAGAGATTTATCTTGGATTAACTTTTGGTCTTAATACTTTATCTTATTTAAATGAAGATATAGACCACAAAGATATGAAAAAGATTAGAATAAATCTAATGTTAGATGAAATGAGCTTAACAAAAAAAGAAATACTTAGTAGTTTCAATGTTAATGGCGTGCGTCAAATGAATAAAATAATAGAAGAATTAATAGAGCTTCATATGTTGGATAAAATGGACATAGTGTTTGGACGACAGTATTGCTACGAACAAGTTCGTGAAATAAAAATAGGATTAATATACTATAACGTAGACGTGACTCCTTTTATAACAACAAAGCATACTTCACTTCAAATAAGTAAGATAATGTTTTGCTTACTTAGTGGGCTTGATGCTACTAAATTATCAAATCCTAATTTTGATGTGATGCAAATGGAAGAAATAACATCTGGACTTAGAAATGGGTTAGAAGTTGATTTTTATGCAAATACTAAATATAATCACAGACAAATGAAAGAGATTAGATTAGCTATGATGAATGGAATTGATATTGGTTATTTCCATGAAGGTCAAAGTGACCAAGATATGTTTAATTTTAGACTACACCTGGAGGTTGATGAAGGAATATTACACGGAGACTTATAAGGAGTAGATGGAGTTATTTTTCAATAATTAAGTAGTGATTTTCACTACTTTTTTTTGTTGTTAAAGTATAAAATAAACATATACTATAAGCTTTAATTCTCTGCAAACCCCTTTACTTTAATGGTTTGATTTAAATTATCAGAATCTTCACAACCATTTTAGTGATGAAACAAAAGACCTATAATGCTTACGCCATTAAAAAAAATGGCACAATCAACTTTTTCTCGCTACGCTTAAAAAAGCAATATCCACTCACTTCGTTCGTTCCCCTTACTTGATTTGT
>JAWXUS010000090.1:0-3793 GCA_044426235.1 Peptostreptococcaceae bacterium | reverse complement strand
TAATCAAAAATATAGAAGCTTAAGTGCATCTCAAGGAAATCCTAATATATTTGAAAACCAAGGACAGACATTTATTGATGCTGCAAGAAACAATAACATAGATGTTAGTTACTTAGTGGCTCACGCTATGTGGGAAACTGGATATGGAAGAAGTGCTTTAGCACAAGGTATAGAGCTTAGTGAATTTAGAGGAACTGTTCTTGAAAATCCTGTTATGGTATATAATTTCTATGGAATAGGTGCAATAGATGGAAGTGCTATAAGTTCAGGAGCTGAAGCTTCATATGCAAATGGATTTACAACTATTGAAAATACTATTACAGGAAGTGCTAAATGGATAGCTTCAAATTATATCCATAGTTCAAAATACAAGCAAGATAGTGTTTATAAAATGAAGTGGAATTATGACTACACTTGGCATCAATATGCAACTGATGTTAACTGGGCAAACGGAATAGCAAAGATTATGACAAGACTTAACACTTATTATGATAATCCATATATATTAGGGTATGAATTTTTAAATTACAAGAAATAATAATTAGATAGCGACCATTTGGTTGCTATTTTTTTAATTAAAAAAACAAGAACTTCGAGGTGTTTTATCTTGAAATGACTATGAAATGGAGATTTAGTGCCTATTATTTTTATTGATATATGCGACCCAATCATTTTTTTTATAAAAAAAATATTAATTGAAGTTTAAGAGTCTAAATGTTAAAATAAAAAATAAGCTATTATGATATTTTGAATGAATTTATCGAAAGGAACGACAGATGAGTAAAATTAAAGACATTAAACAGCATATATCGAAAAATATATTTATGAGGCAGATTTTTAAATGCAAAGAAGATGACGAATATAGCGTAGATAAATTAAAGAAAAATTATGATAAAAATCAGATATCTGAAATATTATCAGCAAAAAATGAAGGTGTTGATATCTTAAGTTATGTAAATAATTCATTTAATTATTTACAAATAAGAGAGATTAAATATGGATTAATAGATAGTGTTGATATCTTTGTTTATTTAGATACTGAATATGACGAAATGCAAATGGAGATTATAAGGATTGGTTTAGGTGAAAATTTAGATGTTGCTTTTTATACTAATACTAAATTTGACTATAATCAAATGTTTGCTATATATAGTGGGTTAAAAGATGGAGTTGATGTTAGTCTTTATGCAGACCCTAAGTTTAAAGATTCTCAAATGGAAGAGATTAGAACTGCACTTCTTGAAGGACTAAATGTAGACTCTTTGCTTGATGAGAATATCGAGTCTGCTCAAATGAGCAAAATACGTGAAGATTTAGTTGAAAAAGAAAAGAGATTTAAAACTAAAGAACCAAAGAAGGTCTTAATAAAGAGAAGAAATTTAGAAAATGATAAAAGTAACGAAAAGACATCTTATGATGAACTTAATGATAGTCAAAAGTTTCAAATAAGGGAAGGTATGAAAGATTTTAGCTATAAGTATTACTTTGACAAAAGATATAGTGCAACTCAAATGAAAGAGATAAGGCTTGGAATTAAAAACGACGTTAATATAAATCTGTACAAAGACCACTCTTTTTCAACACAAAAAATGGAGCAAATCAGACTTGGGCTTATGGATAACTTGGACGTTAGTATTTATTCAGACGTTAAGTTTACTGCAAATAAGATGAAATACATTAGATACTTACTTAGTAAATCAAATAATTTAAATAATGACTCTATAATGAAATTAAATACATTTAATATTGACAAGTTAAAGCAATTGCATATATCCTCAAGTAAAGGTATAAATATTAATGAACTTATAGAAGCTGATTATGACGAGCTTCAAATAAAGGAGCTTAGAAGTGCATACTTAGAAGATGTGGCTTTAATTGATATTGTTGATAATACTTACTCAAATCTTCAAATGAGAGCTATTAGAATGAGTTTACTTGATGGAATCCATATAAATCCAAGTAATGAAGTGTCGGAGCTTGAAATCGAACTGCAAAGGCTAAATAAGATAGAAAAGGAAATATCTATTTATTGCAATAATTGTGCAAAAGATGAAACCTTCTCCTTAAATCATAAATTAGAAAATATAGATGTTTCAGGAGAAAATATTTCATTTATTCTTACTAAGGCTATGTGTGATACTTGCTTAAGTTTTGATACTACTGGATATATTGAGAAATTAAATAAAGAAAGAATAATAGATAGAGCGAAAGATTTGAGAAAGAATACTAAAGAAGATTAGGGGATTTTATTTTGTTATTTTTAGAGCAAATGGATTTTGATACATTACACGTTATAAGCAAAGCTATTGATATTGGAGTAGATAAAACTATTTTATTAAGAAGTGATTTAGACGATGATATTCTCTTAAATGCAAACTATATGTTGGGGCTTAAAAGCTCTATTGACGTTAGGCATTATAAAGCAAACGACATCTGGTTTATGTCTAAGATAAATGAAATGTATGGAGCAGATTATTTAGATTTAATAATAAATAAGCTTGAAGATAACTATATTAAAACATGTCTTTGCCTTAAACTTATTCTTGAGAATGAAAGTCTTTTTATAAGAAAAAAAGAGATACTTAAGGCTTATCAAGTAAATTTTAATGAAAACTTAATTGACAGAATTGAAGTTCAAAACTTAATTACAGAAACTGTGATTGAGTATTTAAATATTAAAGAAGAATATAGCAATCCAGATTTATCAGTGAGCCAAGACCTTTTAATGGCTTTCTTTGTGGCTAAATCACTTGGAGTTAATATAGATTATTTCCTTGAAAAAGCGCTGGAAGATAAATCAAATCACTCATTTAGTCTTACACCACAGTTTGTTAAATCAAGCTATCAAGAAAGCGACATAATTAGATACTTAATTGAGGCATGTAATGGCATTGATGCAACTGAATTAGTTAAAAAAGATATATCTCCAATGGAGATTAATATGTTTTTAATTAGAGCAAAAGCCCTTGAATTGAATAATATTTACGATATGGGCTTTTATAATAGATTTATAGATATGATAAAGAAAATAGATGTTGTAAGTAGCATGTCGTTTGGAGTATATTTACAGCTTGCAAGTGATAATGTTTCTTTTGATAAAGATTTAGTTTGTGAGGAGTATAAAAGGGCATATTTATCTAAAGAAGTCTTTGATGACGATGAATCTCAATATAATCATATAAAGAATGCATTGTTATCTGTTATAGATGAAGAAATTTTAGAAGAATATTCATTTATATCTAATTCTTTTGATTTTGAACAATCAACTGAACCATTTGGAACTTATTCTGCACTTAATTATTTAGTATCGTTGGTTAATGTTACTAAAAATGCGAGTGATTTTAAGAAAATACTTGAACTGGACTTTACAAAAATATACATAACTTCTATGTTGATTGGTAAAAATATTTCATATGATGATATATTTTCGCTTGGAGATTACGAGGACGAAGGTTATGACGTATATCTTAACAGTAAAAGGCGTGGCATTGAAGTTGATTTATCTGAATACAAATCATTTAAATCATATTTTTCAGAATACATTAAAGATAAATTAATTAATTAACTAATGGGTGATTTTTAAAATCATCCATTTTTTTATAAAAAATAACTTGCCTTATTGTACTCAATGTGGTACAATAACTTAGAAGTAAGAAAAAAAAAGGATGTGATTGAAGTGGGAAGTAAGATTTTAGTTAGAAGTCCATTTGGAAATTATTGCGTTAAAATTAGAGAAGAGAGAAATCTTAGTTTGAAGGAGATGGCATCTATTCTTGATATAAATTTCAGCTAT
>JAWXUS010000089.1:0-3826 GCA_044426235.1 Peptostreptococcaceae bacterium | reverse complement strand
AAAAAAGAAACAATTAGGTGTTTATTTATCAGAATCCCATATAAAAAAAATAAAAACTATTGCTGAAACAAATAATATAAGTATAAGTGCTTTATTTGAATGTTTATTGGAAGACTTATTAGTAGATACTATGATAGACGATGGTAAAGTGGATGATTATGATAGAAGAAATAAAAGTAAAGGCAATAGACGTACAAAAAATCAAATATAACCATAGTATACAAATTCGAAATAATATGGTTATATTGAAAACTGTATAAAAGTAAGACTTTAAAAATATATAAGAACCCTATATAAATTAATTTATTTTAAGTTATATAGGGTTTTTATATATTTCATAAAGATTAAAAAATAAATAGAAATGAATGTTATATATTTTTTTTATGTTGATAAAAATAGTCAATAAAACTATATACGAAAAAGTTTTTTGAAAAAACAATCAAAATATATAGAAACAATGTTTTTTTGATGGTAAAATTAAATAGTAATTAAAACTATAGTTTTAATTACTATTTAATTAACTATAAAAATGGAGTGATGAATATTAAATCTAACAATGTATATTTCTATTTAAGAATATCCACAAAAGAGATACAAGATAAACAAAGTTATAGTAGACAAGTTAATGCATTAAAAACTTATGCTAAAAAAAATGGTTTAGAATATAATGAAAGAGATGTTTTTAAGGATGATATGTCTGGAATAACATTTGAAAGAAAAGAATGGAAAGAGTTAGTTAAAAGAATCAAATATGGAGATTGTATAATATTTAAAGATATTGCAAGATTCACAAGAGATGCAGATGAAGGGTACAAAGTGTATAAAGAATTAATGGAAAATGGAATAGAATTAAAATTTTTGGATAATCCAACGGTGAGTACTTATTATATAAAAAATTTATTAAACATAGCAGAAGAACAAGAACGTGTTGCAAAAGTTGCATTAGAATCAATTGTAAAGATATTATTAACAGTTGAATTGGATAGAGTTGAAAAAGAAAGGGAAGTATTAGTAAAAAGAATAAAGGATGGTATACAAGCAAGTGGAAAAATAAGTGGGAGAAGAAAAGGAGAGCTAAGAAAGATGTCAAAAGAATTAGAAGTAGATATTGAACAATATTTAGTTAATAGAACGATAAAACAAGTAGATTTAATGAAAAAACATAATTTGACTCGCAATACATTAATAAAATATATTAATACTAAAATAAAAAATCATAATTAAAAAATATCATTTTACTTTATAAGAATTATATTTAATACTTTAAATATAATTATATTATTTTGTCATATTAAACAGATAATTAAGTGGTTTTTTATTTCATATACGTGTATTTATTTGAAATAGGCTTTAATTATTAAAATAGTTTTTTAGGCGAATATAAGAAATATTAGACAAGAATTAGTATATATAGGTTATAATGTTGAATTGTGAAGTATAGATTTATTTGTTTGTGGATTGTTAGAATATTGATTAGAGTGCAGAAAAAAAATAAAAAAGTCTCACTTTTTTGTTTAAGTCTTTAGTTTATACTGCTTTTATCCTACGGAGTTTTTTTCCTCCCTTTTTTTCTCTTGCAGTCTTCTGTTTTAGTAGTATAATATTATTAACACCTAAAAAAAAGAGCAAATGTTGGTAGCATCTGCTCTTTGGTTGAAGTTGATCCTACTTTTTTTCTTCCATATCTTTTTCCTTTTTTTTGTATGATAATATTATACACCAAATTGAAACTAAATAAAACAAAGATTTGTATTATTTTCAGTTCGATATAATAAGATATTGAATAGTAGTATCTAATCACTTCAAACCTTGTGTTAATAAGAACAATATATAATGTTCAATGTTCTTGAGAAATAAGGAGGAAATTGATTAGTATGGGCGCAAAAAAAATAAAAAAATGTAGCCATAGTTACATAAATAGTAAGTTGATAAAAAATGAAATAAATGATATACAAATATTAAAATATGAAGAATATTTTAAATATTATAAAGAATTACATAATGCTAAAAGTGGTTTTGTAAGCTTAATGAAAGTTGATAAAGTTGATAAAGCTAATACAGGACGTTGGAGTTTAAATATAAATGATATAGATAGTTTAAGTATATTTCAAGATGAAGATGATTTTTATTGTAGTGTAAATACATTAATTGCACCAGGAAAACATAAAAGTAAAGATGTAGTAAAATTAAATGCATTATTTGTAGATTTAGATTACTATAATGATTCAAAATTTAAAGAATTAACACCAGAACAAATGGTGCAATTATTAGAGTTAGAATTAAATTATCCAATACCGAGTTTATATATAGATAGTGGTAGAGGTATTTATGTGCTATGGTTATTAAATAATACATACGCAACAAGCGGATCCAAAAAGTTTTGGAAACGTATAGAAGAAGAGATAATACAAGTATTTAAGGATTTTAGTGTTGATGAAAAAGTTAAAGATATGGGAAGAGTATTAAGAGTTTTAGGTTCGAAGAATAGTAAAAATGGAAGAATAGTAAAAATCATAAAAAGTGCAAATTTTGAATTATGCTCAAATATAGATAATCCTATAAGATATGAATTAAGTGATTTTTCTGAATTTTTTTGGGGAGATAAGTATTTATCAAAAAGATATAATGGTGAATCTAAAGATAGAAATAAAAATAGAAATAAAAATAGAAATAAAAAGAAAATTTTTCAATTAAAAAATACTTATACTCTAAGTATAGAGAGATATAAAGATTTAGAGCGAATAGTAGAGATGAGATCAAATAGAATTGAAAAGGGATGGAGAGAACATCTATTATTCTTATATAGATTAAATCTGCTATATTCTCATATAGATCCTTCTAAAGCCTTAGATATGACATTAGAATTAAATAGTAAATTAGGAATTCCTATGGAAGAAAAAGAACTTATATCAGCGACATCAAATACAGATGAGATTTCTATTATATATCATAGATTACTTGATACATTTCAACATCGTACAAATGATCGAGTAAATTTATCGGAACATATGTATAATGGTGGAGCATTTTTATATAAAAATACAACAATAATAAAGATGTTAGGTATAACTGCAGAGGAACAAGAACAATTATCAACGATAATAGGTACAGATGAAAAGAACAGGCGAAAAAGTATAAGGAATAAAGAATGGTATCAAGAAAATAAAAAATATTATAAACGTTATTATAGTGAAAATAAAGCTAAAATTAGTGAAAATAAACAGAATAATTATAGAAATAAATTACAAGAAAAAAATAAATTAAGTAGAGATGAACAAAATAAAATAAAGCAATCTAAAATAAAAGATTTAATGGATCAAGGTAAAAAGCAAAAGGAAATAGCAGATATATTGATGATAGGAATATCAACAGTTAAAAGATATGCAAAAATTATAAAAAATAACTAAAATAATTTAATAAAAGTAAAAAAAAGTCTCACTTTTTTGTCTAAGTCTTTAGTTTATACTGTTTTTATCCTACGGAGTTCTGCTCCTTTCTTCTGTCTTTTTTACAGAAGTGTTTCTTTTTCTTTATTTAATAAGTGGGGGGTGTTTTATTGTATAGACTATTAGTTACTGGTAATGGATTTGATAAGGCCTGTGGCATGACTACGGATTTTAAAGATTTTATAGAGTATATTAAAAAGATCAGAAGAAAGAATCAACAAAACATCTCAATAGATATAGGTTCAATAGATTCTTTATTATTTAACCTTTGTCTTACAGATAATTGTTTATTTGATTGGTTGCTTAACCAAGCTCATTTTATAGATACCTGGATGTGTTTAGAGGAAATATTAGAAGAAACAATTTTTTTTTTTGATGAT
>JAWXUS010000035.1:0-12948 GCA_044426235.1 Peptostreptococcaceae bacterium | reverse complement strand
GATAAAGAATTCATATATAGACGCTATATTAGATAAAGAAAATTTTTTGAAGTTTAGATATAGGGAAGCCTATTTAATCCTTGATATGATGAAGGAAGATAAACACTCATACGTTAGAGTAAAGGAAAAAATATCAGAAGTAAAAAAAGAAAGAAGATTAAAGAGTTCTTTAATGTTTACTGCATTTGATGAAGTGCTTACAGATGAACAAGAGCTTCAGATAAAATACACTCTTCACCTTGGTTTTGATAATGTAAATTACTTTAAAGGAAAAAGTGGTAGAGCCTATAATTCAGACCAATTAAAGCAAATTAGACTTGGGCTTATAGATAAAGTTGATGTATCTAAATACTTAGATGAAAATATGCATGCACATCAAATGTATTATATCAGGCTTGCTTTAAAAAGCGGTAAGATTAATATTGATAGCTTAGAGCTTGATGATATACTTTATAATACACTTGAAGTTAGTTTCTGTGATGGTCAATTCTTCTTAGATAGAGAGCCTCTAACTGCAGAAGGACTTGATGAAGTTTTAATTGGAGAATTTGCTGGTATAGATACTTCTTTATACAGACAAGCAAAATCATATAAACCTTTAGCAGATGGAACGTCTGGAAGATTTATTGTTGAGCATTCTTTAATGAAAGAAATTAGGTTATGTATAATGGAAGGTTTAGATATTAAGAGCCTTCAAGATGAAGATGGTACTTTCTTAACTTCTTATAAAGATACTTGTCTTTTTAGAAGAGTGGTGTCTGAGGTTAATAGAAGGTACTTTAAGCCAGAGGCTATTGACTATGGAAGATGTATTACAACACCTTATAGCGCAGGATTTAGACTTAATTCAATTAAGGGAGTTGAGAAACTTTATTTATCAAGCTATTTAAGTAATCATCAAAATCTTGAAGAGTTAGAATGTCAAATAGATGAAGAATTTAATAACTTTAAGGAACATTCAATTCATGTAAATTCTAATTCAACTCAACTAAAAGCTATACTTGATTGCTATGAAAATGAGAAAATTAAGAATGACCCAAATTACACTTGCTCTAATTACGAAGAGAAGTTAGCTAATGAAATAGATGAAGATATATTATCTATAACTGATAAAAGGATACTTAATGAAAAATCAGAAGATGATTTATATCATGAACTATACGACAGGGGTGAAGAAGTAATATTCTCTTTCCCAGTAATTAAGAATATTTCAACTAATAATATTCTTGATAATGGAGCATCTAAGCCAATAAATTCAGCTTTAAAAGAAATCTATGAAATCAGAAACATAGCGCCTCCTTCACCTAAAAAGAGTAACTATCTTGATTGTGATAAAGATATGTTCTCTTTAGATGATGATATCGAAGCAGACTCTTTAGAAAACGATGCTAATCTAAAAGATTTAGATTTAGATAATACTTATTTAAATTTAGATGAAAATAAGGATATGAGCTTAGAAGGAATTGATTTAGATTTAGCTTTTTCAGATGAAGAATTGATATCAGGGGTTAGGGTTGATTATAATCCAGATGATGTAATAGATTTATTTAGCGGAGAGTTAAAGTAATGGAAATAGATATATTTGAAAAAATCATCAAGTACTTAAGTGAGATGATTAATGATGAAAAAGATGAATTTCCATTTGATGAAGAACTTGATATGGACAATAACTAAGATATATTAAGAAAAATAATAATATAAATTTATTAAAGATAAAGGTCAATAGGCCTTTATCTTTAATTTATTAAGGGTAAATAAACATTAAATAACTATTTATAAAGCAATGAAAGAATAGATATATGCATAATTTATTGCTATAATAAAAAAAATAACTGTGGAGGTCTTTATGAATAAAAAAGAAAGTCTTAGAAATGAAATAGTTGATTATTCAAACTTGAACTTTATAAACTTTAATGAAGATGACTTAATTAAGGTCTTGAAATTATTGAAAATGGGAGTTAACGACTTAGTTGCATCTGAATTAGTCATTGGATTAAATTTTGAGGACATAGATTATGCAAAAGAACTGCTTGATATGGGATATAGACATTGGACTATTAAAAAAATCATTGCATGTAAAAACAATGGATTAATTCAAGAATATAAGGACTTTTTTGATTCTTTCTTTAAAGAAAATCCAGAAGTAATTGATTGCGATAAATTAATGGTTATTGTTAGAGCAAAAAATAACAATATAACCATTAAAAAATACTTAAACAAATACAATTCGCATCAATTAGACATTATATTAAATGGATTGATAAATGGAATTGATATATCTGATAAAATAAGCAAAGAATTTAACTATAATCAAATGGAAGAAATAGCAAGAGGCATAAAAGCTAAGTTAGATGTGTTTAAATATATAAATATAGACTTTAATCACAAGCAAATGGCTGAGATTAGATATGGCCTTCTTGAGGGAGTAGATATTAATCATTATTTAGATGAAAATATAAGCTCAATCAATATGAAGCAAATAAGACTTTGTTTGGTGAATAAAGTAGATTATAAGGAGATTGTAGATAAAGGATTAAGTGAAGAACAAATGAATCTTTTAAGGGAATTTAGTAAGAAAAATGTATCTTTAAGCAATGCAGTAAATAAAGACCTAACAGTACCTCAAATGACAGAGATTTTACTTGGGAATAAAAGGGGATTAGATACGTCAATTTATTCAGACCTTAAATTTAATGACTCTCAGATGACTCAAATTAGACTTGGAATGGAGTCTAATTTAGATGTAAGCGCCTATCTAAATAGTAATATAAGCTCAAGAGCAATGATTAAAATAAGACGTTCTTTATTAAATAAGAGTTTTAATAAGCTTGATTTCTTTGATGAACTTGGAGAAATAATAGATGAGTTTAAAGAAAAATTATAAATTGATTTTTTTTATAATAAATATATAAATTAAATAATATGATTGGTTATTTGTATATAAATATGATATAATTTATTTCGAGGTGATATATTTGAACAAAGAGTCAATGTATAAAATAGGAGAATTTTCTAATATGACGAATGTATCAATTAGAACTCTCCAAAGGTGGGACAATATAGGTTTATTAGAAGCTAAAAAATCTCCTAAAGGAGATAGGTATTATTCATACTCTCAATATGAAGATATTATTAATAAGAATATTGAAGCTAAAGAAAGCCTTCAAACCTACAAACCTAAAGAATTTGCACAACTTTTAAATATTTCTGTTAAAACATTGCAGTCATGGGATAAAACTGGCAAATTAAAAGCATATAAGACTATGAGTAATAGAAGGTTTTATACTAAAGAACAAATGTTCTTATATAGAGATGAATCGGAAAAATATATAGATAAAAAAGACAATAAATTATATAAGCTATGTGATTTTTCAAATATCATAAAGGTATCAACCGCAGCTCTAAACACTTGGAGTAAAAAAGGTATATTAGTTCCATTTAATTCATCTACTAACGGAAAGTACTACACAAATGAACATCTGATGAAATATTATTGTTTAGATAAATATGAGGATTTGAATCTTGTTGAAAAAACTTACAGCGTAAGTGAATTTTCAGAAATGATAGGTATAACAAAAAGAAATCTTCAGTACTGGGATAATATAGGTAAGATGCAGGTTAATAGAACGATAACAGGAACTAAATACTATACCCATGAGCAATTTAAGGATTATCAAAACTCTAAAATAGATATGTATAGACCAAGAGACTTAGCTAAAATACTTAATGTGCCTGTAAAGACTATTGATAATTGGGACAAAGTTGGCTTTATAAAGTCGAACAAAACAATTTCTGGAAGAAAGTATTACACATATACTGCGGTTCAAGAAATCAAATCGAAAATCGAAAATAAAAAAAACAGAGACATTAAATAAAAAAAGACTTAAAGCCACTACATTATAGTGGTTTTTTTAATTTAGAAAATTCAAATATAGTCTCAATGCTGAAGGAGATAAGTTATAAGATAGCAAAATAGTTATTGTCTTTTATATACGCCTGTGATATAGTTAAGTCAAGAGGTGATAATTTTGAAATATTATTCAATAGCAGAAGTCTCAAAAATGTTAAATGTTACTTCTCAAACTTTAAGAAACTGGGATAAGAGTGGAAAATTAACTCCAAGTCACAAAAGTTGCAGTGGTTACAGATATTATTCTCAAGAGCAAGTAAATAGAATTTTAGGAATAAAAGACGTTGAAAGAAAAGTAGTAGGTTACTGCAGAGTCAACTCTGATAAACAAAAAGATGATTTGGATAAACAAGTTCAAAATATGCAAACTTACTTAATGGCAAAAGGTAGACCCTTTGAAATCATTGAAGAAATTGGTGATGGAATCGATTGTAAAAAAGCAGGCCTTGAATCATTAATAAAGCAAATAACGGCAAATGAAGTTGATAAAGTTGTTATATTATACAAAGATAGGCTTATAAGATTTGGTTATGAGCTAATAGCATATATTTGCTCTTTATATAATTGCGATATAGAGATTATCGACAACTCAAACAAAATAGAGCAAGAAGATTTATTAGAAGATATGAAAGAAGTTATGAAGATATTTAGTTCTAATCTTCAAGGCGAAAAAGCCAGTAAAACTAAAGAAATATTAAATCAATTAGAGAAAGATTAATATATATAATTATATGAAATCATATCTGAAATTGTAGACAAAATTTTTAAGAAATATAAGCTACACGCAGTCTCTATTGATAATAAATGAAAGAATAGGTGTCCTATGAGTAAAGTTGATTCTATTTTTTATAGTTTAGAAGAAGAAAGAAATATAATTGAATACGATGAATATGACAGATTATTAGATGAGGAAAATAAGGTAATAAGTGAGCCTGCTATTGAAATAAATTATGAAGATGCAGATGGTTTAGAAAAAACATTCTTGTTTAATTTTAATGAAAATGATTGCATGGAGACATTATCTTTTCATTTTATTGATGCAATATTAAGTTTAACTAAAAAGGGTTGCATTGACGTACTAAATAACATTGACCTTTCGTTTAAGATTTATAGCGATGATACAAGAAAGAAACTTCAAGCTATATTAATAGTAAATAACTATGAATGCAATGATTATTTCTATAATCAATTTATTGATAATCCTATTTTTAGAGATAAAGCCTTGAAATACATTAAAAAGGGCTATTCTTATGAGATTGTGTCAAGTTTATGTAGAATTGAAGGATTTGATGTTTGCGATGAATATAAAGAACTTTTATACAACAAAGGAATAAACGTTTATTTAAGAGGCGCTATATGCTTAGCAATCAAACATAATGTAGATATAAAGAGTATGTTAAAAAAACCTCCTCGTCTTATCAAAGAATATGTAATCAATGTTCATGAATGCAGGCTTAATTTAAATGAATATCTATTTGATAACTATGGCTTTGAATCTATCCTATTAAACAAACATCAAGAACTTGAAGTTATACGAGGGATAATTGATAAATTAAATATTGATAAGTATTTAAGCGTTATGTATAATCATCTCCAAATGAAAGAGATAAGGCTTGGACTGAAGTCTAACTTAAGAGTTGACTTTTATTTAAACCACAGATTTTCAAGTGAGCAAATGTCCTTAATTAGAAAAGGTTTAAGGCATAAACTACCAGTAGAACTTTATAATGACTACACTATGAGCGAAAAAGATATGGAGAATATGTATAAAGAGCTAAAAAATAAAAACTTTATATTTACAAAATAACACTAAGTGTTATTTTTTTTGTTTTTTTCTTTACTTAGTAATAGATAATTTCTCTAAATAGTAAAATATAAGACCAAGGTTATTTTAACAATAGTTGGTTTTAAAAAAAAGGAGAAATATATATATGTTACAGGTTAGTTTTTTTGATATGGTGAATGCAGTTTCTGAAAATACAGTGGTTGCGATAAATGATTTATTACAAGAAGTGAAGGTTGATGAGATGGATTTAAATACAGAGAAGGAAGTTTTAGTTAATGTAAATTCAGGATTTGATTTTGATACTTATAATGGATTTAAATGCTTATATGTAGAAGCTCAAGTTAATGCAATAGAGTATTGCTTAAGAAATAATTTCGAGGCTAATGTATTCTTAGAACATTATGATGAGAGCAAAGATTTTGAATTACAAATTGGAATAGAATGTGGCGTTGATGTAACTAAGGGTTACAGAGAATATTCTGACTATAAACTGTCTGCAATATACTATGCTTTAGAAGCTGGACTATCTTTTGAAGACTTAGATGCAAGTAAGCATGATTGTCATCAAATAAATGCTTTAACTGAAGCTTATGAGAAATTTAAGGATATATCTTATATTAATGAGTTAAAAGGTAAGGATTATTCTTATGAAAAAATGAAATCTATAATAGAATTAGACTTATGTGGATTAGATTCAGCATTTATTAGAGAAGTGCCTAATGAGCATGTAGAGTGTGTAGATTATGTTATATTTAAATTAAATTCAGAAGATATTGAGCTTAATTTAAAAGAACTTGATATGACTGACTTTAAGGATTTATACCTTTACATTAATGATTTGAATTTTAATTCAATTGGATACTTAAGTGAAGGATATTCAAAACATCAAATAGATATCTTGTATGATGCTTTTAAATTAAATATTTCATTAGACTCTTATGATAATTTATTAAAATTAAGTAAAGAAAATTTAAATGATATTCTTCATTACGACCTTTTAGGATTAACTGCAAAGAGAGCACAATTATTTGATGCACCTCAATTAGATGTATTAATCGAATGGCATAAAAAAGATTATGATATTGAGTCAATAGCTAATCCAGAAATAAAAGCTGAGACAATGAATCAAATCATGAAGTTTAAAAAGGATAATCTTACTTTTACAGATAAAATGAAACTTTATCATTTTTCTATAATAGAAGAAATAAGACTTGCTCTTAAAGCTAAGATAGATATATTTGAATATATTGATAATGGCTACTGCCAACGTCAATTAAAAGCAATTAGATTAGCTAAAACTAAGGGCTTTAATTATAAACTTCTTTTAAGTGGAAATTATAACATATATCAAATGAATCAATTGTTTGATGGAATGAAAAATGGTTTAAATGTTACTATTTATGCTGACGAAAATATTAACCATGAAACTATGGAAAATATAAAAGTAGGATTAATTAATAAAACATTTAAAAGAGATAATTATTTTAATTTTTGCAATATAAGTAATAAATTTATAATCAAAAACAAAGAAGATATTATAAATAAATAATTGAAAGTGAGGATATTCCTTACTTTCTTTTTTGGTTATATATCTTTTGCATTTTTACTATAAAAAAAATCACTAAAACATATGTTTATATGATATACTGATTAAGTTATATTTTTTTGTAAGTAGATAGGAGTGTATTTTATGAACCCAAACGATTTAGAAAGAGACGACCTTCTTGAGTATTTTAAGGAAAAGAACGTTCCAAATTGCTCAAAGCTTAAAAGATATGAGCTTATTCAATTATTTCCATTAGTTGAAGAAGGTATTACAAGAGAAAGTGCTAAATTCATTGTGAATGCAATATGTGATGGTTTTGCTGTAAAACCATTAATTTCTGATTGCTTTGATATTAATCAATTACAAGAAATAATGGAAGGATTAATAAAAGAGATTGACACATCTTTATATGCAAAAAAATATTACAATCATAGACAAATGAAAGAATTAAGACTTGCAATAGAGTCTGATGTAGATATATCTAAATTTAGTGACCCTAATCTTAATTATGCTCAAATGCAAGAAATTAAAAAAGGAATTATTCATAATTTAAACACTTCTCTTTATTCAGATTCTCGATTTAGCGAAGAACAAATGAAAGAGGTTAGACTTGGATTGATGCTTAACATAGATGCTTCGATTTATGCAGACCTTAAGTATTCGTGTGATGAGATGAGAGAAATTAAAGAAAAAATACTTAAAGATTATGGAATTACAAATTATCAAGATTTAATATAAGGATACTTAACTAAGTGTTCTTATATTTATGCAAAAAAAAGAGAAGATATCGTTTCTTCTCTTTTTTCTATCAAATATAATGGCGTGACTTTACACCATTAATCATAAGGAGAACTTAGTTGCAAAAAAAACAAAATAATAAAACTTAAGCAGATTAAAGCCAAGTAGTATGTTCTTGTTGATATCACTTCCAAATTAGAATATTCTTAATAAATATTACACTATATTTAAGTTGAATATATTATCAGTATATATTTTTTTTATAAAAAAGTCAATTTTTTTTATTAGATATTGAAATTTTTCTACAAAAAAAAAGAAGATGGAAATTATCCACCTTCCTTAGAAGCTCCTTTCAAATAAGTTTTTATACTTAATATAAGAATTTATTTATATGAATGGTGATTCTTCATCTCCTAACATATCATCTATAAGAGCTTCTAACTCCTGATATTCATAACTTGATACCATAAAATTTTCTTCAATATAACTTAATTCACACATTTTGTGAACCCCTTTTCCAAAAACAAAACTGCTAATATTTCAACCTTGTTGATATAATATACGCATCTATATGACATATTATAACTACCTATAATTGAAAAATATGCTTTTCTATTAAGAGATATCAAAAAGCTTCTTCCCTTAACTACGGACACTTCTAATGCTTGTATTTCAATGATATTATTAATCTTTTTTTCACCTATAAACTCTATATATCCATGCGTTAATTTAAATTGTCAGAATCTTCACAACCATTTTAGTGATGAAACAAAAGACCTATAATGCTTACGCCATTAAAAAAAATGGCACAATCAACTTTTTCTCGCTACGCTTAAAAAAGCAACGTCCACTCACTTCGTTCGTTCCCCTGTCTGATTTGTAGCGTAAACGATGTCGCTTTTACAAAAACAAAAAACTTATTATGCTCACACTTATGTTTGACTATGGTTAATACAGAAAAACAAAGGCTAAATGATAAATATAAGGGGCTTAATAAAGGCAAAGAACAAAGAGCAAAGACCAAAGACTAAGGCATAAAAATAGAAGTCTTAATAAAGACAAAGAGCAAAGAGCATAAAACAAGGATTAATTGATAAACATAAGAGCCTAATTAAAAGCACAGAGCAAAGAACATAGAAGATTAATGTATAAATACAAAAGTCCAAGAAAATAACATAGAACACTAAATCACAAAAAGATAGCCTCTTAAATAACAAGCATAAAGTCATCAAATAAAGCAAATTAACAACAATCAATACAAAGCATTCAATGTTCATTAAAAAGCCTTGTAGCTATGTTTATCTCAATAATTTAAACACTATGAATAGAAGAAATAAAATGTTATATTATAATAGAAAGAGATAAGTCGAAAGGAAGAATTTTTTTATGTTAAAAAGAAAATATATCAAAGAAATTTCAAAGAACTGTATAAACAAAGAAAACGGAAGCTCAAATACCTCGTTTAATATTTGTGATGAATTTAAATTTAAAAACAATAAGTCATTAAATAAAGATGCTGTAATGAACTACTATATAGGTGGGAGTGATGGCAAAGATGTTTTTAGTCGTTCAATTAGCAGAAACATACATATAGATATGTTAGATGAAGATATTTTCTTTAATATAGATAAAGACAATATGTTTTTAGGTTATGATAACCAGCCAGTTTTAATTTGGAGTGATTTTTCACCAGTTGATTTAGTTGATAAAATTGGAGTAGATAATGTCAATAAAATGTTTAATCGTGATAAGTTAGAGTTTGACTCTGTTTCTATAAGCAATAAAATTAATATAATAAATAATAGAAAAGATGGGATTAGCTATATGAATGATTTAAATAGGCTTGTTTCAAATAAAGATATCTCTTTAACATTTGATATGTTTTTACAAATTAAAAACGAAATGCTTGATATATCAATAAATAAAGGAGTTTTAGATTATGAAGTTAGTTCAGACTACATATATTACAGTAGTTTAAACTTTAAAATTAGAGAACTTGTAAAATTATTTGGAGTTAATGGAGCTAAATCAAGAGAATTGCAGTCTTATATGTCATATCCTATTGTATGTTTGCATAATGACCTAATGGAAAAAGTTTCTTTTAAAAAACAAAGAGATATTTGTAGAAAAACATTATAAATTCAAAAAAATTATCACCTCAACTAATGTATTTTGTGGTATTATATACATATGTCGTTTTTTTATTTTAAATTTTATTTTTAATTTCAATTTAAATGTTTAGCATAAAAATATGACATATAATTGATATTTAACGTATTAAGAAGGTTTTGAGAGGGGGTATTCGCATTTGTTTATAGGCTTTACTGGTATGATACTTAATGTCATAGCTAAGGGAGTAAAAACTTCGGATGAAGTTAGAGTTGATGAGTATGATTTTATGATTGAGCATCTAAATAAAGGATACTTAGAGGACTGTATAATTGAAATATTAAAGATTAAGAGAGAAGGTATTGATTTTAGACCTATGCTCGACATTAACCTTAATCCAAAACAACTAAGACAAGTTGGAGATGGATTATTAAAAAAGGTCAATGTTGATATTTATTCTAAATCGTATTTTTCTCACAATCAAATGAGAGAAATCAAAGATGGCTTAGTTGAAGAACTTGATGTTTTTGAATACGCCCTACCTTCATATGATGTAGATAAAATGAGGTTTATTAAAAATAAACTCTTAAGCAAAAGAGACAAAGAGATTATTAAAGATAAGCATGTAATCATTATTTAATATAATGACTTAAAATTAAAGAGTTTAAGACTCTTTATTTTTTTTGCTTAATATATGTATGTTAATTCAAATTCATTTTATAAAAGCCCCTTTTAATGTGTATAAGAGTATATACGAAAAAGAAAGAGAGGTGTGCTTTTAATGGACGAAGATGAGTTTGACAATAACCATGAAGGAGATAGCCAGCAATCAGAAGATTCCTCAGGCGGTGCAGGTGATTATTCTCAAGGATTAGATATGCTCACTCCACCTGGAATGGATTCACTTAAAAGTAAAGGTAAGAATGCTGTTAGTAGTGGAATTGGTAAATTTAAAAGTAAGATAGGTGGCAAGGCTAAAAAAGCTGCGAAATCAATTCTTGCAAAAATTGCACCACTATTAATTAAATACCTTCTTATTGCAGTAGGTATTTTTGTAGTTGCATTATGTACAGTTTTACTTTGTTTTTCGGCTTGGGATTTAGTTCTTAATAGTCGTGGAAAAACACAGGATATGCAAACTGAAAATACTCAAGAATACAATGACCTTCAAATTTCTGATACTGGTATTATAGAAGCATCTAATATGAGTTTTGGTAATAAAATAGTTTATGCCTTCTATACTTATTTTGCAGAACAATCTTTATATGTAATAGTTGAAGATGAAGGTGTAAATGAGCCACTTCAATACAATTCTAAAGAATTTATTAAGAAGTTTGGAGAAGAAGACGTAAGAACATTTAGAGATAAATTTAATAGAGAGAAAAACTTCTATATAAACCCACAAGCACTTTGGGTATTAGATGAATTTATTAATGAAACGTTTGCATTTCCAGAGCAATGGATAAAGCCTGTTTATAACACTGGCATTGATGGAGATGAAGATTTTTCAGATGAATTAGAAAATGATGTTGAGGATAATCTTGAAGAAGGCAATGAAGGGTCTGATGATAATGGAGTTGTTGAATATGATGATACACCAAGAGTGGGATATGACAATAAATATGACTTAAAAGATTTAGTTGATGAAACTGGTACTTTAGTTGCAATGTCTACTAAATATGAATACGATGCAGAGCTTGAAGAATACAAGCCTCTTAAAATAAATGAAAATGGACCTGATGAAAGAAGCAATTATGAAGAAACTGAGGGTGTTTGGGATTATGGGTTCGGCTCAATACTTTATTATAGTAAATTCATTGAATCATCTAAGAGAGTTGGAACTTATGACAAAATAGAGCTTTGGGACTCAGAAGAAGGTGAAGTTGTTCTTATGACCTTAGAAGAGGCTGAAAATGCTGATAAAGATAGGTATCAAGGATACTATGATGCATCTGGTGAATTTGAAGAAACAATGGAAGGTGAAACAGATGTTTATATGATAGGTAAAGTTACAGGACCTGCGGGTTCTATATCAAACACTATTATAGAACAATGGAGAGATACTGGCGAAGCTTTCACAACTGAAGAAAGTAGAGTTGTTAAAGTAACTAAATTAGAAATGGTTACAAAAGAGTCAAGTGAAAGTAAGTCAATTGATATAAATCCAGGAGAAACTGCTCAAGTTGTGACAAGAATAAATCTTGATGGAAGCGAAGTTATTGGTTCATTCATAAATCAAGATTCAGAAATTTACACTAAAGAGTATGAATTAATAACGGAATACGAAGAAGAAGACTCAGTAGAACGAGATATTGAACTTAAAGTGTTTGTAAATGGAACAGTTTATAAAAGAGAGCCGATGTATGAAGGAACTCCAAACACTGATAAAATAACTGGTAGTAAGTATTATAGAGATTATTTATCTAATTATAAAACTTATGCACCAAGAAGCGTGTTAACTTCATTTAATTTTGATGATATGAGAAGCAGAACTGGTAAAGATTTTGACGAACTTCTTGAATTATTAGAAAGAGAGCCATTTGGAGAGCAAAGTGGAGCAGTTGAAGTTGATATTGATTTTGAGGTTGGAAGCGGAGCTTCAAGTGGAGTAGTTAAAAATGCACTTCAATACTTCCACTTATTTGAGAAATATGGCGAAACGTATGGTGTTGACCCTTATATGTTAGTTGCAAAAGCAGCTCAAGAAAGTCAAGGTAAGCATGACAATTTAATTAGTAGTATAGATGTAGAATAGCTGGTTGTGGAATTATGCAAATAGAAAAACCTGGCATTACAATAACGAGTGCATCAGCTTATAATCATCAAACTGGTCAAACAGACACCTTCTCAGTAAGTCAT
>JAWXUS010000088.1:0-3858 GCA_044426235.1 Peptostreptococcaceae bacterium | reverse complement strand
ACTATTATTTATCATATATTAAATCATAATGTATATATATCGAGATTAATTCATAATAATAGAAATTATTTATTTAATCAAAAAGTATCACAATTAAAAGAAGATATATTTGAATATCTAGCGTTATAACTAAATCTACACTTACATAAGTAAAATAAATATTAAAATCTTCTCTAATAATTTCCCCATATTCTTTAATAGGTTCTGCTTCTATTTTATTTATAATACCTCTTATAGTTTTAGTATCTAAATTATCTAAATCAATTCTTATACACTTTAAACAAAATAAGCTAGAGGAACCCTCTAGCTTATCATTTTTTTAAATAGAACACCCAGTAAATCAAATATATTTCTTTTTCTACTTCTTCACTATATTCTATATCAAATATACCTAATTCTTTATTATCATAATATACTAAATATAAAAAGGTACATTATATTAAATGAAACTTTAAAACTCAAATTTACTTATAATTAATTTCAGTTTTTATTGCTTCAATTATACCACTACTTATTTCATTAACATCAATTACATATTCGATATTCTTCTTAGGATTAAAAATTCCAATAAATTTTATATTTTTATACTTTTTCAAACTTAATACATAATAAAGTAATAATTGAAATGTATGTTTTGATGTGATGTTGTTTGATATAACTTTAAGATCCCATAAACCATTTGTAGTGAGTATGTCAGCATCTCCTTTTGAAATAATACTTGTATAAGAACCATCAAATGTCATCCCAGTTTCTAAAATGTTGTATTTAAAATGAAATTGTTTTACTCTTAAAACCATTTTTCTAATATTAGTAATATCATCATCACTTAACGAAAATTCTAAATTATATGCATCTGTTTTACCCGCTCTATAAACTGCATCAAATGTGACAATTTTAGCAACTAATTGTATTGTCATTGATGATAAACCAGGCTCTATTAGTTTTAACATAATATCAATTTTTTCAAGTTGATTAACCAACGAAGCACCTCGTCTCGAAATGTAAAAAACGTCTTCTTTACGCTCTTTTACAATTTCATATCTCGATAAATAATCAACCACTAATCCAATAATACCTGCATTTGCAGAAGTATATAATTCAATAGAATCTTCATTTTTAATTATTCTCATAGAATTCACAGGTAAATAACCTTTTGATGGTTGAATGTGTGAGTCACAGAATTGTGTTACACTACTATTTTTATTTTCTATTATTTTAATATTTTTCACATTATTTAATTGATGAGTACTTATAATTTTATTATTTAAGAGAGCCAAACTATTCTTCATTATATCTTTTAATTCTACATTTTTTTCCAATAATTTAGATGCATCACCCATGTAAGACTCATCTGCATAATCATTAAATATTTTTCTTTTATAAGATAATTTTTCTCTTATTACATCTTCTATTGTATTAGGTACATAGATACGATATACTAGAACATTATTTACTTGTCCCATCCTATATGCTCTTGAAATAGCTTGATCTTCTGTTGAAGGTTTTTCTTGTGGTTCACAAATTATTACAACAGAGGCACATTGAATATTTAAACCTACTCCACCTGAAACAATTTGAGCACAAAGTACTGAACCACCATCGTAGTCAGTGAACCTTTTGACAAGTTCATTCCTTTCTTTTGGTGATACACTTCCAGAAATAATCCCAATAGAATTTTTGATTGTTGTGTTTAATAGGTTTAATGTGTTTAAAAAATTTGAAAATATCAAAACTTTCTTATTTGATGCTACTGCTTCATCACATAAATCTTTAATATAACCTACTTTACTCGATTTCTTATTAGACGTAAAAGAAATTTGTCTTGCCCTTTGGTAATTATCTGATAATAAGTCATTAGTATAAATTTCATATTCTTCAGATGAAATTTCTATTGGTATATCAAATTCTTCCTTAGTAGGAAGTTCATTTAATACATCTTCTCTTTTTCTTCGAATGTATCTACTACTAATTACTTCTTTGAATAGTTTTGGATTGTTGTATGCTCTATGTAATGGGCTTGTATCACAGTGTAACATGTAAAACATTTGAATCATTTCAAGAGCATTATTTTCTAATGGAGTACCAGACATCAACAATGTGTATTCTGAAAAATTAAAAAGTTTTATACAAGCAACAGTACGTTTAGCTCTATAAGACTTAATATAATGACATTCATCAGCAACTACTATATCTATTTTCATATTTAATAACTCAAAAGCACCTATAGTCTTAGTAATAGTTTCATATGAAGCAACAAGTATTCCACCATTAGTAAACCACTTCGATTTCATTCCTTCATCTCTTAAATTAAAACATTGAATATTAGTATGTTTTTTCACTTCATCCATCCATAAATATGATATAGAAAGCGGAACAACTACAATGGCCTTTTTTTGATTCAAATTATGAAGATGTGATATAACTGAAAGTGCTTGAATAGTCTTCCCTAATCCCATTTCATCTCCAAGTAATATTCTTTTATTATGTAAACAGAATTTAACAGCAAACTCTTGATACTTTCTAAGTGTACAATTAAAATTATCATTCAGTAAATTGATAGATAATATTTCATCAAATACATTTTTTTCAATATTATTAACATTAATTTTAGTTTCTAAACTTAAATGTTGTTCAATAGTAATATTAATTTTATTTATAATATTAGTATTAATAGTTGATGAATGCTCAATTGTTAAAATTAAAAAGTTTTTTATTTCTTCACTTACAGAATTTTCAATATTAATAATTGATAAAATATTATTTACTAATTCATAAAAACATTTACTATCATATAATATTTTTTCGCTTTTTTTGAACAAACAACTCGCTTTTATAATAACACTTTTGATATTCGAATACTTCGCTTTATTTTTTTTAATGAATGAATCAAATCTATTAACAACTATTTTTGTTTCTAGAGATTTAAATATTTTTCCAAATCTATTTAGTTTTATCATTTCATTATCATACTCTAATTTTAACTCATTTAGCTTTACAACTACAGACTCTTTTATAACTTTTAAATATGTTTCTAACAAAATACATATATGATGAGATATCGTTGAATAAAATAAAAAAATATCCTTTTGATTAACTTCACTATAATTTATTACTATAGATTTATTTTTTATTTCTTCTAATTTGGTATTATAGTTTTTATTAACTTGTTGAATTAATTCTTCTAATTCATTGTATGAAATATTATAAGAACCATTATATATACTAGCAACACTTACAGATTTTATATCTTTATAGTAATTAATATTAAAGTTTCTTAAAATTTCCTTTTGTGAAGTTGATATACAATCAATTAATAATTTATCAATATATTCAATTTTATCATCAATATATTCGTTAATATAATTTTTCATATTATCAATGCAAAGCTTATTAATTTTAACTATTTCTTCAATAGAGAAATTAATGTAATCATTTATAATCTTATTATTTGTCATACAATCCCAACCTTCAACAAATTATACCATTTTTATATTATAATAACAAATAAGCTAGAGGACTTCCTCTAGCTTATCATTTTTTTAAACAGTACTCACATTAAATCAAATAAATTTCTTTTTTCTACTTCTTCACTATATTCAATATCAAATATAGCTAATTCTTTATTATCATAATATACTATTATTTTTGGAGTTTCATTATGATTATTACTATATACTAATTCATAAGTAATATCCAACAATTCATCATTTTTATTTTTTAATACTGAAATATTATTAGAATTAATTAATTTAAATGTAGAAGGTTTATATAATAATATTTCTCCTTCAGGTATAATTACTTCTTTTTTAAATGTAGAAAATCCATAATTAAGTAATTCTACTGTTTCAGTATTACGTA
>JAWXUS010000087.1:0-3871 GCA_044426235.1 Peptostreptococcaceae bacterium | reverse complement strand
CTAGAAGATATCATAATATAAAAGAATTATTAGAAGAATATTTTAAAGAAGAAAAACAAGTAGTTATACAAGAAAGTTTAGATTTGTAAAAATATATTTAATATTTATAATAATTTTGTATGAAATTTGTCGAAATTTGTATAATTATAGATCGGAGGTGTAGATTTTATGTTAGATAGTTTTAAAAAGTATATTTTAAATAAATTGAATACTGAAAATAATGAAGTTAAAGTGCTTTCTTATATGGTATATATAACTAGTTGTAATTGTAAACATGTAAGTATTGAAGAATTATTTTCTAAATTTGAAACTCAATGTAGTGTAATTCCATATGGATTCAAAAAAACATATAAACAAATAAGTACATGCTTGATGTCTAGTAATAAACATGAAGTATATAAAGATATAATTTTGTCAATGAATGACAGCACATTTTTTATTGTTGAAAATGGAATGATAAAATCATTCATAGAGAACGAAGTGTTAAACAGTTATTTATTATTATTAAAGTATGAATTTTCTAATATAGTAAAAAAATATACACCTATTTTAAAAACTGAAATGGATATACTTGAAAAAAAGATAGAAGAACAATTTAACCAAGTTAAATTTTTAGGGTTAGTAAAATTATCATATGAAGAAGATTTATTTATAGAAACCTATGCAATTAGCATATTAAAAAAAGTTTTACTGAAAAAAGTTAAAATAGGAATCGATTTTATGTATTGTTATTGGCTTGTTAAAGTTGGTGTAAATTATTATGATGGAAATTATTGGGAACATATCAAACATTTATCTAAATTAGATGTAAACGGAAAAAGTTCAATAATAGCAAATTCTATTATAAATTTAAATAAAAAATACTATAGTAATATTAAATATCTTGAAGGAAGATTTGTTGATAATATATTATTGCATTCTTTTGTTGTAGATCATTATATTTATAGATTCTTTGATTTTTTAAATAAGTTTTATACTAATGATATCGAGAGAGATATTAATAGATTAGATGATAATTTATTAGAGTACCTTTATGATAATATTATTAAAAATGATAATAAAAATGGAACGTATGGTTTAAATAAACATTTATCTGATGCATTTATTGTTGAAAAGGATTATTCGATTTTTTTGCTTAAGAAACTATTCATAAATATTGATAAACATTTTTGGTGTGAAGAAACTGATAAATATAGTGATAGAATTTTTTCTCATTTGAAAACATGGCAAATTAAGGAAAAAATTAAAAAAGTTAATGAACTTTCTAGGAATCAAAGTAAAAGTGATCTTATTAGAAACTCAATACCACGAATTTCATTTTTAAATCATAAATTTTATTTATCTGTACCAACAATTTTATTTAAAAATAATAAATTGGAAAGTAGTGGATATTACGTTATAAAATATGATGATCAAGAATTTAAATATAGTATTTCTTTTGTTGAAGCATCGATTGGTAGTAAGGTTTTAAGTGAAAAGTTAGAACTTAAGTCATCAAAAATATTTAATAGTATTAAAGTATCATTGTGTTATTTAGATGGTTCAATAATAAAAGACGTAATAGATATAAAAAAAGAAAATCATAGATTTATTAATACTGATTATAATTTTGTTAATTTAAATAATGATTATATTAACTTTACAAACATAAAATATATGATTGCTGAAGATAAGGGAGTTATTAAAACTACAGGAGAAGTATCAACAATAAATATGGATGATTATGTATTGTGTCAATTAAATATATCTAAAAATGATATTACATATATAAATAATATTTTGTGCTTTGATAAATCTCCAAAGTCTTCGTTATCTACTGGAGGCTTAATAAAAGGTTGTAGTTCTATTGAAATGAAAAATGTTTATAACGAAGTTCCTTCACTATTAGCTATTTTCAATAATGAATCGCAAATAAATGGTACTTCATTAACAATAAATAATGTAAAATATAAGATACTTGATTTAACACAAAAAACTATATTTCCAGACTTTAAAATTGCTATTAAGATTGAGTTAAGTGATTATATTAAGGGGAATGGACAATATACAGTGGACATAGATATTCCTAATCATTCTAAATTGAACTTTGATTTTATATATATAAAAAAATTTGAATTTTTATTTTCAAGTGAATTTTATATATTTCAAAATAAATGTAATATTTCATTTCCTACATATTTAAATGTTAATTCAAAATATGAGTCAGAACGAATTGATTTTAGAACTTTTTATTCTGTTGAAATACCTAGGAGTGGAAGTTTAGAATTTGTTGTTGAAGGAATGAATGTTATTATTAATGTTCCAGTTTTGTTATGGAGTTTTGATGGTGATAATTGGTATATAGAAGAAGAGAGTTGTATATGGCATGAAGATTTACCGAATTATTTATTTTTTAAACTTCCATCTTCAAATATTAAATTATCATTAGATGATTCAAAACATCCTGGTGCAGCAAATGAATTTGAATCATTTACTTTTAATAAGACGTTACAAATGTTTAAATGTGATATTACAAGATTTAGAAGTTGGTTAAAAAAAGAATATGAAGAGAGACAACTATTTGTTAATATTAATGATGTTAAATATAAATTTTTAGACATTATTACTACTAGTATTGCTATTAATGCTGAACTAAGGATTGATAAAATAAGTAATAAAACTATTATCGATTTTGATATTGTTGGTAAGGGAAATTATATTTTTGATATTTCTTTAAATGGCAATATAGTTAATCATGATACTTGTTTATTAGATAATAAATTTGAATTTAATGAAATTTTACCTAACGGAGTATATGACATTGTTGTATATGAATTGGAGGAAGACTTTTTTGGTAATAAAAGTAAAGTATTATTAAATAGTTTTAAAAGTAGAATTTTAAATCCTATAAATTTAATTGGAGAAAAATTTTTAATAAATGGATTTAAGAGAAACAGTATGAGTAGATTAAGTCAAAGATTAAGTTGTACATATATTTGTACAGTGAAAAATAAAATTAATAACGATGATAAACTTTATGTGATAGAAATAGTTGTTCAAAAAAATGATGTATTTAAAGCTAAGATGTATGGTTCTATTGAATTGTTAAATGTAAATGATTTGGTTAATGTAATGTTAAAAGTATTTATATCGGATTATGGTGATGATGATGAAGATGAATATGGTTTTTTCATTTATGACAATAAATATAGAACGTTACTTAGAGATGAAGAAGTTGTAAGTAGAAAAGAACGTTATGAAAGGTTTGATGATTTACATGATGTACAATCATTTCAAATTAAATTTATAAATTAGGAGAATTATTATGAAATTTACCCCTGTAAATGCATCGAAAAACATATCTAAAAAGTATAAAAGATATTTATCTACAATATTTGAAATTTCAGATGATGAATATTATAATATGTTTCTAAATGAATTAAACAATTCCAAATCATTTGAGAAAGGTCCATTTATTGACATTTCCGATAGTTTTGAACAAGGTAATTCATTAAATGAACTTATTGAGCAAAAAAAAGTTTCAAAGTCTTTTAAAAAAATAAATATACCGCATAATAGAGCCTTATATTCTCATCAACAAAAATCGTTAGAGCAAGTTTCTTCAGGTCAAAATGTAGTTGTATCTACTGGTACAGGTAGTGGTAAAACAGAAAGTTTCTTAATTCCAGTTTTAAATGATTTACTAAAAGAATATGAGTCAAATACCTTATGTTCTGGAGGAAGAACTTTAATTATTTATCCTATGAATGCTTTAGCAAATGATCAAATAGGTAGAATGAGGAAATTATTAAAAAACTTTCCAGAAATTACATTTGGTGCATACACAGGCCATACTGAAGAAAAAGAGAATATTGCGTTAAATAAATATTAT
>JAWXUS010000034.1:0-13614 GCA_044426235.1 Peptostreptococcaceae bacterium | reverse complement strand
ATCTGTTCCAATTCCTATAACTTGAATTGTTGTATCTGTTATTAATCCTTCTTTTTCGTACTGTGCAGGTATTCCTATTAAATCAATAGTATCTCCTGCATTTAGTGAAAGGAATGTATATCCTCCTACTTCCTCGTGATAAACTGCTTCTCCACTTCCTTTTTGATATCCATTACTTGCAGTTATTAAATACTTAATATTTTGATTATATGGAGATACTTTAACTATCGCCTCAATACTTGAGGTATCTGGAATATCTGATCCTATAGTTATTTTTACATTCCCAGTTGAGTCTGGAACTATAGTTCCTGCAGTAGTTGTTACTTCAATAGTTGTCCCCGTGGTCGAGTCTTCCATTGTAATAGCCGGAATTATCATACAAGATATTACTAAAGCAAATACTAAAAATATTCCTAAAGTACTATTCATTGCTTTTTTATTTTTTTGGTTCTTCTTTTTATTTTTCTGTTCTAAAAATAGCTTTATTTTCTTATCCATCTAAATCCTCCCTCCATTTTAAATGTATATATAAAACTAAGTAATTAATAATTATTAAAAACTTTAATTTACAAAACCTATGGACCTAAAAGGCCAAATTCTAAAAACTACTTTAGACGTTATATTGTACTTTAAAACATCTCCTATTTCTTCAAATCTACTATCAATAGAATTTGTTCTGTTATCACCAAGTAAAAAATATGAATCCTTATTTATTTTATGAGGTAGAGAAATATTTATACTATGATTAGTATTTTTAGTTAGAATATACGGTTCATTAAGAACTTGACCATTAATATAAACATAATCACTATCCATATCAATTATTTCATCTTCAAGCCCTATAACCCTTTTTAGAAGTACTTTATCATCATATTCAAAGGTAACAATATCACCAAATCCAACATTATTAGTTTTAAATGATAATAACACATCACCATTGTCTAAAGTTGGAGACATACTGTTTCCATCTACTAGCACAACTCCTATAAAACTTGTAAATGTTATTATAACTATGTATAAAACTATGCTTATATATAGTAACTTCCTTAAAATTATGTTTATAAAGTTACTCTTTACTCTCACCCTATTAAGTTCCATTTCAATTTCTTTTACAGTTGGTTTATTATTATACATCATTTATTAAACAACTTCTTTTTTTGCTCATTTTCAATATATCTAAGCGTAGAATTTTCAACTATATCTAAAACTCCCTTAACCTTTATACTTACTTCTGTAATAGAACCTTGTTCAAGAATTGTTAACGTTTGCATATTCAATTCCTTTTGAATATCTAATAATTTTTCTCTTAGTATCTCATTTTCCTTGGCTATTTCTAGCATTAATTCAAGTAATTCTTCTTTTTTAAGCCTTTTAAGCTTTTTGCGATTCTTTCGGCTCATTAGTATAACTCCTAAATAGCATTTTATTTCTTAAATAACTCATATTAACAATATGAAATTTATTTATTATTGTTAATAAAATTGTATACAATTTTATATAAATTGTCAATAAATATATAGTCGTTTGGTTGTTTTATTCAATGTTTAGATATACTAATTCTTTATTTTAATATACGTAATTATATATCATTATTTTACATCTATTTTATAAATATTTTCATATTCAAAATTAATTATTTAAATATTAATGTATTTATAACATATTTTGTTAATTTTAAATTTTTATAATATTTTCTTCTATTAATAGAAATACTAATTTAAAATATATATTAGGAGTAAACTATGTCTTATACAACTTTTAAAACTAATGAATGTAATGGACTTATGACTGTAACTTTTGATAATCCTCCAGTAAATATTCAAGATATTCCTATGATAAACGATTTAACTGCTTTGGCTACAAGTTTAGAAAATAATAAAGATATTAAAGTTGTTGTTTTTGAATCTGCAAATCTAGAAATTTTTATAGCTCACGCAGATGTAACTTTCTTAAAAGATTTATCAACAACTCCTGTTCCAAAAAATGAAGTTAAATTATCTAATTTACAAATTGCACTTGATAAAATAAGCAAGCTTCCTCAAGCAACTATTGCAAAAATAGAAGGTTTTTGTAGAGGTGGTGGAAATGAATTCGCACTTGCTTGCGATATGAGATTTGCTGCTCGTACAAAAGCTGTATTTATGCAAATGGAAGTTGGCTTTGGAGTACTTCCTTGTGGTGGTGGAACTTCAAGACTTGCTAAAATAGTTGGTCTTGGTAATGCACTTGAAATGATCCTTAGTGCAAGAGATTTTGATGCAAATGAAGCCGAAAGAATCGGTCTTGTAAATAAAACTCTAGATCCTGATAAAATTGATTCTTTTGTAACTGAACTCGCAACTAGAATTTCTAAGTTCCCATCAGAATCAATTAATGCTTGTAAAAAAACTATTCACGCATCTGTTAATATGACGACTGATGATTGTTTATATGAAGAAGCTTATGAACTTTATCAAGCAACTAGCCAAACTCCTGCAATAAAAAGATTTACTAATGCATATGAAACTGATTTTCAAAATAGTATGGAAAATCAAAGAAATTTCCAAAGTTTATTAATGAATATGCAAAGCATAAAATAAATTTAACCAATAAAAAAACTTTCACTACGTTACGTAATGAAAGTTTTTGTTGACGATGAAACTATTAAATTATTACTATATTTATTATACACAATTTAATTAGTTAAATCAAACCTTAATTATAATTTTAGTTCATTAATTCCCAAGATGCATCAGTTCCTGGAGTAGCAGTTGTCCACCATTTAGCTTTATAGCTTTTCCCTTGGTATGAAACTATATCTCCTCCAACATAAGACTTTCCTGATACGTATTCGTTAGAGTTAGTACCTTCTGAAGATGATCCTCCAGATACTAATTCCCAAGATGCATCAGTTCCTGGAGTAGTGTTTGTCCACCACTTAGCTTTATATTGATTTCCGTTGTGGTTTACTATTTCTCCACCATTAAATATCATTCCTGGTGAATAATTTAAACTTCCATCAGATTCTAATTTTATTTCTTTTTCCCAAGCTTGAGATTTATCAGGAGTTTCTCCCTTAACCCACCACTTAGCAGTATATTTTTCACCTTTGTATATTACAGTATCTCCACCTAAGTATACTTTAGTTGAATCATAAGTATCTCCTTCAACGTCTTGATCTACTTCAGGCTCTGGTTTAACCTCTGGTTCTACTTCAGGCTCTGGTTTAACCTCTGGTTCTACTTCAGTCTCTGGCTTAACTTCTGGTTCTACTTCAGGCTCTGGCTTAACTTCTGGTTCTACTTCAGGCTCTGGAGTTACAGGTGGTATTATCTCTTCTTTTTGTTCCACAGTTATTGTTCTAGTAGCTTTAGTTTCTAATCCTTCTGAATCTGTAACGCTATAAGTTAATACATAAGTTCCAGCTTTGTTTGTATCAACATTTCCACTTACTACTATTTTACTTGTTAAATCTCCATCTTCTTTATCTGTTGCAGTTATTCCTGCTAATACACCAAATGCATCTCCTTCAGTTATAGTAGTATTTACTATTCCATTAAATACTGGTGCAGTATTTACTTCTGGCGGTGCTACTGGAGGATTTACAACTCCATTTCCTACTGGATTAAGTCCATTAAATGTTATATTTTGTATTCCAGAGAAACAAAGTCCTATCATACCTTGAAGGTTTGTAGATTGTCCTGGTGCTATACTTTGCCATCCTGAAGATTTAAGAGTTATTCTGTTGAAATCTCCATTATCTACTGAAGTATAACTTCCACCCCATATAGTTTTGAATTCTGCAGATTTTGGTAAATCGAATGATAATTCCCATCCACCAGCTATTTCTTCATCTGTGTGGTTAGTTATATCAAAAGTAAATGTATAATTTGGATGATCATAAGTTCCGCTTTGCTTAACATCTACTGCTATATCACCTAATCCATTTCCTTCTTCAGTTTTTATAGCAGGTCCCATATTCTTTAACCCTTGGTATAATCTCTTAGTTAAAGTATCTCCTGTAGTGTATTTTCCTTCATTTATGTTAGTTGATCCTTCAACATAGTTTGGATTTAAACCATAATCAGCATCCATTACCCATATTAAAGCTCCACCTAAGTTATTTTCTTCTATATATTTAAGTCTTTCATCTATTGATTGCTCATTTTCGAAAGTTAAGAATACTTTTTCGTTATTTTGCCAAACGTATGGTACTTTTCCTACTTCATCCCAGTGAAGTTGTAAGTTTGGATCTTGATCCATTAAGTTAAGTACGTGCCATATTGGGTTAACTCCTGCTGGTATTGGATTACCGTTTGCATCTAAATCTGCCCATACATTATATTTTCCTGTTGCTGGTGTATTACTTGTTCCGTGAAGTCCTGATCCATTTCCACCTTGAACATTTTCCCATCCTCTAGTGTAGTATGGTACTCCCATTAATATCTTTTCTGCAGGTAATACTCCTCTATAGTATTTAAATGCCCAATCAGCACTTAATACTGGCATTAACATTCCTGCAGTTTCTCTATCTGCTGGATCTGAATATATATTTGCTTGATTCTCAACAAAGTTATTCCATCCACCGTGGAAATCATAAGTCATCATACTTAAGAAATCTAAATCATTAACATATGAATGATCATCTACTCCACCTAATACCCAAGATGATGCACTTACTGCTGCAGTACAAAGATAATCTTTTCCGTCTTCTTCTCCTGCTTTATCTAAAGCTGCATTTAATTCTTTCATCATTAAGTTATATCTTGCATTTATAGTTTTTCTTCTTGGCTCTGATAAATCAAAGTCATCTGGATTTCCTGATTGAGAAGTTGAAGATGGGAATTCAAAATCTACATCTATTCCATCAAATCCGTATTCTCTAACAAAATCAACACAAGAATCAACGAATGATTTTATTCCAGCATCTGTATCTAACATTGTGTAGAATCCTCTTGATGCTGCCCATCCACCAACTGACATTGTAACTTTAACATCTGGATACTTTTCTTTCATTTGAGTTATTATATTGAAATGTCCTTTGTATGGAAGTGATTCATCTATCGTTATTACTTCACCTTTATGTACTAACTCATGGTTACTAAAATCTTCTTCTATTGCAGCTTCTGTATCACATAATTCTAATTTGTTAGTTTCTTGATTTACTTGTGCAAAAGAATATTGTATATGAGTTAATGAATCCCATTGTAAGTCAGCAACATCGAAGAAGTTATGTGATTCTTCTTTGTATGACCATTCTGGGAAGTATCCTACTAATTTTCTATCTAAATCATCATTACTAGCTTTTACTGTAGGTTCTATTGAAGTTTCAATTCCAGTTGCACTAACTGATGCTATATTTGATAAAGCCATACTAGTAAGTAGTATTCCTGATAATAATTTTTTGTTTTGTCTCATTTTCTTTAAATGTTTCATTTTTTTCTTCCTCCGATTTTTAGTTTAATATATTTTTTATTTCTGTATTTTTAAATTTTAATTTTTAGAATATAATACTATCTAATACGTCCTGATTTATTTTTACTTGAGCTTCAGTCTTTATTTTTTTGATTTCATCATCATACTCATCATCTTTAAGTTCATGCTTTATGTAATCTCTAACTTGTTCAAAATCTGAATATCCATCTTCAATTTCAAACTCGTCTTTATTTTCATCATAATATAATTTAGCTTCCTCATCAGTTATTTCTACATTTTCCATAAAATCATCTTCAAAGTTTTTAATTGCTAAACTTTGGTTTTGTTGGTACATTATATATGTTTCGTCAATGTTAGATTTTTCTAAATCATTTTTATAACTTTCATTTGATTCTATTGTTTTATTAAAGTTATCAACCGCTTCATTTAACTCATCTTCAGTTGGTAAAAATTTTTTTTCTTCAGCCTCTGAATATATCGAATAAATAGTTATTAGTTGATCCATTAAATCATTTTTGAATCTATCTTTAAACTTAATTCCATTTTCTTCAGTTTCCCAAACTTCTTCACCATAAAAATTTTCAACTGCTCCTTTTTGAAGTGAAATTGTTTTTGTAAAATAATCACTAGTTACTTCATGATTATTAATTATTGCTACTATATCATCTATATTTTCATTATTAACTTCTTCGTTGGAGCATCCGACAAAAAGAGAAACCCCTAAAATTAAAGTTAAAATCTTATGTTTTATTTTCATAAATATGCTCCTTAAATTTCTAAGTTGTATTGCTACATCCCTAAGATACGGCACATATTTTTTTTTAAATAGTGCAAAATAAAAAAAATGCAGAAATTAATCTGCATTTTTTGTCAATATTTGTTGAAAAACTAATACTTTAAGATATATAAAAAATTTTAAAAAATATTTTTTTATTTCCTAAATTTAAGTTTAAATTATATTATTTTCCTAAATCATATATATCTATATTAGACATATTGAAATCTTTCTTTTGAACACTCACAAGTGCTCTTAATGTATCTAGTGATGTCATAACTTCAGTTGCAAACTCTGTTGCAGTTCTTCTTATTTTAAATCCATCTCTAGTTGAATCATTTCCTTTTGTTGGAGTATTTATAACCATATCAACTTCTTTATTTCTAATAACATCTAGTATATTTGGTCTTGATTCTTCAACCCTATTTACTATTCTAGATTCTACTCCATTTTCTTGTAAAGCCTTAGCCGTTCCACTTGTAGTTATAAATGTATAACCCAGATCTTTCATTTCTTTTGCTATTTCTAAGAATTCTTCTTTATCTTTATCATTAACGGTTGCTAATACAACTCTTCTATCACATTTCATAGTTTTTCCAGCACCTAAGAATCCTTTATAAAGTGCCTCTTCTAAAGTTTTACCTATACCTAAAACTTCTCCTGTAGATTTCATTTCAGGTCCTAAACTAATATCAACTTTAGCTAATTTTGACATTGAGAACACTGGTACTTTCACAGATATAAGTTCTGGTTCTTTGTATACTCCAGTTCCATATCCTAAATTAACAAGTTTTTCACCCATCATACATCTAGTAGCTAAATCAACTATTGGAACATTACTTACCTTACTAATATATGGAACTGTTCTACTTGCTCTTGGATTAACTTCTATTATATACAATTCATTCTTAAATTCTATAAACTGAATATTTACCATTCCTAAAACATTAAGTTCTATAGCTATTTTTTTAGTGTAATCAAGTATTTTTTCTTTTATTTTATTAGTTATATTTTGAGACGGATACATAGTTATACTATCTCCTGAGTGAACCCCTGCTCTTTCTAAGTGTTCCATAATTCCAGGTATTAATATTTCTTCTCCATCACATATTGCATCAACTTCTATTTCACGACCAGTTAAATACTTATCTATTAAAACTGGATTTTTACTATCTCTTAAGAATGTATTTTCTAAATATTGAGTAAGTTTTATTTCATCATAAGTGATTTCCATACCTTGCCCACCAAGTACGTATGAAGGTCTAACTAAAACTGGATATTCTAACTTCTTAGCTTCTTCAATTCCTTCTTCAACACTCCAAATAGCTTTTCCTTTTGGTCTATTTATATCTAACTTTTCAAGAAGTTCTTCAAATTTTTCTCTATTTTCAGCAGCATCAATATTTCCAAAACTAGTTCCAAGAATTTTTATATTCTTTTCATCTAAGAACTTTGCAAGTTTTATTGCAGTTTGCCCACCAAATTGTAGTATAACCCCTTCAGGTTTTTCTTTTTCTATAATATTTAAAACTTCCTCTTCAGTTAAAGGCTCAAAATATAACTTATCAGAAGTATCAAAATCTGTACTAACAGTTTCAGGATTATTATTTACTATTATAGTTTCAATCCCCATTTTTCTAAGTGATTTAACACAATGAACTGAACAATAATCAAATTCTATACCTTGACCTATTCTTATTGGACCTGAACCTAACACTATAACTTTTTTCTTATCACTAACTTCAACTTCATCAAATTGCTCATAAGTTGAGTAGTAATATGGAGATAGTGCATCAAATTCTCCCCCACAAGTATCAACCATTTTATATGAAGGACTTATGTTATAAAGATTTCTAAGTTCTAAAAGTCTTTCAGGACTTATCTTCATAAGATCTGATATTCCCTTATCTGAGAATCCTTTTTTCTTAAGTTCTAATAAATAATCTTTAGTAACATCTTCTATATTCATTACTTTTAAGTTTTCTTCTTGTTCAACTATCCACTTAAATTTATTTATGAACCACTTATCAACACCAGTTATTTTTTGAATCATATCAATACTATAACCACGTCTTATCATTTCTGCTAAGTCGAATAATCTTTCATCATCTGGAACTACAACACTTCTTTTTAATTCATCTATACTTTTTTCTTCAGATGCAGAGTGAACTAATGAATATTTTCCAATTTCTAAAGATCTAATTCCCTTTAAGAAAGCACTCTCAAAGTTACTTCCTATACTCATTATCTCTCCAGTTGCCATCATTTTAGTTCCAAGTTTTCTATTCGCATCTTTAAACTTATCAAATGGCCACTTTGGTATTTTAACAATAACATAATCAAGTGTTGGCTCAAAACAAGCATAAGTTTTTTTAGTAACTGCATTTTCTATTTCATCTAATGTATAACCTAAAGCTATTTTTGCTCCAACTTTTGCTATTGGATATCCTGTTGCTTTAGATGCAAGAGCAGACGATCTACTTACTCTTGGATTTATTTCTATTATTGCATATTCTAAACTTTCTGGATGAAGGGCTATCTGTACATTACACCCTCCCTCTACTTCTATTTCATTTATTATATCAATAGATGCTTTTCTAAGCATTTGGTATTCTTTATCACTCAAAGTCTGGCTTGGTGCCACAACTATACTATCTCCAGTATGAACTCCAACCGGATCAATATTTTCCATATTACAAACTGTAATACAGTTTCCTTTACTATCTCTTATTACTTCATACTCTATTTCTTTCCAACCTTTTATACTCTTTTCAAGTAAAACTTGACTTACTGGACTAAGTTGAAGTCCTTGAGTTAATATCTCAGTTAATTCTTCAACATCTTCTGCAATTCCTCCACCTGTTCCACCTAAAGTGTATGCAGGTCTTACAACTACTGGATATCCTATTTTTATTGCAAACTCAAGTCCGCTATCTAAATCAGTTACAATTTCACTAATAACCACTGGTTGATTAATTTTTCTCATAACTTCTCTAAACGTATCTCTATCTTCACCTTTTTTTATTGACTCAACACTCGTACCAATCATCTTTACGTTATACTTATCAAGTATTCCGTTGTCACTTAATTCTACAGCTAAGTTAAGAGCAGTTTGACCACCCATTCCAGCAAGTAAACTATCTGGTTTCTCTTTTTGTATAACCTTCTCTATAAATTCAAGAGTTAAAGGTTCTATGTATATTTTATCTGCAATTTCCTTATCAGTCATTATAGTTGCAGGGTTACTATTTATTAAAACAACTTCTATTCCTTCTTCTTTAAGTGCTTGGCAAGCTTGTGTTCCCGAATAATCAAACTCAGCCGCTTGACCTATTATTATTGGCCCAGAACCTAAAACTAACGTCTTTTTTATACTAGCAATCTTTGGCATATTCTATCCCCCCTCTATATTAAATCTAAAAATTTATCGAATATATAATCATTATCTTTTGGTCCTGGGCAAGCCTCAGGGTGATACTGAACACTATATATTGGTAAAGTATTATGTCTCATTCCCTCAACTGTCTGATCATTTAAATTTATATGAGTAACTTTCATATCATCAGGCATCTTTGAAACGTAGTACCCGTGATTTTGACTAGTTATAAATACTTTATCTAATTCAATGTCTTTAACTGGGTGATTTCCACCTCTATGTCCAAACTTTAATTTTGAAGTTTCTCCACCAAGTGCAAGTGCTAAAAGTTGATGACCTAAGCAAATTCCACAAGTTGGCTTTTTAGTTACTAACTCTTTTATATTTAATATGATATCTTCTAAATCTTCTGGATCTCCAGGCCCATTCGATAAGAATATTAAATCAGGGTTTATAGATAAAACTTCTTCTGGAGAAGTTGTAGCAGGGAAAACTGTTATATCACAATTTCTCTCTTTAAATGATCTTAATATATTTTCTTTAACTCCAAAATCAAGAACTGCTATCTTTTTTCCATTTCCTTTTATATGTTGAACTTTTTTTCTTGTAACAGTTTTAACTGCTAAAGTATTATCAAAAGAATCTAATTTAGACTGAACACCTTCTAATGATGAACTTTCTAATGAAATAATTCCCTTCATAGTTCCACTATTTCTAAGTATTTTTGTAAGTGCCCTAGTATCTATTCCTTCAAGCCCTATAACCTTATTTTGTTTTAAATATGTATCTATATCCATTTCGCATCTAAAGTTATTTGGAGTATCACTTTTTTCTCTAACTATAAGTCCTTTAACATGAACTCCTGTCGATTCTATATCTTCTAAGTTTATACCGTAATTTCCAATTAGAGGATAAGTCATTGTAACTATTTGTCCAAAATATGAAGGATCCGTTAATATTTCTCCATAACCTGTCATTGAAGTATTAAAAACAACCTCTCCAACACTTTCATTCAAGTATCCAAATGCTTTTCCTTCAAAAATAGTTCCGTCTTGTAATATTAATTTAGCTTTCATAATCTACCCCCTAAGCATTTTCTATTTCTTTTGTTATTTTTTCTGCCATTAATTTTGGATTTTCATTTTGAGTAATTGGCCTTCCAACTACTAAATAACTTGCTCCATTTTTTATTGCATCACTTGGAGTAACAACTCTTTTTTGATCTCCAAATTCACCATCAACAGGTCTAATACCTGGACAAACTTTAACAAAATCATCTCCGCAAACATCTACTATCTTGCTTACTTCTTTTGCTGAACAAACTATACCATCAATTCCCGCTTCTTTTGCAAGTTTTGCTCTTTTTATTGCAAGTTCCTCAGTATTTAAATTACATCCAATATCTGATAAATCTTCATTACTAAGAGAAGTTAAAACTGTAACTCCAACTATTATTGGCTTTTCAATATTTAATTTTAAAGCCTCTTCTCTTGCAGCTTTTGCACATTGTTTCATACCTTCCATATCAGATACGTGAATCGTCATCATCCAAACCTTATCACGAACTGCAGCTCTTACTGCACTTTGCATAGTATTTGGAATATCATGAAACTTTAAATCTAGAAATACTTTCTTACCTTTTTCATTTAAATAATCAACAGTCTTACCTCTAGTTGCAACATACTGTTCAAGACCTACTTTAAATATATCAACACTATCTCCCAAATTATCAATCATATCTTTTGCTTTATTAAATTCATCAGTATCAATCGCCACTATTAACTTATCTCTACCCATATAATTATCTCCTTTTAATAAAGCCTACAAAAAAAATCCTTACACCAAAAAGAGATGTAAGGATTTTTATCTATATATCAAGATATCTTTCCCAGCCTCTCTGGACTAGTTTAAAAGACTTTATTATTCAATTTTGTGAAAAAATAACTTTTCTTTATAATATTAAAACACTTTTAATGTCTTGTGTCAATAAAAAAAATAATTATCCATTTACTAAAGCAGTTAATAAATACCTTTTTCCAAGTTTATTTTTAGCAATATTTTTAGTATAATTAACCTTTTTTTCTTTCTTTTTTATAGCTAAATCAAAATGTTTCATAAAACATCCCATGCTAATAAACATTAACTTCTCATCTTTTAAATATTTTTTATCATAATAAATATCAAACCTATTCAACTCATTATATATAGACCAAGGTTGAGTATTTTTATATGAAGGTGCTAATTGTACTAATTCTAAAATATCTTGATAATTGCTATTAATATTTTTACATATATTCTTAGTCTTTTTTCTATCTATTTGATCATAAGAATCTCTAAAAATATCTTCCCCATCAGAATAACCGATACCAATTAAAATTTGTGGTTTAATATAATTCTCTTCTATAATTTCATCATCTATTGCCTGTTTTTCATAAGTATTTACCATATCAAAAACATCTTCATACTTTAAATTAATATCTAAATAACAACTAGATACCCCTAAAATAGTTAATTTAAGAACTAATTCTTCAGATGTAAAACCAACATCCATAAAAGAGTTATCTCTTTTTGATGAAATAAGAATATAATGAGGTGCCTTTACTCTAATATTCTTACCAACTAGTAAATCTACTAAATGTCCTTTTTCTATTACATGTGCACTTATTTTATCATCATACCCATTAACTTCTAAACAAACTTTTTTAATTTCCTCTAATAAATCTACTTTTAAAGGTTTTTGTAAATATTTATTAGACGATTTTCTATAATAAATAGCATCATATATATCCATAACTTCCTCCTATTAAATATCTTAAAATTTAATCATATCAACTTTTTATTATATCAAAAAAGCTATGAAAAATTCATAGCTTTTTATAATTAATCAACTTGAGTTAAAAGTCTTTTTATTACATCATTAAGTTTTAATTCTGAAAGTTCTCTGTTTGAAAATGCAACAATACATTTTATAGTTTTATCAGATCTATCCCACTTATAAGATCTTGATATAAATCTTGAATATTCTATTATCTCAAATAAATCAAGAGATAATTCATCAGATAAACTCATATACTCATAAAATAACTCATCTTTATCAAGAGATGAAATATTAATATCTTCACTTATCATCTCATTTAATAATTCAACTTTAATACTGACTTTATAAGCTAATACATCTTCTCTTTTAGTCGCTTTAGATAAATCTTTTTCAACTGTAAAATTACTACTATTATTTATTTTATCTAAAATTTCTTTACTGTCTAAAATTTGATCTCCATAAACTACGTACAAAAATTTTCACTCCTTTATTTAACCATAGATTCAATTAAAGCTTCTTCTATAGTTTTCTTTACTCTTTTTTCTTTTGCCATTTTTAGTAAATAAGTATATCTTGATTTTTTGGCCTCTAAATCAAATATAGCCATATCAACTAATTCTGGATCATTGACAACCTGAAAAAATGATTCAGCAGTTGTAACATCCAAAAATGCTCTTTCTAAATCCTTTAATATCTTTTCTTTTTCAATATTTTCTTTTGAAATTGTTTTTTTTCTCATATATAAACCCCTCCTAACATTGTTAATATAATTCTTAACACATTAGAAAATATTTATACATAAAAAACAAAAAACCTCTAGCAAAATATGCTAGAGGCATTTAACTGGTGCACCCAAAGGGACTCGAACCCCTAACCTTCTGATTCGTAGTCAGACACTCTATCCAGTTGAGCTATGGGTGCAAGTAGTGGAGGCGACACCCAGATTCGAACTGGGGATCAAGGAGTTGCAGTCCACTGCCTTACCACTTGGCTATGTCGCCGAAAAAAAATTGGGGTGAATAATGAGATTCGAACTCACGGCCTCCAGAGCCACAATCTGGCGCTCTAACCAACTGAGCTATACCCACCATATTATTTTGGTCGAGGTGAAGGGACTCGAACCCCCGGCCCCATGGTCCCAAACCATGTGCGCTACCAAACTGCGCTACACCTCGATAAATTTAACACTATTATTTTTTTATTTCTCACGCACTCTATATAAAAAAGTGG
>JAWXUS010000033.1:0-13810 GCA_044426235.1 Peptostreptococcaceae bacterium | reverse complement strand
AAAAATATGGAGTGTAGAATTGATTGCCGTTTCTATTTTGGAAACGGCTTTTTAGTATAAAATATTTTTTTTGGGTATATAATCAAATGTTATTTATATTATGTTATAATAGGAAAAAGGAAGTGATGATGTGAAAAAAATTAATTTGAAAGATAAAAAATTAAGATTAATAATTTTACTTCCAATGATTTTCATAGTACAATTTTATTTGTTCAAATTTAATATAATAGAGCCTATGGTAAAAGGTATTTCAATAGATATTGTGGAAGGTGATTATGTTAAAGATATTGATAAATTCACAATGAAGCTAAATGATACGGTAACTTTATCAAGTGGAGATTACATAGTTTTTCCATCATATGCAAGTGAGCCAAAAATTTGGTTTAACGTTTTGGATACTGAAGAAATACTAAAAATTGAGGGCGACAAAGTAATTAGCCTAAAAGAAGGTATTTCGTCTATTGCTCTTATGAAAGATGATCGTGTTCTAAAAAAGATAAATATTAGAGTATTAGATCCAAAAGTCAAAGTTTTAGAGGCAAGCCTTGATAATGATATAAAATATGTTGGTGAATTTGCAAATATTGAGTCAAGTATTGAAGTTGACTATGATAGATTTGAGGAGAAAGAAACTATAAATTACAATGTTAGTGATGATAGTATATTAAAAGTTGAAGAAGATAAGCTATTAGCAATAGGTGTTGGAAATGCTAGTTTTAGTGTTACTTCGAAAGATAAAGAACAAGTGTTTGCTTTTAATATAAAGGCAAGAATTGAAGAAATATATGTTAATAATGATTTGAATTTAACTGTATCTGATGAAATTAAATTAAATACTCAAGTAATAACTAGTCCTAGAGATTTAGATTATGACACGGTAACTTATCACTTAGTTGATAATAAACTTCCAATAGAAAGATCAGTTAGTATTGATAGTAATGGAAATGTAGTGGCACTTAGAATTGGAAGTGAGAAAATAATGATTAAGTGTCAAGAAAAAACTAAATATATAACTATAAATGTTGAGGAAAAACCTATTAAAGATTTAGAAATTAAAAATATGGAAGTGTTATATAATGATCTTGGGGATAAATTAAGATTTGAAGTTAAATTTGATGCATTAAAAGATGTTTATGATTATGAATTATATATAAATAAGAATTTAACTAATTTTGAATTATTTGAGACTATAAATATTGAAAGTGATATAGGAAGAGTTAGCTATACATTTGAGCTTGATAGAGAAGAAATTAAGAATTTAAGTATTTACATTGTTGGTAAAAATTCAATTGAAACTTCAAAATCAAGTCAAATAATTGATATGGAATTTGATGAAGTAATTCCTGAAAAATTAATAGAAAATGAAAAAGTAAATAACTTATACAAAAAATTAAGAGAAACAACACTAACTCTTTATTGGAATAAAATTGATATAGAGAATACTACTTATAGTATTTATATTAAAGACAATAGTGTAGAAAATAGTGGATTTATTTTATATGAAAGCGGAATAAAAGATACTGGTTATTCTATTGAACTTGATCTTGATGAATACAATTTAGATATATATGTTGTTGGAAAGCATAAAGATAAAAACTCTATTCAAAGTGATACAATAAAAATTTATAAGATGCCTATAATTGATACTGAAGATAATTTAGTAGAAGATGGTTTAGAAGAAACTTTACCAGAATTTGAAGAAGATTTAGATGAAGAAATTTTACCAGAATTTGAAGAAGATTTAGAAGAAGAAGTTACTCCTGAGGATGATGATTTGGAAGAAGAGATTTTACCAGATGAAAATATTACTCCAGAAGAAGAGTTAAAAAATGAAATACTACATAATTAAATTATAAAATAATTAATTATGTAAGTAATAAAAAGATGAAAACGCCATATTTTTATATGGTGTTTTGTTTTATGAATTTAATGTGAATTTAATGTAAAGTTTAATAGTTGATTGCCGTATTGTTATAGTAATATATATAGAATAGGGTGAGTTATATGAATATTAATAACACTACATCATACTCTAACAATAATTTTGATAAAAATAGACAAAATATAAATAATTTAGAGATGATAAAAAAAGCATCAAATCAAAATAATAAATTACAATTTGCAAATGATGAAGCGCAAAAGTATAACGTAAAAAATCAAATCGTAAGTGTTAATGAAAAGCAAGAAAAAGTGATGCAAACTGAAAAGACTTTACTTAAAAGTAGAGATAATTATACTAGGGATATGGGTAAGTTAAAGAGTGGGTCATTAAAAATACAAAGAGATATGAATCATACTATCCAAAAAGAAAATAACTTAAAAGAAGAAAAGAGATTGATTGAGAGTTTAAGAAAACAAGAACAATTAATCAAAGAGCAAGAGCGTGCAATAAATGAACAAAAAAGATTAAGTAATGAGATTTTAATTAAGCAACAGCAAATACAAAATAAAAAAAATAGTGAAGAAATTTCACTTGATAAAACTCAAAAAAAGACCGTTAAAAATAGAAATACAGAGAAAAATGATACTTTAAAAGATATACAATCCCTTGAAAAAGATCTTAAATTAAAACAAAATAGTACTCAAAAAATAGATGATGAAAGTAGTGTTCAAAAGCAATTATCAAAAGATATACAGTCAAAAGAGGATGAAGTTAGACAGAAAAAAAATGAGATTTCATCAATAAATCAAGCGATTGAAAAAATTGAAGTTATAAAGAATGAACTTATAGCTCAAAAACAAAAATTAAAGGCATTAGAAATAGAACTTCAAAGAAATGAAAGTATGGTTGAACTTGCAAGGATGAATTCAACTAAAGTAGATCTTGATTTTGAGGAAATTACAGATACAGGAATTAAAAACAAATATAATATGCAATTTATTCAAAAAATATTTGAAGATAGACCACTTGTAAATGATGAAATTAAAATACACACAATCGAAGAAAATGTAGAAAGTATAGAAGTAGTAGAGGAAGTATTGAAAAAGGAAATTATAACTGAAGTTATAGAAACTGAAATAATAGAGGAAACTACTGAATATATTATTGAAGAATAAGACTTTAATAATTAAAATTTGATATAATTTTTAAGGTTTGATATAATCATAAAAAGAGGTGATTTTATATGAATATTGAATTATTAAGCACATTAAGTGCTTTAAACACTTTAACTAGTGCAAATCAAAATATGTCATCAACGAGTACGAATACAGGGTTTGATTTAGCTATGAAAAGTTTATTAACTGCATTATCAAATGTTAGTAGTAACTCAAGTGGTGAAGATTCAAATGATTGTGATTGTTCAAGTGGGGGACAAAATAGTTCAAGTAACAATTTAAATGGGGTAACTATAAATATAGGTAGAATTGAAATAATTAATGGAACAAATGGAAGTAGCACTTTAGAAGATATTTTTGTAAATAGTAATACTTCAACAAGTAATACTTATACGGATACTTCAACTAATGTTACTGAAATAAAATTAAGCGATAAAAACTCAACTATTGAAATCGAACAAGCAATAGAAACTTCAGCTGAAAAGTATGGAGTTGATGCTGATTTAATAAGAGCTGTAATAAAGACTGAATCAAACTTTAATCCAAATGTAACTTCATCATCAGGTGCAAAAGGGCTTATGCAGCTTATGCCAATAAACTATAATTATTATGGACTTAGTGATCCATTTGATATAGTTGAAAATATTGATGCTGGAACTAAACATTTAAAAAGCTATATAGATAAGTATGATGGAGACATAGAGATGGGTCTTATGGCCTATAATGGTGGACCAACTAGAATGGCAGATAGAGGAGTAACGTCTATTGATGATATTTACAAAATGCCAACTGAAACTCAAAACTATGTTCCAAAGGTAATAAATAGCTATAAAACATTTAAAACTGAGCTTGTATAATAATTAGCTATTAAAACTTATTTTTAAGATTTTAATAAGTTCTTCCTTTAAAGGATTGAACTTATTTTTATCTACACTAATAATTGTAAAATTAACTTCTATGAAATATTTACCAATTCTAGATATTTCTTGTAGGCTAATTAAATGATTGTTATTACATCTAAAAAGATTTGTACAAATTGTATTATTATAAATTTCAATCGAATCATAAACATTGTATGATTTATTTTTCGTGTGAATAATAAAATGTTTGTTTGAACAAATATGAATATAAGTAATATTTTTAATTTGTGTAAAATCTATACTTTCTTTATTGTTTGATTTTTTTTTATTAAAAAGTTTTATCTTACTTAAAATGCTTTCGCTAGCTTTTTTATTTTTAGATACAAACTTTTCAAAAATAGAATTAAACTCTAAATAGAAAGAATCGTATTTAAGAGGTTTAAATAAAATGTTTTCGTTAGAAATATTGTTTAAAGTATAATAAAAAATATCAGAAATTTTTATTATATGAGTATTTTTAAAATCTATGTTATCAGTAGGTTTTTGATCGGTATCAAAAAAAATTAAGTCGTAATCAGAAATATTATTAAGTTCAATTTCATCAGAAATTTTTGTTATAGTGTATGTTATCTCTTTATCTTCAAAAAAAGTATAGATAAATTGTTCAAGTGTATTTTTAATTTTATTGTTTTTAGAATAAATATAAATTTGCAAAAAAATCACTCCTTAGTGGCAAATAATTATATAGGGATTATTAACAAAATAAAAAAACTTAAACATCGATAAAATTTAATTACTAATTGCTTAATTGATTATATTCAAGCTCTTAGGTATTTGTCACAAAATTTTTCTTGAAAAAATAAATTTTTATATTTTTTGGAAATTGAATAAAAAATTATAAAAAATATAAATATATACATATAAACTTTTTAAAAAGTTGTCGTATACTAATAATAACATAAGGTATGAGAGAGGTAGGAGGAGTAAAATGAAAATAAATGCTACGAGTTTTTTATCTCCAGTTCAAAATGCTTACAAAAAAGCAAATTTTACAGAAGATAACAAGAAGGAAACTAGAATGGATTCAATAGAATTATCAAATACTGCAAAAAACTTAAATAAAATTAATATGAATGATGAATTAAAGAGTTCAGATAGAGTAATGCAAATTAAAAATCAAATAGAAAATGGTACTTATCAAATCGATTCAAGAGAAATTGCTAAAAAGATTTTAAGTAACATAGATAATAATAAGAGTTTCCTATAAGGTGCTCTTTTTTTTATGAAATTAATGAAAATTATTAACTTATATAAAAATTTAAAAAAATGTTGAAGAAATCAACTTTTTTAAGTATAATTAATAGATGAAAGTGACCGAATAAAATTAGCTTATATAATAAGTAGAAAAATAAATACAAATATAAAATTATTAGGGAGGAAAATATATGCAAACTTACGGACTTTTAAAAATGGGACTTAATGCAATGGATGAAAGAAGTCAAACTATTGCACAGAATATAGCAAATATAAATACACCAAATTATAAAAGAAAATATGTAGAATTTGAAGAAAGTTTACAAGCAAATCTTGATAGAGCAAGTATAAATGTTAAAACTGATGAAACTGGAAGTATGAGAAATGATGGGAATAATGTTGATTTAGAATATGAAAAAGTAAATCAAGCTGCAACAAGCTTACAATATAATGCACTTGTTAGCTTAACAAATACAAAAATAGCTATGGCAAAAAGTGTTATAGGAGGGAGATAATTATGAGCGCATTTAGTGGGATGAGAATAAGTGCTAGTGCACTTTCAGCAGAAAGGCTTAGAATGGACGTTATATCTTCAAACGTTGCAAATATTCAAACAACAAGAACTGAAGACGGTGGTGCATACGTTAGAAAGATTGCTTTATTTTCAGAAAATTATGATGAAAAATTAGGAATGTTAGGTGTTAAAGCAGATGAAATAATTGAAGATGATACACCTCTTAGGTTAGTGTATGATCCGAGTCATCCAGATGCAAATGAAGAAGGATACGTTGAGTATCCAAATGTTGATATTTTAGTTGAAATGACTGATTTAATAACTGCATCTCGTGCTTATGAATCGAATGTAGATACTTTAACTGCACAAAAAAATATGATTTCTAAAGCTTTAGAAATTGGAAGATAATAAATAGTCATAAAAAGCATATAAATAGATATAAAATAGATATAAATTAAAAAAATATAAATGGTAATACTAAGGAGGGAGATTAATATGACAAATATTAATAATTATGCAGCAGAGATATTCTCAAATGCAGTTAAGAATAGTACTATACCAAAAGAAACTGAAGTTGTTTCGCAACAAACTACTAATTTTAATGATGTTATGGAAAATGCAATATTAAAAGTAAATGAAAGCCAATTGACAGCAGATGGTGCGATTGAATCTTTAATAAAGGGTGAGGATATTAGTATGCACGAAGTGATGTTAGCGGTTCAAGAATCGCAAATGTCTATGCAACTTATGCTTGAAGTTAGAAATAAAATGTATGATGCATACCAAGAACTAAATAGAGTGCAGATGTAATCTATTAAAGGAGCGATTTGATGGACATAAAAGAAACAGGGCAAAAATCTCAAGATTTTGCAAAAAAAACTATTGAAAAAGTAAAAGGCTTAAGCCTTCCCCAAAAAATAGCATTATCAGTAGTTATACTAGCTTTAATAGCAACTGCATTTTTTGGTTTTAAATATATGAAAGATAATAAATACACAGTTTTATTTTCAGGACTTAATGCAACTGATTCATTAACTGTCACAGAAGAATTAGACAAGTTAGGTGCTGATAGTAAATTTGAAGGTGATTCGATTTATGTTTTAAAAGATGAAGTTGATAAATTAAGAATTCAATTGTCACCTAAGATAACTGGTGGTTCTACAGGATTTGAATTGTTGGATGAAGGAAGTTCATTTGGCTTAACTGATGAAGAATTCGCACTAAATAAACAAAGAATAATTCAAGGTGAGCTTGAAAGAACTATAGAAACCTTCCCACAGGTTCAAGACTCAAGAGTACATATAACTCAAGGTCAAAAATCTGTTTTTGTGGAGGAGTCAGTTGAAGGAACAGCTGCTGTTTATATTACATTAAAATCCGGACAAACATTGTCTCAAGAACAAGTAGTATCAATAGCATCATTAGTTTCTGCCAGTAGCTTTAATATACCAAAACAAAACGTTGAGATAATTGATCAGAGTATGAATTTATTATCATATGGACTATTTGATGATAACGGAAACGTTAATTTATCAAAAGATAGCGGTCTAGACATAGCAAGAGATGCAGAAAAGCAACTTAATATGGATTTAGAAAGATCTATTAAATCTTTACTTGAGCCAATGTTTGGAGTTGGTAAGGTAAGTGTTAGTGTTAATTCAAATCTAGATTTTGATACAACTGAAATAACAGAACTTGTAATCGATCCAAATAGGGTTGCAATAAATGAAGATAGAATTGAAAGCACAAGCCAAGAACAGGGACAATCAGGTGGAACAATCGACGATAATATGAGCAATCAAGCTAATGACACAGATTCAAATTCATTAACTGAAAATAAAGAAGAATATTTAAGTTTTATAACGGGTCAAACTGAAACTAGAACTATTAAAGCACAAGGTGAAATAAACAGAATCACAGCATCTATTGCTATAAATGGAAATTTAGATGCAGGAACTATGAGAGATGTTGAGGCATTAATCGCAAATACTGTTGGAATGGATATTGAAAGAGGAGATAACGTAGCAGTTGTTGCTATGGAATTTAATCCAGTTGATTTAGCACAAGAAGAAGCTGAAAAACTTGCAGAAGAAGAAGCAGCAGCACGTAGACAAATGTTAATTGGTCTATTAATAGCAATTATAATTATAGCAATTATAGTATTTGTAATATTTAGAGTAAGAAAATCTAAACAAACAGAAGAAATATTAGAAGAAAATGAAATTGATATGATAAATAAACAATTAGAAGAAATGGAACAAACTAGAATAGGAATAGTTGGGACAGATGATGATGAAGGTGTTAGCTTAGAAGATGAAGTTAAAAACTTCTCAGCAGAAAATCCAGAACAAGTAACAGAAATAATTAACAAATGGTTAAATGATTAGGAGGTATTTATGGTAGAATTAGATAAGCCAATGGGTCTATCAGACGGTATGCAAACTCAAAATTCTGTTAATGCATTTGATTTAGGAAATATGCCTAAGCCAAGAAAAATATCTGGTGCAAGAAAAGCCGCAGTACTTCTTATGACACTTGGTACTGAATCTGCATCTGGAGTATTAAAAAATTTATCAGATAAAAAAATACAAAAAATAGGTGTTGAGATAGCGAGTATAGAAACTATCTCGGCACGTGAAAGAAGAGAAATACTACAAGAATTTATTGAGATAAATAAAGGTAAGGGTGAAGTGCTTGAAGGTGGTATGAAATCTGCTAAGTTACTTCTTAGTGGAGCGCTTGGTAGTCAAAGAGCATCTAAACTTCTTGAAGGAATTAAATACGATGCATACACTAGACTATTTATGGCAGCAAGAAAAGCAGATGCAAGTCAAATATTATCAGCAATTCAAGGTGAGAGTACTCAAACTATTGCAATAATACTTGCACATATACAACCTGAAAAGGCAGCGCAAGTTTTAAGTGAACTTCAAGAAGATTTAAAAGTTGAAGTTTCTTTAAAACTTGGTACACCATACTCAATAGCACCAGGAGTTATTCAAGCAATTGATAGAGCAGTTGAACTTAAACTTTCAAAACTTGGTCAAAGAGAGATGGAGAGTTCTGGAGGTATCAACAGTCTTCTTGAAATACTTGCTAATGTTGATAGAAAAACAGAGAAAACAATTATTAAATACATTGAAGAGCGTGATGAGGCTATGGCTGAGGAAATTAAAGCTAATATGTTCGTGTTTGATGATATTATTAGACTTGATAATACTGCAATTCAAAAGGTTCTTAAAGAAGTTAACGTTAAAGACCTTGCATTTGCACTTAAAGGTTCTAGTAAAGAAGTTGAAAAAGTTATTCTTAAAAATCAATCTCAAAGAGCAGCCCAAGCACTTACAGAGGAAATATCTATGCTTGGTAAGATAAAAGTTTCTCAAGTGGAAGAAGCACAACAAAATATCGTAAATGCTGTTAGAAAGCTTGAAGAAAGTGGAGAAATTACTCTTTCTAGGTCGTCAGAAGATGAATTTATATAGGATAGAGGGTTTTTAATATGGCGAGTAAGTTAAATAAAATGAAAGTTCCAATTGAATTTGAAATTAAACCTAGAAAAATTTTAATGGCTCTCTCTGAAGAAGAACTTAAAGAGCAAGAGGAAGTTAAAAAGGATTTTGAAATTGAAATGGAACAGAAAAGACTTGATTTTGATAATGAAGTAAATGAAAGATTAAATAAAATAGAAGAAGATTATAATAAAGTAATTGCAGAAGCAAATCAGCAAAAGGAAGATATGATTCTTGAGGCTAAACAGAGTATTAAAGAATTAGAAAAAGAGGCTTATCAAAAAGGTTATGAAGAAGGTAAGCAAAATGGTAATGAAGATGGTTACAGAGAAGCATATGATAATAATATTGAAAAAGGTAAAATGGAAGCTGAGAAAATAATTAATGATGCATATGATATTTTAAATACTGCTAAAGATGAAGTTTTATTTTATATGAAAGAAAATAAACAAAATATTATTAATATGATTCTTACAATATCTGAAAAGGTATTAAGAGATAGGTTTGAAAATAAAGATTCAATAAATTCGCTTGTTATAGATACTATTGAAAGATATGAACTTAAAGGGAATTTTGTACTTAGAGTAAATGAGAAGTATAAAATTGAAATAGAAAAAGAATTAGAAAATTTAAGAAATAATAAAAAATTAAAAGATGACGTTTTTGTTTTAGCAGACTTTAAGGTCGAAGAAGGAAATGCAGTTTTTGAATCTGATAATGGAAAAATAACTGTTGGAATAGATGCAATACTACAAAGAATAAAAGAGGAATTAGTATGATAGACTTTGAAAGACTAACTAAAAAAGTTAATGATATACCTTTAATAGTTTGTGAAGGTAGAGTTAAAAAAGTAATTGGACTTACTGTTGAAGTTGAAGGTATAAAGGCTTTTGTAGGTGAGTTATGTGAAGTTTATAATAATCTTGGTAATATAGTTCAATGTGAAGTTGTTGGATTTAAAGATGAAGTAGTAATACTTATGCCACTTGGAGAACTTGCAGGAGTAGGTCCTGGATGTCGTGTTGTTGCAAAAGGAATACCTCTAAGTGTTAGATGTAGTGATGATCTTTTAGGGCAAATAATTGATGGAATTGGGAATCCAATAGATAAAAATGTAGTGATTAGTGGTGAAAGATATAGCTTATTCAATGAACCACCAGATCCTATGAGAAGACCTAGAATAACTGAGGTTATGCCAACTGGAATTCGTGCAATAGATGGTTTTTTAACTTGTGGTGAAGGACAAAGAATTGGTATATTTGCAGGGTCTGGGGTTGGTAAAAGTACAACTCTTGGAATGATGGCAAGAACTGCAAAAGCAGATGTTAATGTTATAGCTTTAATTGGTGAGAGGGGTAGAGAGGTTCTAGATTTTATAGAAAGAGATTTAGGTCCCGAAGGAATGAAAAAATCTGTTGTAGTTTGTGCTACATCAGATAAATCTCCTTTAGTTAGGTTAAAAGGTGCCTTAACTGGAACTGCAATAGCAGAATACTTTAGAGATCAAGGTAAAAAAGTTTTATTAATGATGGATTCAGTAACTAGATTTGCTATGGCACAAAGAGAAGTTGGGCTTGCAATCGGTGAACCACCAGCACAAAAAGGATACACACCTTCAGTTTTTGCAATGTTACCAAAGCTAATGGAGAGAACTGGAACTTCAGAAAAAGGATCAATAACAGCATTTTATACTGTACTTGTTGATGGTGATGATTTTAATGAACCGATAGCGGATACTGTAAGAGGTATACTTGATGGACATATAGTTTTATCAAGACAACTTGCACATAAAAATCATTATCCTGCAATTGATATTTTAAATAGTGTTAGTAGACTTATGAAAGAAATTGCGAGTGAAGAACATAACCACTCAGCAGCAGCAGCGAGAGATGTACTTGCAACCTATAAAGAGGCAGAGGACTTAATAAATATCGGAGCATACGATAAAGGTTCAAATCCAAAAATTGACAAGGCTATTAGTTATATTGATAAAGTAAATGACTATTTAAAACAAGGTGTAAATACAAGCACTCCATTTAACCAAAGTAAAGACAGTCTTATGAAAATGTTTAAATAAAAGGAGTGTTTATGGCCATTAAATTCAAACTTCAAAAATTACTTGATATAAGAATAAAAGAGGAAGATGAAAGTAAAATTTTGTATGGGAAAGCTCAAAATCAAAAAGCATTAGTTGAAAAAAAGCTAAGAGATTTGGAAGAGGATTACAATAATCATAGGGATATAACTAGGTTTGAAGATATAGTTAGCCAAAAAATAGCTTTTAATTATTTGGATTCAATTTTACAAGCGATTGAAAAAGCTAAGCTTGAAATTGAAAAAGAAGAAAAGAATGTTTTGAAGACTAAACAAGATTTTATTGAAAAACAAATCAAAAGAAAATCTCTTGAGACATTAAAAGAAAATCAGGCAGAAAAAATTAAAAAAGAAGAAGAGAGAATAGAAGCAATTAATAATGATGAGTTTGCTCTTTATGCATATATAAGAAATAGGGAGGAGTAATTATAATGGAGATAATGAACTTAAATATAGTATCTGATGTTAATAGTTATTCAAATAATAATGTTTATAAAAATGATGATAATGAAATTAAAGGTGATTTATTTGAAAAATTATTAAATGAAAATGCGACTAAAGTAATTGAGGAAAATACTGAAATAGAAAATATTGAGGAAAGTGAAATAAATTATGAACTTTTAATCGCATTACTAATTTCAGTAAGTAAACTTGAGGAATTAGAAGAAATACAATTAGAAGAAATTAAGCTAGAAGGTATTAATATAGAAAACTTAAACCTGAAATCTCTAGAATTAGAAAATAGTTTAGAAAGTTTAAACTTTGAAATGATAAAAAAGCTAGATGATTCTATTGAATTAAATTCTGAAAGCATAACTCTATCTGATATAAATAATATTGAAGAAATGATAGAGGCTATGACTACTATACTTGAAGAAAATGAAGATTTAGATAAACTAATAAAGTCTTTAAATGAAACAAAAGAAGATTTAGTAATTGATTTAGATGGAATTGATGAAGAATTAATTAATGAAATAAAAAGTCATATTAACACAGATATGGATAAATTTAAAGATATAGAACTTATTGCAAAATCAAATTATAAAGAGTATAATAACTTTATTGAAAAAATTGATGAAAATAGTTTAACTAGTGAATTTAGTATTAATGCTATATTTAATCAAAATGAAATAATAGATAGTTTTAATAATTATGAAAATAATGATATGAGTATTTTAGAGAATATAATTGAAGAAGGTGTTTTTTCAATGAATGTTAATTCTTTCAATCAAACTCAAGAAACTGAAAAAGTTGAAACACCAATTCCAGTAATAAGGCAAGAGGCCCTAGAAGAAGAAACAATAAAAACTATAAGGTTTATGACTAAAAATGGAGTAGAAGAAATAAGTGTTAAAATTTCGCCAAGAGAACTTGGAGATATGACTATAAGACTGGTTAAAGAAAGTGATATTTCAACAGTTTTAATCGAATTAACTAATGAAGATGCTTATGAACTTATAAATAGAAATTTAAGTGAATTAATAAAGAGCTTAGATGACAGTAAAATAAATATAAAAGATGTTGTCATAACTATAAATAAAAATGATAAAGATTTAAATGAAGATAACTTTAACAACCACTTCAATCAAAGTAATAATAAAAAAAATAATAAAAGAGGTATTACTGAAGAAATAGAGTTTGAAGATAATATAGTTGTTGAAGATGATAATTTTGATATTTTAATTTAGAGGGAGGAATTAAATATGAGCAGTTCTATAAGTACAATTTCTAGTACACAAATCCAAAATACAACAGTAACTGAAAATGGAACTCCAATAGTTTATGCTGGAGACGAAGCAAATAAAGATTTATTCTTAAAATTATTAGTTACACAAATGCAAAACCAAGATCCATTTAATCCTCAAGATCCTACAGAATATATAACACAACTTTCACAATTTACAACGATGGAACAAATAATGAGTTTAAATACTAGTATGGATTATTTAAATGCATTAACAGATGGTTTATTAGTTAACTCTGCAATGAGTGGAGCAAGTTCTTTAATAGGTAGGGAAGTTGAAACTTATATGACAGTTGAGTCAAGTACTGAAAGTAATGGAAGTATATTTGATCAAGATATAACTGATGAAGATTCTGAAGATGATGATATAATTGTTGATGAAAACTATGAATCTAATGGAAATATAGTTGATGAAGATTCTGAAAACTCAGAAGAAGTAGCTACTGATAGATTAGTTGGTACTGTAATGAGTGTTGAAATAAATGGTGGTATAGTCTATATGAATATAAAAGATAGTAAAACTGATGAAATAGTGCAAGTAGAATATTCATCATTAATAAAAGTAACTTCTTAAAAAATACGATATAATCTTAAAAAATATACAATATAAAGGAGAATTAATTTATGTTAAGATCGATGTATGCAGGAATAAGTGGTATGAAGGTTAACCAAACTAAAATGGACGTTATAGCTAATAATACTGCAAATGTTGGAACAACAGCATTCAAAAAGAGTACTGTAAGATTTACAGATGCACTTTATCAAAATACAATAT
>JAWXUS010000086.1:0-3915 GCA_044426235.1 Peptostreptococcaceae bacterium | reverse complement strand
ACTTAAATATTAATTATTTAGACTCTAATTTTGATTATACTCAAATGTATGTTATGAGGAGATTTTTATTAAAAGGAATTGATTTGTCTAAATATATAAATCACCAATTTAGCCAACAAGCTATGATTATAATCGGAGAAATAATACTTCATAACATAGACGTTACCCCTCTGTTAGACCCAAGACTTACTTATCAAGAATTAAATGATATAAAGAAAACTATAAAAGAAAGGAATAACTTGAATTAACGCCATTTTTATTATAAAAAAAATATTTATTTAAGGAGGTGGGTGTAGCTGAAAGTTTAATGTTTTATTGCTATGTTTCTGAGTTGAAAAGGCTATATTTATTATAAAATAACTAAATGCAAATGGAGGTGCTTTATGGATAAATTCAAAGACAGAGTAGATAAGAAGTTAAAGAGAATGAAATATATATCTAAAAAGTTTGATGAGATATTTGAAGAAGAAGATAGTGAACTTAAGAAGAAAGTAAAAGATGATTTAGGTAAATGGGATAATATAAGAATTAAGAAAAATTTATTATAAAAAACATGTGTAATAATTAGAGTCAGAGGTTTTTATGCTATAATTATAATGATATATTTAAAATAAAATAATTTTAGGAGTGTGTGATTAAATGGATAAAATTTTAACAATAAGAGATGAGATAGATTTTAGTAGTATTAGTAACATGAATCAATTTGCTAAGCGATACGAGGAAATACACAGCACAGCACTTAAAATCCTTAATGGAGTTAGTTATGATGACATCAACGAAAAAGCATATTTATTTGAACTGGAACTTTTCTTAGAATCAATACCAGCATCAAGTAAATTTAGGAGTAATGTTAATAAAAGATTTCTTGAAGGGCAAATAAACTTTACTATACAAAATTTCCTTACTTGGCATTATGTTGACTCTATTCTCTTAAGCTATTTTAATCAGAATGTTAGATTTGATAAACTAAAAGAGTGCGCTGTAACAGAAGTAGATTTCCTGATAGTAGAGTCTTTAGGTTACTTACTTGAACGTACAGACTTATCGATTGATGAGAGAAGATATTGTCATTTAAGATATATTGCACCTAAATTAGTAAGTAGTCATTATTTATACAGTAAGACAGATGAAGAGATAAGCAACGATTACAACAAAGTTAACGCTTCAAAAAATGCTTCAAATTCAGTAAGTGTGGATGCTTTGTCTGTTTTCACATTAATAGCTGGAGAGATAAACCCTCTTCTTGAAATACATTTAATGAAAGAAGGCTTCAAGAAAAACACTAAATTCGGTGCTTGTAATACATCGCCAAATCGCAATGAAGACATACTTTATAATGGATTAAAAGGTCTTTATATGCCATTAGAAAAAGGTGAAGTGGTGATTTCTGATATAGACAATTTAGATTCTTGTGGTCAATATTTTATTAATAGAAGAAACGCTTATCTATTAATGAATGTTGAAGGTGCAAAGTTTAAGGCTGCATATTTAAATAAACGTTTGATAGGAGTTGTGGCTTTCAAGGAAAACTCTATAATAAATATTCACGTTGATGGCGATTATAGATTAAGGGGAGTTGCTAAAGCATTAATTAGTGATATTTTAAAAGAATCTTATTCAATAGCAATTATACCAATAGGTGATTCATTGGACTTTGTTAGAAGAGTAGGTAAGTATAATAAATCTAAAAATATGGCTATTGTGACGAAAGATAGTTTGGAGAGTAATCCTATAAAGAAAAGTACACCTAAAAACCTTGAGATAGTTAACTATTTAAGTAATGATTATGAGGAGCTTGTAAGCGATACCTTTAAAGATTATTTTAATAAAAACTGTAAAAATGAACCAATAAAGATTAAGGTTGCTGTGGTTGGAGATGAAATTGTTGGATATATAATGTTTGATGATATAAATAAAAAAATAATATTATTAGAAATTGCTAACCAATTCCGCAACATGTCTATTGGTAAAAAATTAATCGAAGAGGTTATTGATGACAATATCTGGAGTTCTGATATTGCCAAAACAGGAGCTTTGTTCTGGTTTGGAAAAGGAGTTAATCATAAGGGGACTGCATATATGTCTAAAAAAGATACTAAATTGAAGAAGTTTATGAGAAAGAACAATATGGTAGATGAAGTAGTTCCAATAATGTATGTATTATAGTTGAATTAAGTGCCTATGGCACTTTTTTTATAACTTTTATGTTCAAAGCTTATATTTTGCATACAATATTTAAAGTGGATATGTTCATGAAAGGAAAATAATATGAAAAGAGAATTATTGATTAAAAAAATTAAAGGCAGAGGATTTGTTGGAATTGAAACATTAGACATTAATACACTTAGTTTAGTGTCTAAGCTTTTAAATAAGCATTGTACAAGAAAAACTATTGATGACTTATTGTTTTGCAGGAGAAGTGGGTTTGACTTATCTGCACTTAATAATATCAGATTAAATAATCATCAAATTGATGAAATTGTTGATGGGATTAAATTAGGTCTTAATGTTAAACTTTATCAGAGTGATTTATTTAATCATCTTCAGATGCAGGAAATAAAGCTTGGACTTAAAGATGGGGTTGATGTACATTATGCGAATTGTAAGATTTCATTTGAAGAAATGAAAGATATTAGATTAAGTTGTAATACTTAAAGCTAACTAAAGAAATTAATAAAACAATATTTAAATTAAATGAGTGGTAATCTACTCGTTTTTTTTGTTATTATCATTAATACACTTCATAATCTTAATTTATATTTTATTCATATACATCATAATTAATAAAATAAAATAATAAATAAACAAAAACTACATATAATGAATCACCAAGGTTAATTTTATAAATGGTTTTAAAATTAAAAGGAGAAATTACAATGAAGGAAATAATGAAAAAAGATATGTCTTACTATGAACCTCAAGGTTTCTTAGAAGAAGAACTTGATGAAATAAGAGATGGATTAAAAAAAGGGATAGATGTTAGTGTATATGCTAAAAAAGAATATAATGCTTTAAAGATGTTTGCTATAAAGGAAGGTTTGATATTAGGACTTGATGTCTCTAAATATTTAGACGATAGACTTAGTTATGTGCAAATGCTACAAGTTAAATACGGACTTGAGAGTGGCATTGACGTGACTTATTACAATAAACCTGAGATTAATGTTTTTGTTATGAGAGAGATTAGAAGACTACTTGAAGAATGCTTAAATCAAAATATTAATATTAATTCTTTAATAGATAAAGATTTAATAGTTAAATATAGTCCTAAGCAATTAGTTGAGATTACATTTGGTGTTCGTGATAAAGTTGATGTGACTCGTTATTTAAATGAATATAATGATGAACAAATGGCTCAAATAAGATTTGGACTTATGGACAATTTAAATGTTAGCATTTATCTGGATAGCTCTATTGATGCTGATTATATGGACTTAATAAGATGTTTTATTAAATCTAAAAAATTTAAAAGAGAATATTTTTTTGAGTTTTCTGTAAAGGAAGATAAGTTTGAGTTTAAAGAAAACTTGATATCTAAAAATCAAATGATAGATGTTATAAATAGTTTTAATGACAACTCTTATGATGACTTTGATTTTGATGAACTTGATGTGCTATATGAAGGTTTTATGAGTTTAGTCGAATGTAATACATATTTAGTAACAACAACGTCTAAACATTATAGACATCAACTTATGAATGGCAAGGATATATACAAGGTTCTTAAAAATACCAATATTTTAGATTATATGGTTTATAATAAGGAAACTGATTATAATTATTATGATTATAATGAAACTAATATTTTAGAGTTTATGGGATATGCTCTTTATTTTGGACTTGATGAAGAATATATTGACACTCCTTTTAGTGATGAGAATCGTGAATTTGTATTAAAAGGACAACTTCTTGATT
>JAWXUS010000085.1:0-3958 GCA_044426235.1 Peptostreptococcaceae bacterium | reverse complement strand
AAAAATTTTATCACTATCACAAACAAAATAATCATTAACAAATTCAAATAGTTTAGTTGACTCTATTAATTTTTTAATTTCATTATAATATTCAAAAAGATTTACTGCATTTTGATTTTTTACATTCATAGAATCAATAAACTTCTTTTCATAGTCTTTTTGATCTGAGAAAAACGGTGTACAAACAATCTTATCACAAACCGCCTTTTGAGGGTTATTCTTGTTCATTCTTTTATTACAAACTGAAATCATAATTTCATCATTATAGTGAAGATTTAGAATAAGTGGATTCTGAAAAATTTTATGAAAAACATCGTTAATCTTCTTCAAGTTTTTTGTATCTTTTAAGATAACATCTAAAACCACAATTTCACTATAATTATATTCATCATTTTCAAATATTTCAAATCTATCTTTAGTAATAATACTTACATTCACCTTCTGCACACTTGTAAGCATCTCAATTCCAGTATTTATAAGTATCTTATTTTCGCTACTTAATAACTGTTCTTTAATCTTTTCTTTAGTAACTCTAACACTTTCTACATTTTCTATTCCCAAAATATTTTTCATACTTACATAAGTACTAAGAATGAAATAACTTCAAAGTCTGAAATTTTTTCATCAAATAATGTACTCTCCCCCATACTAAATATTGATTTTTTATTTGCATCATCTTTTTGACCAAGTATATTATTAACTGCTTTATCTAATAATTTTGTATACTTTTTCATATTCTTTCCATTGTTAGTTTCATCGTTAAATTTATTAACTAGTTCTTCTAATACTTCTTCTTTTCCAAGACAAATATTTCTATATAAATCAAGAATTTGTTTAGTGTTTTGATATGTTAATTCAACTATTCCATCTTCACCAACGAACACTAAATAATATGGATAAAATGCATTATCAATATTTTTAGCTTCATAAACTTGTTTTAAACAGAATATTACCCCTTTTTTATCTGATTTTACTAATGCATAAGTTCCTTTATGTGCTTTTTCTAATACTAATTCATTATTTTTATTATAATCACTTAAATCCATCTTAAAATCATTCATACTAAAATCTGTAATACTTATTCCACCATACACATCTTCCAAATCAAGAACATTGTCTTGTAATTGTTTTAATTGATTCTTTCTATATTTAAGATCATTCATTTTATCATTATCACTTATTATATTTTCCTCACCAGTTGCAGAAACATCAAGTATAATCATTTTTGAACGAACTCTTGCCTCAAGATTTATATACTCATCAAGTTCTATATTTGGCCAAAAATTAATAAGTTGTATTTTATCATTAGTAGAACCTAGTCTATCAATTCTACCAAATCTTTGTATTATTCTAACAGGATTCCAATGTATATCATAATTAATTAAACAATCACAATCTTGAAGGTTTTGACCTTCACTAATACAGTCCGTTGCAATTAATATGTCTATTTCATCATTTATATTTGGATACACATTTTTTCTTTCTTTTGAAGTTGGCGAGAAGTTCATTAATATATCATTCATATCACCTTTTATACCTTTAAGAGTAGTTTTATTAGTTGAACTACCACTTACTATTGATGAATGTATATTAAAGTTTTTAAGTCCCCATTCACTTATATTTTCATATAAATAATTTGCAGTATCTGCAAATGTAGTGAATATTATTATCTTTTTGTTATCTTTATTTATAGGATTTTGAATTTTTTGTTTTATAACATTTTTTAATTCTATTAACTTCGCATCTCTATTTGAGTCTATTTTTTTAGTTCTCTCAAGTATGTCAACTATTATACTTCTATCTTCTAATAAGTCTTGTCTCCATTTTATTTTATCAACATCATTAACATTAACATTAACTTTGTCCCCTATTAAATATTCTTCTTCAATATCTAAATCATCTTCTTTTATAATATCATTTGAACTATTTAATACTAAAATTGTACTATCTATCTTATCAAGTATTCTCTCAACAGTTATATTAAATGAACTAATAGAACTCTCAAGTCTTTTTAATATGTTTGTTCTCATTAAATGAATAACATTAGTTTCTCTATCAGTTTGCTTAAATGTAGTTTTACCATTTTTAACGTTAGTATCATATATATTACTGTACTTTTCCTTTAGGTGTGGAAGTACATATTTAAGAGGCGAATAAATAGATAAATTAAGTTCTAAAATACTCTTATTTAACTCTTTTATCTTTTCAAATTCATCGTTATAGTCAATGTTAGTCTTTATATTTATCGGTTTTAATCTTTCTGGGAATTTGCCAATATCATTTATATCATAATACTTTTCAATATGTTTTCTAGATCTTGCAATAGTTATCGTGTCTAATAACTTGAAATAATCAAAGTTTATCATATTAAGAAATGTTGTTGAAGTTCTTTGTGCCTCATCAAGTTTAAGCCACCTATTAAATATCATTTGGGCATTTCTAAGGGTAGTCTCCACACTTTTTATACCACTACTCTCAAAATGTCTATCGTTTGACTCTGTTATGAATGCTATCTGATTTTTTATGTCGTTCATTTTATTGTTAACTGGAGTTGCCGATAATAGTAATACTTTAGTTTTAACACCTTTTTTTATTATTTCTTTCATAAGCCTTGAATATCTTGTTTCTTTGTTTTTTGTGGCAACATTATTTCTAAAGTTATGCGACTCATCTATAACCACTAAATCATAATTTCCTAAATTTATAGTACTTAAATCTATGTCGCCACTCATTCCATCTTTTCTTGATAAATCAGTATGATTTAATATATCATAATTAAATCTATCATCAACAAAAATATTACGTCTATCATTTTTTGTATATATTGACCAGTTATCTCTTAATTTTTTTGGTGCTAATACTAACACTCTACTATTTCTAAGTTCATAGTATTTTATAACTGCTAAAGCCTCAAATGTTTTTCCAAGCCCAACACTATCTGCAATTATACAACCATTATATTTTTCTAATTTTTCAATAGCACCAATAACTCCATCTTTTTGGAATCTATATAATTTAGACCAAATTTCAGTATCCTTAAATCCTGTTTCAGTTTTAACAGTCTCATCTTCATTAGTATAATCTTTAAATAGATTGTGTATAGTCATAAAATATATAAATTCTGGACTATTATCTTTATACATACTTTTTAACCTATCTAAAAGTTCTATCTTTACATCTTTCGATTTTTCTTCTTGCCAAAATCTATTAAATAACTCTTTATATTTGCCAATTTTACGTTGTTCTTTTGATTCATCAAATGTTTCACAATACTTATCATAATTTTTAGGTGATATATAACCAATGCTTGCCATATCAATACTTGAATATTCACTAATAGTAAAATCATTATCTACTATTAATGTATTGTATCGTACATTACTATTTTCTATAGATCTAACTTCTACTTTATCTTCTACCCACTTAGAAAATTGTCTTGCTATGTAGCTTTGATTTAAATTATTTCTAAGTTCTATTTCGTATTCATTATTAAATATCTTATTCTCATTATTTATAGTTTCTAACCTATCATCTTTTTCTGATTTATCTATAAATATAGAGTCTTTTAATAGTAACTTAACACTACTAACACCATCAAACTCCTTTTTTAACTCTTTATATGCATAAATAGAAATATACTCAGACATTATAAGTAATTCAGAATTTTTCTTAATGTTATCCTTTATTAAATCTCCCATTCTCAAATCTAATGTATCATACATAAATAATCCCCCTATTATCTATTACTCTATACCAATATTATACATTATTAGACTTATTTTTCAATATAAAAAAGACCTACTTCATTAAATAGGTCTTAATTATATCTATTTCTTAGTTTTCTTTTTAGTTTCTTCTTTTTTCTTATCATCTTTATCTTTTTTCTTGGTTTCTTTTTTATTATCGTCACTTTTCTTTTTAGTTTCTTTTTTAGAAGATTTCTTTTCTTCTTCCTTTT
>JAWXUS010000001.1:92011-202969 GCA_044426235.1 Peptostreptococcaceae bacterium | reverse complement strand
GTTGGAGAAATACATTTTTATTAATTGGAGTGATTGCAGTAGTTCAAGGAATTATTATTTTAATAAAATTAAAAGACACTCCAAAAGAATATGGGTTTGATGTTACTAAAGAAATTAAGATTGAAAAAATTAGTGTAATTGAAGGGCTAAAGTCTGTTCTTACAAATAGTTCAACTTATTATAATGCATTAATAATGTTTTCATTAGTTGGAATTACAACCGCATTTAGTAGTTTATGGATAGTGCCATATATTAGTGATGTGTATTTAGTTGAAAAAGGTGTAGCTGCATTTATTGCATCATTCTTAACTTATGGAATGGTATTTGGTGCAGTTATTATGGGTAAAGTTTTTGGTAAAATAAAAAATAATAGATTAAATGTTGTTAGAATTTGTGGAATTATAAATGTAGTTATATGGTTATTTATTATAATTTGTGATGCAAAGCCACCTATATTATTTTTACCTGTATTATTTTTCGTAATTGGAATACTTAATATGAGTCACATTGAGGCTTTTAATGATGTTAAGAAAAATAATGAAACTAAGTATGCAGGTCTTTCAACTAGTGCAATAAATGCTAGTGAATTTATTGGAAGTGGAATAATAAATATATTCATTGGAAGTATTATGGGACTTAATTTAGGAATTTTAGCAGAATATAGAATAGGATTTTCAATATTTGTAGTTATGAATTTAATAACTATACTTGGGGCTACTTTATCTATTAAAAAAGAAAATAAAGAAAAAATGAATAAAGAAATTTCTATTTAATATTATAAAAGATGTAAAAACTGTTGTTTTTGCATCTTTTTATTTTATCTAGGATAATTTATAATAAGTAGATAACTTACAAAAAGTTGTTTAATAATACAATTTTTATTATTAAATTTAGAATATATATTTTTAGGAAAGGAATATTAAATAACGATGAATATACAAAATAGAATAAAAAAATATGAGTATAAATTCACAGATCTTGATGATAGTATTGCAGACTTTATTGTAAATAATAAAGAAAAAGTGCTTGAATTATCTATTCAACTTCTTGCTAAAGAGTTTTTTACTGTACCAAATAGTATTATGAGATTTTGTAAAAAAATTGATTATACAGGTTTTTCTCACTTAAAAAGTAGTTTAAGAGAAGAACTTTATAATAATAAAGAAGAAGAAACTGATGTTATAAAATCAAGTATAAATTCAAGTCTTGAAATAATAGATATTGACCAAATAAAAAAAGCGGCATCATATATAAAAAAATCAAGGAATTTTTTAATTTATGGAATTGGTCAAAATAGTTTGATTTGTGAAAATTTTTCAAAGGAAATGAGTAGTATTCATAAAAATGTTAAATATTATTTACAACCTCATGAAATAAAACATGAAATATCTCTTTTATCAAAGAAAGACACTATATTAATAATTAGTGTTAGTGGTGAAAGTAAAGAGATAGTTGAAGTTTTACAGAAATCTAAGGAAAAAGAATTAACAATAATTTCATTAACTCAAATTGGAAATAGTACTTTGCAGTCTTTAGCTAATATTAATTTGTATTTCGATACAACTAGTGAAAATATTAACGGATATCAAATACACGATAAAATTCCGATTATGATTATACTTAGATACTTATTTAATGAACTTTTATTATAAATAAGTGTATAAATACACAAAAAAATAATTATAATAAAAAATGATGTGTAAAAGTTCTAGAAAATGTTTTCAAAACTAAACAACTGTTATTATATTACTATAATAAACAAAAAATTATGGAGGGAATACTTTGAAACTTAAAAACATAACAGATAGAAATTTAGTATTTTCTAAACAATCTATTACGAGCAAAGAAGAAGCCATAAAGTTTTTAGTTAAAAAACTTTATGATGCTGGTAAAATATCTTCATACGAAGATTATTTACAAGCAGTTTTAGATAGAGAAAAACTATCTCCAACTGGATTTGAAGGTGGACTTGCAATACCACATGGAAAATCTTCATTCGTAAATGAAGCATCATTTGCAGTAATGACTCTTGATAAGCCAATACTAGACTGGGAAAGTATGGATCCTAGCAATGAGGTAGAATTAGTTTTCTTAATTGCAGTTCCAGACAGCGAAGGTGGAAGTGTTCATATTGAGATATTATCAGAACTAGTAACTAGATTAACTGATGAAAATTACAAAAATGCATTACTTAATTCTAAAACGGAAGAAGAATTATTTAATAACTTAGACAGAGAAGAAGTTAAAGAAGAAGTTGTTGAAGATAAAACTGATAACTCTGACAAGAAAGTTGTTTTAGCTATAACAGCTTGTCCAGCAGGTATTGCACATACATATATGGCAGCTGAAGCATTAGTTAAAGCTGGTAAAGAGCTTGGAGTAGACGTTTACGTTGAAAAGCAAGGAGCAAACGGAATAGTTGATCCTCATACAGATACATTAATAGAAAAAGCTGAAGCAATTATATATTCAACAGACGTTGCACCAAAAAATACTGAAAGATTTACACACTTACCAAGTGTTAAAACTCCAGTTGCAGCTCCTCTTAGAAGAGCTAAAGAAATAATACAAGAAGCTCTTGACGTTGCTGAAAAGCAAGGAAAAGGAGAATATGTAAAACAAGAAACTTCATCAAATCAAGGAAGTTCTTTAAAAAATGATATAAAAAGTGCTGTATTAACAGGGGTATCTCATATTATTCCTTTAATAGTAGCAGGTGGTATGATACTTGCAGTTGCAGTTTTAGCAACTCAAATATTTGGTTTACAAGAATTATATGATCAAGATGGATCTTGGTTATGGCAACTTAGAAGGTTATCAGGTGGAATGCTTGGAACTTTAATGAATCCAGTTTTAGCCGCTTATATGTCTTATTCTCTAGCTGAGAAACCAGGTCTTGGACCAGGATTTGCAGCAGGGCTTGCAGCAGATTTAATTGGTAGTGGATTCTTAGGTGGTATGGTTGGGGGTCTTTTAGCTGGTTTCATAATGAGAGCACTTAAAAAGTACGTTCCAGCAAAAGGAAACTTAGCAGGATTTGTTAGTTTCTGGGTATACCCAGTATTTGGTTCACTTTTAGTTGGATCATTAATGTTATTCGTTGTTGGAACTCCAGTTTCATTACTTAACAATGGTTTAATAAATTGGTTAAATTCAATGACAGGTACAAGTGCGATATTACTTGGAGCTATAATTGGTATGATGGTTTCTTTCGATTTAGGAGGACCAATAAACAAGGCTGCATATACATTCGCAATAGGTGCAATAGCAAGTGGAAACTTCGTTCCATATGCAATATTTGCATCAGTTAAAATGGTTTCTGCATTTGCAATATCAATGGCTACAATGCTTAAGAAAGATTTATTTACAGATGCTGAAAGAGAAATTGGTAATCAAACTTGGATACTTGGATTAGCTGGAATCACTGAAGGTGCAATTCCATTTATGATAGAAGATCCAACTAGAGTAATACCTGCTTTAATAAGTGGTTCAGCAGTAACAGGAGCTATAGTAGCATTCTTTGGAATAGGACTTCAAGTACCAGGAGCCGGGATATTCTCACTTGCTTTACTTGAGCCAAATACTATGGTTTCAGGAATAGTTGCATCTGCAGTTTGGTTCTTAGCAGCTGTATTAGGAGCTATAATATCTGCAATATTATTAATTGCATTTAGACAAAAAAAATTAAAAGATAGCAAGTAATTAGTAACTTTTTTAAATATAAAACTATTAGAATTGATAATGACTTTGTTGTTATCAATTCTAAGTATATAAGGAGATTTTTTACTATGAAAACAACTGTAAAAACTAAAGTTCACGTAGTACCACATATGCACTGGGATAGAGAGTGGTATTTTACAACTGAAGAATCAAGAATTCTTTTAGTTAACAATATGGAAGAAATAATGACAAGATTAGAAACTGATGAAAACTATCCATACTATGTAATGGATGGACAAACTGCAATAATCGAAGATTTTTTAGCTGTAAAGCCAGAACAAAGAGATAGATTAAAGAAATTAGTTCAAGAAAACAAATTAATAATCGGTCCTTGGTATACTCAAACTGATGAAATGGTTGTTGGATCTGAATCAATAGCAAGAAATCTTTTATATGGTATAAAAGATTGTAGAGAATTTGGAGATTTTATGAAAATAGGATACCTTCCAGATTCATTTGGACAAAGTGCTCAAATGCCTCAAATACTTAACGGTTTTGGAATAACTCACTCAATGTTTTGGAGAGGATGTTCTGAGAGACACGGAACTAACAAAACTGAATTCGTATGGAAATCAGATGATAACTCTGAAGTTATAGCACAAATACTTCCTTTAGGATATGCAATAGGAAAGTATCTTCCAGTTGAAAAGGAAGCTTTAGAAAAAAGAATGCAAAAATACTTACCAGTATTAGATAGAGGAGCTACAACTGAGCATATAATCCTTCCAAATGGACATGATCAAATGCCAATTCAAAAGGATATATTCGAAGTTATGGATTCATTAAAGAGATCTTATCCTGAAAGAGATTTCTTCTTAAGTAGATACGAAAATATATTTGCTGAATTAGAAAAGAATAGAGAAAACTTAGATACTATATCTGGAGAATTCTTAGATGGAAAATACATGAGAGTACATAGAAGTATATTCTCAACTAGAATGGATGTTAAAGCTATAAATGCTAGAATAGAAGCTAAAATAACTAACGTTTTAGAGCCATTAGCATCAATTGCACATTCATTAGGATTTGAATATCACCATGGATTAATAGAACTTATATGGAAAGAAATAATGAAAAACCATGCACATGATAGTATAGGATGTTGTTGTTCAGATAAGGTTCATGCTGAAATACTTAACCGTTTCATATTAGCTGAAGATAAAACTGATGAATTAATAAGATTCTACAAGAGACAAATAACTGATGCTATGAGTTGTGAAGTTGCTCTTGATAAATTAGTTGCATTTAACTTATTACCATATGAAAGAACTGAAGTTATAAGAGCTGAAGTTATAACTAAGATGAAGTCATTCAAATTAGTGGATAAGAATAATAATGAGTTAGACTTCGAAGTAATACATAAAGAGGAAATAGATGCAGGTCTTATAGATAGACAAATAGTTCATTATGGAGATTATGATCCATTTATGAAGTATACTTTAGAATTTAGTGCAGATCTTCCTTCAATGGGATACAAAGGTTATTGCATAATAGAAACTGAATCTATGAACGAAAAAGCTTACGAAGAAGTTAATGCAGTAGATAATGATTTCTACAACATAACTGTAAATAACAACGGAACATTAAAGATACTTGATAAGAAATTAAACAAAGTATTTGATAATGTGTTACTTATGGAAAATGGTGGAGATGATGGAGATGAGTATGACTTCTCACCACTTAGAGATGAAAAGTTAATATTTAGTACTGACATTGTAGCTAACACTAGAATAAGCAAGAATAGATTTAATAATGAAATAAAAATTAGTTATAAATTAGATATACCAAATGATTTAGAAGATAGAAAAAATTCTGTTGTAAATTCATTTGTTGAATTTGATATAACTGTTAATGTTCCAAATAACAAAGCTATAATAGAAGTTGATATGGAAATAAACAACCAAGCAAATGACCACAGAGTTAGAACTTATATACCAACTAACATAGCATCAAAAATGTCTATATCTGATAACCAATTTGGACATATAAAGAGAGATGTTTATGATAGTGCAATGGACGTTTGGGAAAAAGAAGGATGGGACGAAAGACCAGATTCAATCTACCCAATGTTAACATTCGTTGGTTTAAGTGATAATGACCACGGAGTTGCTGTATTAACAAATAGTACTAGAGAATTTGAAATAATAGATGAAGATTACAGTACAATAGCTTTAACTTTATTTAGAAGTGTTGGGTTCTTAGGGAAAGAAGAAATGTTAAGAAGACCAGGAAGACCTTCGGGAATCAAGTTACCAACGCCAGATTCTCAAATGATAGGTAAATTAAAGTTAGACTTCGCAGTAGTAACTCATGCTCAAGATACATTAAAAGCTAATGTTTCTGTAATGGCTAAAGAATACTTAACTCAAGTTGAAACTTATAATAAATTACCATTCAATGCTATGAAGTTAAATGCAGTTGATTTTAACTGTGATTATGAGTATAGCCTACTTAACACTAATAACAAAGACTTAGCATTAAGTACATTAAAGAAAGCTGAATTAAAAGACGAATTAGTAATAAGATTCTATAATACTGCAGAAGAAACTAAATCTACACAAGTTGAGTTAAAAGATACAAAAGCTATAAGCGAATGTAACTTAAACGAAGATGTTGTTAGAGAAGTGTCTAAAGACAACAAATTCGTTGTTGAATGTACTAAAAATCAAGTAAAAAGTTTTTCTTTTTAATTTGTAATTAATAACTAACACCATGTATATTCTTATGCATGGTGTTTAAATATAACTAGGAGGATGTTATGGCAAAGATATTAAAATTAGACCCATTCCACAGTGATAAAATATGGGGTTACGAGAAGTGGAACTTATCAACTCACAGAAATGGAAATTCAACTATTGATGGAAAAGAATTAATAGACGTTTTAGGAAGTGATTTACCTGTACTTATAAAAATAATAAAGGCTAACGAGGCTTTATCAGTTCAAGTTCACCCAGGAGACGAGTACTCTAGAAAATACGAAAATGACAATGGGAAAACTGAATGTTGGTACATATTAGATGCTAAAGAAGGTGCAAGTTTAATATGTGGAATTAAAGATGGTTTAGACAAAGAAAGTTTCTCAAAAATAATAGATGACAACAAGATAGAAGAATATTTAGAGAAGATAGAAGTTAAAAAAGGAGATATGATATATATTCCTGCTGGAACTGTTCATGCAATAGAGGGTGGGCTTAAAATACTTGAAGTTCAACAAAGTAGTGATGTAACTTATAGAATGTATGACTGGGGAAGAGATAGAGAGATGCATATTGAAAAATCTCTTGAAGTTATAGATTATAAGAAAGAAAATAAGGGTGGAAAAATAGAAAACTTCACTAAATTAGAAACACCATATTTTACAACTGAAAAGATAGATGTTGATGGAGAATATAAAGATTTAACTACTAATGGTTTCCATTCATACACTGTAATAAGTGGACAAGGAACTGTTTCTTGTGAAGGTGAAAGTGTTAATTTAGCTGATGAAGAAACTGTATACATAAAAGAAAATTGTGAATACACAATATCAGGCAAATTAAGTTTAATAAAAACTTACGTATAAATTTTTTGACTAGCTAGAAATAGCTAGTTTTTTTATGTAAATAATTAACTTATTAATTTATATAAACAGACAAAATTAATTAACTTTTGACAAAAAGCGATACAAACTTGTCTGAAATTGTAGTTTTAAAGCGGGAAGTATGATATAATTTCACTATAATTATTAGTGGAGGGTAAGACATTGCAAAGTACAAAAAAAGAATCTATAACGGTATTAAACATAAATCAAAGTAGTAAGGTTAAATTTGAATTTGGGTATAAAACGGACAATTCAGAACTTGATATAACTGTATTTATGCTTGATAAGGAAAGTAAAATTGAAAATGAAAAGAATATAATTAGGTTTAATAATCTAAAGAGTACGGAAGAGGATAGCAGTAGAAACCTAACTATAGACTTTAATCATATATCTGATAAAGTTGAAAAAATTCATTCATACGTTAGTACAAATAAGAAAAGTTTATCTAGGATAAAGGAATTATACGTTAAAGTATTTAATGAAAATGATGAACAAATCGTTGAGTATATAATAGATACTAAAAAGTTTGATAAAGATTTTGTATTCTTATTTGAATTATATAAAAGAAGAAAAGAATGGATACTTGATATGAAAGAAATTCAAGTTGATGAAAATGTGGTAACTATAGTTGATAAGTATACAGAATATATACCAACTCCACAAGAACCAGTTTTTGTTGATGAAATAACTGATAAGGAAATAGAAGAAAAACCAAAGAAAAGTTTATTCATTGCAAGTATAATATTACTTCTTTTAGTTGGTTCATATACTGCAATTCAAAATAATAAGACTTCTCAAGATGTAGTGGTTGGAGAGGCAACAGAAAGTCTTCAAACTTATGAACAAGATACAAATGAAGAAGAAAGTAATAATTTAGATGTTTCGTTAAATGAAGAAACTTTAGATGAAAATGATGTTCAAGATGATGAAAGTAATTTACAAGAAGAAAGTAATTTACAAGAAGAAAGTAATTTACAAGAAGAAAGTAATTTACAAGTAGAAAATAATAATAATAATGTAGATACTAATACACAAACAGAAAATAATAGTGTAGAAGTTAATACACAAGTTAGCACTAATGAAAGTATACAAAATAATAGTGTAGAAGTTAATACGCAAACTAGTACTAATGAAAATGCACAAGCAAATCAAAGTACTGCTACGAATAACTATGATGTTCAAGAGGTAGTTAGTGTTGTAAGTAGTAGTTTTAAAACTTATGATGAGGCTATAAAAACTGGAGATTTAAGTGCTATGACTGAAAGTGTTAATTCAAATGGAGAGGCATTTAAAGAGTATGCAAATTATATTCCAACTCTTAAAGAAAAAGGAATAACTGTTGATTATCAAAGTCACCAAATTTTATCACAAGAAAAAAATAGTAATGATCAATGGGAAGTTGAATATATAGTTACTTCTTTAGTTAATGATAATGGACAAGAAAGAGTTCAAAAGGAACAAATAAAGTCTGTTTTAATTGATATTAACGGAAAATTATTAGTAGATAAAATTATAGAATTTGAAATTATAGATAAAATGTATTTAGACTAGTCTTTATGACTAGTTTTTTCTTGTTAAAATATAGAAAATGTATTAAACTATAATAAAACATAGGAGGGATTTTTTTATGATTAAAACTAACGAAGACAAATTAGTAAAATGGTCTGTTCAAGGTAAAATTCATCATCCACTAGGAGGAAATTACAGAATAGACACTACTGGAAAACCAATGATAGTTCCTGCAACAGGGGGAATAAGTTATAACGTTAAAATTGGAGATAGTGTATACGATTTAATGGGAGATCACGTTGAACCTGGAGTATCAATAAAAAATGATAATAACTCAGAAAATCAAGCATTAATGACATTTGCTTGTATTGGAAATGAGGCTAAAGTTGTTAGTGGAGATGCAAAAGGTAAAAAGGGTGTTGTAACTGGAATGCACGGAGGAATTGATCACGTGTTAATTCATTTTGATGAAGAAACATTAGAAGAATTATGTATAGATGATAAAATTCTTATAAAAGCATATGGTCAAGGTCTGAAAATAGAAGGATTTGAAGACGTATCAGTTATGAGTATAGATCCTAAAATATTTGATAAGTTAGAAATAACTACTAATAATGGGAAATTACAAGTACCAGTAGTTGCAGAAGTACCTTCATATCTTATGGGGTCTGGAATAGGTTCTCCAAGTGCATATACTGGAGATTATGATATTATGACTGCAGATAAAGAAGAAATAAAGAGTTTAGGTCTTGATAAATTAAGATTTGGAGATTTCGTTTTATTAAGAGATTGCGATAATACTTATGGTGTTGGATATAAAAAAGGTTCTGTAAGTATTGGGGTAATTGTACATAGTGATTGTATAAAATCAGGTCACGGACCAGGGGTTACAGTTATTATGACATCTCAAAAAGATATTATTGAATCTAGAATTGACGAAAATGCTAATTTAGTTAACTTTATATAATAAATAAAAACTTATCATTAATTTGGTAAGTTTTTTAATTTGGAGGGATTTATGATAAATAAAAATATATCAAGTAAAATTGTAGAGGCTATAAATGAAGTTATAGACAAAGATATAAATTTTATTAATAAAAAGGGAATGATAATTGCAAGTACAGATAACAAGAGAATAGATATGTTTCACGAGGCAGGTTTTATTAGTATACAAAAAAAAGAACCATTAATAGTTGAAGAAGACGGTTTATTTAATGGAAGTAAAAAGGGGATAAACTTTCCAATAAATATAAATGATGAATGCATAGGATCTATTGGAATTAGTGGGGAGCCAACAGAAGTTGAAAAGTATGGATTTTTGGCAATAAAAATAAGCGAAGTATTTCTTAAAGAACAAATGCTAAATTATAAGTATGAATACGATAAAAAAAGAATTGGCTATATCGTTAAGTCTTTAATATATAATGATAAAAATAATGAAAAAGAGCTTAATGAAATTATAAATCAGATATTAATTAGAAATAATAAGTTTTGTTGTATAGTTATAAAGATTAAAGAGAGAAAAAATATAAAATTAATTCAAAATATTGAAAATGATCTTAATAGTATTTTTGATAAACTTGAAATTAAATTAAAAACTTATATTTTTCCAGATGAATTTATAATTATTTGTGATGAAAAAAAATATAAAATGTTAAAAGAAAATCTTTTAAATATAAAATATGATGATTTATATATTGGAGTTTCTGATTGTAAAAAAATAGAGCAAACTCATAAATCTTACGAGGAGGCTATTTTGGCAGTTAAAAATTCAATTAAGAATAAAATTATTTTAACGGAAATAAATTCTTTGAAATTTGATAATTTAATAAATTCAATAAATCAAGATGAAAAAAATGAATTTAAAAAGAGTAACTTATCAAATATTAGTATTGAAGAAATGGAGATATTAAAAGTCTACTATGAAAATGATATGTCACTTAAAATAACTTCAGAAAAACTAAATATACATAAGAATACACTTCAGTATAGATTAGATATTATTTATGAGAAAAGTAAGTTAAATCCAAGAAAATTTAAAGATGCAATTGTGTTATATACTGCAATAAAAATATAATTTGTTACAAGTAATAAAAATAAGCATTATTTATTAATAAAAATTATTATCCATAATATTAAAATTAAAATTTTTACTTGATATAATCTTAATATAATTAAGAAAAAAGGAGCGATTTTTATGAAAATATTAGTATCAATAGATTCACTAAAGGGAAGTTTAAGTTCGATTGAGGCAGGAGATGCAATAAAGTGTGGAATACTTAAAACTAACAAAGATTTTGAAGTCGAAGTTATGCCACTTGCAGACGGTGGAGAAGGAACAGTTTGTGCTTTAGTTGAGGGAATGAACGGAACTCAAAAAACTGTTACAGTAAAAGGACCAAACTTAAAAGAATTAAATGCAATATATGGAATAGTAAATAATACTGCTATAATTGAAATGGCAGAGGCATCAGGAATAACATTAGTTGAAGGAGCTGACAAAAATCCACTTACTACTACTACTTACGGAGTTGGAGAGATAATTAAAGAGGCCATAAATGAAGGTTGTCGTGATTTTATAATTGGAATTGGTGGAAGTGCAACTAATGATTGTGGTGTTGGTATGTTACAAGCATTAGGATTTGAATTTTTCGATTCAAATGATAATTTAGTTTCAACTGGTGGAAAAGTTTTAAGTGAAATAAAAAGAATTGAAACTACTAATAAATTAAAAGAACTTGATGAATGTACTTTTAAAATAGCTTGTGACGTTAACAATCCTTTATTCGGTGAAAATGGTGCAGCATATATTTATGGACCACAAAAAGGTGCTACTCCTGAAATAGTTAAAGAATTAGATAATGGAATGATTAATTTTGCTAAGGTTTGTAGTGATAAATTTGGAAAAGATTATTCTCAAGTTGAAGGTGTTGGTGCAGCTGGAGGTCTTGGATTTGCATTTGTAACATTCTTAAATTCAAACTTAAAATCAGGTGTTGATATAATACTTGATGAAATAAATCTTGAAGACAAAATAAAAGATGTTGATATAGTAATAACTGGTGAGGGAAGACTTGATAATCAAACTGCTATGGGGAAAGCACCTATTGGAGTTGCAAAACTTGCAAAAAAATATAATAAAAAAGTTTTAGCATTTGCAGGATGCACAACTACTGATGCAATAAAGTGCAATGAAGAAGGAATAGATGCATACTTTGCAATAGTAAATGGAGCAATGACCTTAGAAGATGCTATGAATAAAGATAATGCAAGAGAAAATATGATAAATACTGTTGAACAAGTATTTAACTTAATAAATACATTTAATTAAAATAAAAAGTATTTACCGTAGGATTTTTATATTCTACGGATTTTTTTATATTTATTAAAGATAATATGATATAAATGGATTTTTAGATAGTTTTAGCATATAATATTAATACAATTATACAGAAAGAAATATAAATAATTTATTTTTTGAAAAAATAGAAAAATTTAAAATTAGGCGATAAAGACATTACTTGTAAAATATAAAATAATCAACTTTTAATTAGATGATAAAATGATAAATATAAATAAAGCAGTTAAAAGACCGATATTAATGATAAATTTAGTTATATTAAGTCTTATTTTCACATGTTTTTTACAGAGTAAATATATTGATTTATATAAAGGTAGTAAAGTAGTTGTATATATGATGGTATTTGTTCCATACATTTTCTTAATATCTATTTTAGTGTTAGCGTTTTATATAAGGTTAAAACGTAGAGGAAAAAATGTAATACCATTGATGCTTGTATGTGTAGCTATTATAATTGCATTTGCGAGTATTAATTTTATAGAATATAAATTAACACCTAATTATTACCAATTTACAAGTGATGTAATTGTAACTTATTTTGATTTTTTTATTATAGTGTTACAACATTCACAACGCTTGGATATGGAGATATAACGCCAGTGTCTATTGTAGAAAAAATAATTTCAATGGCGGAAGTATTTTTATTCGCTATAATTATTACAATGATATTGCCACTTAATATAGATAAATAAGATTAAAATAATTATATAGAAAAGATGGTGTATTATGGAGCTTACAAAAATAATAGCAATTTGTACTATTAGCGGGTTGTGGTGCAGGTGGTGGAATTATGATGCTAATTTTACTTACTACAGTGTTACAATATGAATTAAAGACTGCGGTTGGAACTAGTGTATTCATAATGACTTTTACTGCGTTATTTGGAGCAATTTCTCACTTTGTATTAGAAGGAATTATGCCAGATCCACTTGTTTTTTTCAATTTGTGCTATATCAACTTTAATATTTGCTTTACTCGGTTCAAAGTTTCAAATAAGACTGAACAAAAGAAACTTTATAGAGTAATAGGAATAGTACTTTCAGTACTTGGAGTTTTTATAATATTTTTTAGTTAATAAAATTTAAAAAGTTATAATTTAATGAATATAAAAAATACAATCAATTTTAATATTTGATTGTATTTTTTTAGAAACAATAGTATTAATTAAAAAAAATATTTTAGAAATATTTAGATATTTAGTTTGATTTTTTTATTTCTTCTTTAAAATTTATAGAAATCTTTTTTAAAATTCTAAGGAATTCTTTTTTTTCATCATTAGTTAAACCTGCATATGCAGTTTGATTTACTTTTTGTGAAATAATATCAAATTTATCTTTTATATTAATTGATTGATCAGTTAAATTAATATAAGTAACTCTTTTATCCATAGTACATTTTTCTTTTTTTACATAACCTAATGTTTCAAGTTTTGAAATAAGTGCAGTTACAGTAGATTTATCTTTACCAATTTTATTTGAAATATCTTTCATTGTAAGTTTAGTTTTACTTTCATAAAGTGCAGTTAATATATTTCCGTGAGTTGGAATTAAGTCGTTTAACTCTTGTTCTTTAAGATTATTTTCAATAAATTTTATCATATGTGACTTAGCTTTACTTATAAAATAAATTATATATTTGTCGTTCATTTTAATCTCCAATTCATAAGTTAATAGACTAATTATAACACATATGAATTTTATTTTATGCAGTAATTACTTTAAAATTTATATTTCAAAAGAAGGCATTTTATCACTAATATTTTCTTTTACTATTTCTAATAGAATAATTAACTTAGATTTTATGAATACTATCTATATCCTATTTATTTAGATAATTTGGAGTTAATATTATAAGTTCATCGTAGTATCTAATCATTCTATGGCTAACACCTTTTATTTTTGATATTTCATCTATTAATAATAAATTTTTCATACAAAACTACTTGACTATAAATGTTATGTAAGACTGTATATTTAGGTGGGTATTAAATTGGTATTACAGCTATAATTAGCTATAACTATGGTAAAAAAGATAAAGAGAATTTAAAAGAATTAAACAGTATTAGCTTAAAAAGTATAACAAAGTATATATTGGATAAACAAAAAGACCATTTAAAAAAATGATCTTTTATTAATTGGAGGTGGCACCCAGATTCGAACTGGGGATCAAGGAGTTGCAGTCCATTGCCTTACCGCTTGGCTATGCCACCGTATATTTTATTATATGCAACTTTTTATAAAAAGATACTAAAATTTAAAAAATTTTTAATTAAATTTTAGTATCTAACAGGTAAGAAAAAAATAACTCAAAACATATTAAAAAACACTTTAATTATTAAGGATTACTTTATTATACGAGAAATCATACAAAGTGTTACACTTTTAATATTTTTTTGTTAGAGAACATACGAATAAGTTTTCTCCAATAGGTTCGTTGTTTTTAAATGCATCTACAAACCACATAATATCCTTTTTTGTAAGAGATTTAAATAAGAATAAGAATACGAAATAAAATATTATGGTAAGTAAAATTATTAAAAACATATTTAAGTTAAATATAGTAAGAATAAATTTAACTAATTGTCCACTAAGTAATATACAAATAGAAGGTATTAAAATCCAATCTTTAATTTTAAATTTAAGTTTTGTAACTTGTAAAAGTTTATTAATACTAAGGGTTGCATTAAGTAGAGTTCCAATAAATAATACCAATATAAATCCTTCAATACCTTTTTGAGGAATTAAATATATTATTAAAAATATTCTAATACACATATCAATCAAATTAAATTTAAGTGTTGCCATTTGTTGATCTAGAGCATTTAAACTTCCATCAACCACTCTATCCAAATACATAAATGGAATAAGAGGTGCAAGAATTTTTAGCATAATTGATACTTGATTATTATCAAATAGCGCATCTCCAAGTTCATTTGAGAATGTCATAAAAAGTCCTGTTGAAAATATTGCAAGTAGTAATGTGAATTTAAAAACACTACTGATTATGTAATTAACTCTATTTTTATTATTTAGTGCATTGGCCTCTGCAATTTCAGGGATTATAAGTGTTGAAAAAGATGCTAAAAATACTGAGGGAAAATGAAGAATTGGAAGTGCCATACCTTTAATTACACCAAAAATTGAAAGAGATGAAGAAGATGATGACCCAAACTTTCTAAGCGCTTGAGGAATCAAAATATCCTCAACGGTCTTAAGTCCCATTTGTATGTATGAACTACAAGCTATTGGAAATGAAATTGAGAAAATTTTAATAACTGAAAAATCTTTTTGAGTTCTATTATTTGATTTAGTTTTTTTATCGAATATGTATAAAATATAGAAATAAACTGTACTAATAATATTTCCAAGTGACATTCCAACCGCAATTAATGCACAAGAATAATTAAGTCCTTTGTCTATATAATTTCCAAGAAATAATATTATTACACTCATCATAACTAAACTTTCAACAATATCCGCTGAAACACTTCTAATTACTTTTCTCATACCATAAAAATAACCGTGAAAACAAGCGCCCATACCTATAAATGGAATTGAAAGTGATAAAATTTTAATAGGTGTTATAACACGTTCATCGTTTATTATGTAATTTCCAATAAAATCTGCTCCATAATACATTCCTAAAAATGTAATTGAACTAAATATTAATGCATATATGAATGCACTTTTCATAATTTTTTTTATGTTTGATAAACTATTTCGGCCAAGTTCCTCGGCGATTAGTCTTGTTGTTGTAACTCTAATTCCAGAAATTGAAATCGTTGATGCCATAATAAACACACTCATAATAAGTGTAAAAAGTCCCATTCCTTCACTTTGTATCTTGTTTGCTAAAAATACTCTAAAACTCATTCCAATAAAGCTAAGTATTAATGTCGAAAATGTTAGAATTAAGGTGTTAATTATTAATTTTTTTCTTTTCATAAAAAAATCCTCTCTTTAGTTTTAATATCTATATATATGTTTTTGTTATAATAAATATTTATAATTAGTAAAAACTAATATCAAATTTATGAAAAGAGGTATTAATTTTTGAAAATAAGATTCGGATACGTGGCAATAGCACTTAATTTAGATAAGGTAACTTCATCATCAACTCTAACTTATTCAAGATATTTAAAGTTAAATGAAAAAGAAAGGCTTGATAAATTAAAAAGTGTAACTTATTCAAATATTGAGGCATTAGAAAAGATCTTATTATATAATATAGATAACAAAATTCACTTTTATAGAATAACGTCGGCACTTATTCCACTTGCGACTCACCTAGAAGTTAAGTGGGATTTTATGAAATATTTTAAGCAGGATTTTATTCATTTAGGTAAAATAATAAAAGAGAATGATTTGAGAGTAGATTTTCATCCAGATCAATTTAATGTGTTAAATAGTGATAGGGAAAGTGTGGTTTTAAATACTATTGAAAGTTTAAAATTTCAAAGTAGTCTATTTGATGCTATGAATTATGATGAAGGAAAGTTGGTACTTCATATAGGAGGTGCAAAGGGTGGTAAAGATGAGGCAATAAAAAGATTTATTAATAATTTAGAAATGTTACCGATAAAAGTTAAAAATAGGCTTATAATAGAAAACGATGATAAAACTTTTACAGCACTTGAAACTTTAAATTTATGTAGGAAAACTAATTTGCCAATGGTACTTGATGTTCATCACCATAATTGTAATAATGATTTTGATAATTTAGAAGAAATATTGAAAGAAATTTTTGATACTTGGAATAACCAATTATTACCTCCAAAAATCCATTTTTCAAGTCCTAGAGAATTTGAAAATGATAAAAAACATTCTGATTACATAGATACGGATGACTTTATTAAATTTCTAAGTTTAGCTAGAAAATTAAATATAGATTTTGATGTTATGATTGAGGCTAAGAGTAAAGATTTAGCACTTTTTGATTTGATAAATAATCTAAAAGAAAAAAGTAAAAAAATAGAATTTATTGATAACTCAACGATTAAATTATAGTTACTACTACTTAATATACTCAATAAAGTTGTAAATAAAACATATCGTATAGGTCTTAGACATAGACTGAAATAAATGAAATAGGTATCAAATGCTTTATTTAAAAATTATAATATGAATAGATTATATATATATTTATTGGTAAAAAAACAACTTCTTAAAATAAAATTATAAGATAAACTCAAGACAAAATATTGATATTAAACTAAAGAAAATATAAATTATGACAAGGTTTGTCATAATTTGTATTGAAACTATATGTATTTCTATATATAATAGAAATAAGGTTTTAGATTAAATAGCAATTAAAGGAGATTTGAGTATGTTTGATAATAAGAAAGTAGTAGTGTCTGCTAGCCTATCGGCACTAGGTGTTTTAGTATCATCTGGAATAGGTTATGCAGATTCAAATACAGGTACAGTAACAGCAAGTTCGTTAAATGTTAGAGAGGCAGCAACGATAAATTCGAATGTAATAACTAAAATAAGCAACGGAACAAATGTAGAAATATTAGAAAGTAGCAACGGTTGGTATAAAGTAAAGTTAAGTAACGGAACTATAGGTTGGAGTAGTGCAAGCTATATAAGACAAAATACTACAACAGGTTCAACTATAACTCCATCTGTTACTCAAAAAGGAACGATAACTGCGAGTAGCTTAAATGTACGTAGTGGAGCATCTACTTCAAATTCGATAATAACTAAAGTTTCAAGAGGAACAGAAGTTGATGTATTACAAACTAGTAATGGTTGGAGTCAAATAAGATTAAGTAATGGAACTACAGGTTGGGCAAGTTCTAGTTATGTAAGTACTAGTGGAACGACTACAAGTACTCCATCAACAAGTACACCTTCAACTACTACTCCATCAACGAGTGTTAATCAAAAAGGAACTGTAAGTACAAATAGTTTAAATGTACGTAGTGGAGCGTCTACTTCAAATGGAGTAATAACTTCAGTTTCAAGAGGAACAGTAGTTGATGTTTTAGAAAGTAGCAATGGTTGGTATAAAATAACATTAAGTAATGGAACAACAGGTTGGGCAAGTGGACAATATATTACAGTTGGTGTAACTGAACTTCCAAATACTAACACAAATACAAATACAAATACAAATACTAGTACAAGTACAAGTAATGCTAGTAAAGTTATAAGTTTAGCTAGAGCACAACTTGGAAAGCCATATCAATGGGCAGGTCAAGGGCCAAATAGCTTTGATTGTTCAGGACTTACTTATTATGTATTTAGAAATGCAGTAGGAATAACTCTTCCTAGAACTTCTCAAGGACAATATAGTTCAGGGGTTGCGGTTTCAAGGTCTAATTTAAGAGAAGGAGATTTAGTATTCTCAAGTACGACTGGAAGTGGAATAACTCACGTTGCAATATATATTGGAAATGGTCAAATGATACATTCTCCATCATCTGGTAAAACTGTTGAAATAATCAGTTTAAGTAATTCTTACTGGTCAAGCAAATACGTAGGTGCGAGAAGAGTTTTATAGGATAGAATAATAAAAATTACACACAATATATACAATTAAGATAAAACTAAAATTTAAAAAATTTTAGTTTTATTATTTTATGGAGGTAAGGGATGAAGGGTTATACTCTATTAAGAGAACAAAGTATAAATGAAATAAATTCAGTAGCACAAATTTTTGAACATAATAAAACTAAAGCGCAAGTTTTATATATAAAAAATGATGATAGTAATAAAGTTTTTTCAATTGGATTTAAAACTCCACCAAAAGACAGCACAGGTATTATGCATATATTAGAGCATAGCGTTCTTTGTGGATCAAAAAAATTCCCATCAAAAGAGCCATTTGTTGAACTTGCTAAAGGTTCATTAAATACATTCTTAAACGCAATGACATTCCCAGACAAAACTCTTTACCCAATAGCAAGTCAAAATAATAAAGATTTCCACAATTTAATGGAAGTTTACTTAGATGCAGTTTTTTATCCAAATATATATGATAATAAAGAGATTTTAATGCAAGAAGGTTGGCACTATGATCTTGAGAAGGTTGAAGATGGACTTACTTATAAAGGTGTAGTATATAATGAAATGAAGGGTGCTTTTTCATCTCCTGAAGGTGTTTTAATGAGAAAGATTCAAGAAACACTTTTCCCAGATACTATTTATTCAAATGAATCTGGAGGAGATCCAAAGTATATTCCTGATTTAACTCAAGATTACTTTATTGAAACTCACCAAAAATATTATCACCCAAGTAATAGTTACATATTCTTATATGGGGATTTAGATATTGAAAAAAGTTTAGAATTTATTGATAATGATTATCTATCAAACTTTGAATATAAAGAAGTTGAGGATGAAATAAAAGAACAAAAAGCATACGACTTAATGAAAGATTTCTCTTATTCTTATTCAATATCAGAAGATGAAGAAGAAGATGAAAAAACTTTTATAGCACTTAATTATGTAACAGGAAAGTCAACTGATGATGAGGTTTATATAGATTTATCACTTCTTGAGTATGTACTTCTTGGGGCACAAGGTGCACCTCTTAAAAAAGCATTAATAGATGCAGAAATATGTAAAGATGTTTTTGGAAGTTTTGATAATGGAATACTTCAACCAATATTTAGTATAATAATTAAAAATAGTGATGAAAAACATAAAGAAAAATTCAAAGAAGTAGTTAATAGCACTTTAAAAGACTTAATTAAAAATGGAATAGACAAAAAGTTAATAGAAGGTTGTATAAATACTTTTGAATTTAAGTTAAGAGAGGCCGATACTGGAGGATATCCAAAGGGTATAATATATTCTATGAATTCTCTAGATACTTGGTTATATGGTGGAGATCCACTTCAATATATAGGATATGAAAGCCATATTGAAAATGTAAAAAAAGCTTTAACTACTAATCATTTTGAAAACTTAATACAAAAATATCTACTAGATAATACACATTCATCTTGTTTAGTTTTAAAACCTGAAAAGGGACTTTCTAAAAAGGAAGATGAAAACTTAAAAGTTAAACTTAAAAACTTTAGAGATAGTTTAGATGAAAAAGAAGTACAAAATATAATTGATGAAACTCAAAGTTTATTAAAAAGACAAACTACACCAGATACTAAAGAAAACTTAGAAAAAATACCACTTTTAAGTTTAGATGATATAGATAAAGAAGTTGTTGATTTAAAGATTGAAGAAATTAAAATTGAAGATACTTTAGTTTTAAAACACGATCAATTTACAAGTGATATATGTTATTTAAATTATATGTTTGATTCAAAGTGTGTAGCGGAAGAAGATTTAATGTATTTTAGTTTAATGACTAATTTACTTGCAAAAGTTGATACTAAAAACTATGAATATAAAGAATTGTCTAATGAAATACTTATAAATACTGGTGAATTAAGTTTTAAAAACCAAGTATATGGTGAAGAACAAGATATTGAAATAGTTAAGCCGTATCTTGAAATTCATACTAAAGTTATGAATGAAAAAATAGATAAATCTACACATTTAATATGTGAAATAATAGAAAATACATTATTTGAAGATAATAAAAGAATGAGAGAATTAGTTAGAGAATTAATTTCAAGATATGAGATGATGTTTATGCAATCAGGTCACCAAATTGCACTTGCTAGAGTTTCTTCATACTTCTCTTCAATTGCAAGTTATGGAGAAAAAACTGGAGGATACAATTACTATAAATTCTTAAAAGATTTAGATGTTAATTTTGAAGAAAAATCAGATTCTTTAAAAGAAAAGTTATATAAAGTTAAAGAGTTAGTATTTAATAAGAAAAATTTTATGGTATCTATTACTGGTCAAGAAAAAGAAATATCTTCATTAGAAAGTAGTTTAAAGGATATAATAGATGTTTTAGGAACTGAAGATATTAAAAAACAAGATTATTCATTTGAAGAAGTTAGAAAAAATGAAGGATTAATGATACCTGCAAATGTTCAATACGTTGCTAAAGGATTTAATTTTAGAAAATTAGGCTATGACTACAATGGAAGTATGTTAGTTCTAAAAACTATATTAGGATATGAATACTTATGGAATAGAGTTAGAGTTCAAGGTGGGGCATACGGTTGTATGACTTCAATATCTAGAAGTGGTAACTGTTCATTCGTATCATACAGAGATCCTAATCTATCTCAAACTTTGAATGCATATGATGAATGTTATAAATTTGTTCGTGATTTTGAAGTTGATGATAGAGAAATGACAAAGTATATAATAGGAACAATAAGTAATTTAGATACTCCACTTAGTCCTTCATCAAAAGGAGCAGTAGCTACTGCACTTTATATGAGAAAAATAAGTTTAGAAGATTTACAGAGAGAAAGAAATGAAGTATTAAGTACTACTTATGAGAAAATAAGAGAATTCTATAAAGTGATAGAGTCTGTTATGAATAAAGATTTCTTAACTGTAGTAGGAGATGAAAATAAGATAAAAGAAGAACAAAATATATTTAATACAATTATAAATATGATGAAATAGAAAAAAGCATAGACATTTGTCTATGCTTTTTTTTCAGATATAACACTAGTTTCTTCATAAAGTTTTGATTTATAAAGTCTATAAAATAGTATAGCAGTTATTATAACGGTTACAAAATCTGCGATTGGTGCAGAAACTAAAATTGCAAACATCTTATCTTCAAAGAAATTTGGAAGAATAAATATAAGTGGTATTAAAAGGATAACTTTTCTAAGAGTTGCAATAAATAATGAAATTTTAGCCTCTCCAAGTGCTAATGTTGTTGTTTGACAAGAAACTTGGAATCCAAGAATTATTATACCTGCAAAAAATATTCTAATTGAGTCAACTGTTATTTTCATAAGTTCAGGATCATTATTAAATAATGAAACGAATACTTCAGGTATATTATGAATAAATAAATAAATTATTAAAGTATACGTTGAACAAACAAGAACAGTTAATTTAAAAGTATTTCTAACTCGAGATAAGTTTTTAGCACCTAAATTATAACTAATTATAGGTTGAGAACCTTGGGTAAATCCTAAATTTGGAAGAAGTACAAGTTGATTTATACTACTCATAATAGTCATTGCACCAACGGCTAAATCTCCACCAAACTTTGCAAGTTGAGAATTAAGTGAAATAATTACTAAACTTTCAGTTGCTTGCATTGCAAAAGGTGCTATACCAAGACTTGCAATTGATTTAGTAATTTTTTTATCGAAACCTAAAGAATTCTTAGTTAATTTTAAAGTAGTCTTTTTACCAGTTAAGAATTTTAAAACCCAAAGTGCTGAAACTGCTTGAGATATAATAGTTGCAATAGCTGCACCCTTAACACCTAAGCCAAATCCAAATATAAGAATTGGATCAAGTATAATATTTATTATTGCACCTAAAGTTACAGTCATCATACCAATTTTAGCAAATCCTTGAGTGTTTATATAAGAATTCATACCTAGTGATATTTGTACGAAAACAGTTCCTAAAACATAAATACCAATATAATCTACTGCATAAGGTAGGGTATGTTCACTTGCACCAAACATTATAAGTATATTTTCTTTAAATATTGAGAAAAATATAGTTAATATAAGTGAGGCTAGCAAAAGCATAGAAAATCCATTATTCATAATTTTCTTAGCACCTTCGTTATCTCCTTCTCCAAGTTTTATGGCACAAAGTGGAGCACCACCCATACCAACTAAACTACTAAAAGAGTTTATTATAAGTATTATTGGAAAGGCTATTCCAACACCGGCCATTGCTAGTTCACCATTTTCCATTTTACCAATAAATATTCTATCGATTATATTATATAAAACATTTACAAGTTGTGCGATTATTGCAGGAGTAGATAATTTAAATAAAAGTTTAAATATATTATCTTTTCCTAAGTCAGTATTTGAATTCAAATGAATCCCTCCAATCATTAAAATATAATATAAGTATATACTCAAAAAGTTATATTATCAATGTTTATAGAAAATATTAGGTTAGATAAGATAGATAATAATATAAAAATTGAAGATTATATTGAGTGTTATGCTAAAATGAAATATATATTATAAAAATTAGTTATGTATATTTATAATATACAAGATTAAATTTAAAAAATAGTGTTTTGTAGTTTATTAATTTTTAATAAAGAATAAGGACGTGGAAGATGAAATTTAAAGGTATTATTTTTGATATGGATGGCGTAATATTTGATAGTGAGAAAATATATCTTAAAAATTGGCAAGATGTATTTGAAAGCTATGGATATTCTCTTAAAAAAGAAACGTATGTTAGAGGTATGGGAATTGGAAAAGAAAAGATAAAAGAACTTTTTAGAGAAGAATATGGGCAAGATTTATTAGTTGATGAAATGTATATCGAAAAAGATAAAAGACTTAATAAATATTTGGAAAACATAGAACTAAAAAGTGGAGTTATTGAAATATTAAAATACTTAAAGGATAATAATTATAAAGTTTCCATAGCTACTTCATCAAGAAAAAGTAGAGTAATTACTTTTTTAGAAAGTAAAAATATTTCAAATTATTTTGATGAAATAGTTTGTTCTGATGATGTGGTTAATTTCAAACCAAATCCTGAAGTATTTTTGAGTGCAGCTAAAAAATTAAATCTTGATGTTAATGAATGCTTAGTTGTGGAAGATTCTTATGCAGGACTTCTTGCATCAAAAAATGCAAATATAAAGGCTATTCATATTCCAGATTTAAGGCAAAATGATGATATATCAAATGAATTATCATTTAAAGTATTTAGTAATTTATTAGAATTTAAAGATTTTTTAAAACTTAATAATTAAAATATAAAAAGACTTTTTTAAATAAGAAGTCTTTTTTTGTTACAAAAAAATATAATATACATAGTCTTTATTAAGGGGGGTGATGTTTTGAACCAAAACAATATATCAAAAAGTAAATTTTATCCGTATTTAATAAGCATAGTAGTTATTGTGTATATTACTACTCAGTTTTTGGCATTAACTAAAAATTCAAATACTGGTGCCATGCTTGAGGAAGTATCTAAAAAACAACAGATAATATTTGATTTTTTGATAGATCAAAGCATTGAAAGTGCAGTTAATACTGCTAGTTATCCAAATTTAGAACAAAAGATTACTGAAAATAAAGAAGAACTTATGAAGATATTATCATTTAGTAAAATGAGAGAGATAAAAGATGTCTTACTTTTTGATGTAAATGGAAATTTAATTAGTAGTAGTAATGAAGATACTTCTATTTTTAACTATATTTTAACAGGCATATCTAATAATTCAATAAGCAGCGAAACAGTTGGAGAAATTAGATATAGTGAGTATTATGATGATAAAGTTATAGATATTATAGTACCAGTTTTTGAAAATGGTAAAATGATTGGTATATTGTGTCAAGTAGAATCATTTGAAACTATAAATAATTCGATGCAAAGCACACTAAATTCAGATACTACAGAAACTTATGTTGTAGATTTAAATGGAGTAATATTAAGTAGTATTGAGGGAGAAGATAATTTGAAAAATACTATTAATATAACTAGTAGTGCAAATAAAATTACTACAGATGGATATATTGATGAGGCTTATTTAAATTATAATGAAACTTTAGTTTATGGATATCATATAAGTATTGGTCTTAACAATTTAAAACTTATAACTGAAATTGAACAAGATGAAGTTAATAGTAGTTTTAACAGTATGAACCTTTTTATTTTGAAATCTGTTGCATTGGTTTTAGCAGTTACTAAAGTGTTTGAACCTATAATTAAAAAAATTCAATCAAATAAAAATGATAAAACTAAAAAGGTGGACTGTGATAAAGTATTTAAACAATATAATGGAAAGAATAAATTTTTATTAAAATACTACAGCACATTAAATTATATAAAAAATAAAATTTGTATATACAAAGACAAAGTAGTTATATTAAATATATTAGTAACTGTGATAGTTTGTGTTATTAGTGTTTCTATGATTTCAATTGTTCAAATTGATTCAGATATTAAATCAGGTCTTGATTCATCAAATAAAATAAATAATAAGATAGTTGGTTACTATATAAATGAAGTACAAGATATTATATATACAACTGTTAGAAGTATAAATGAAACTTTTGTTACAGATAGAGAAACTTATTTGAATCAAGTGGTAAATAATAATAGTGAAATATTAAATATATTAATTTATGATGAGAGTGAAGTAACATTTAAATCAAATGATTACAAATCAAACTTTATTGATGAAATAATTAGTGATGGTGAATTTATAGAAAATAAAATTTCAACTTCCAATATATATTTTGATGAAGATATTAATTCATATATTTTATTTATAACATCAAAAATAATAGACATAACGGATGAAAAAGATATTAATTTTATTTCAATTATTTACTTTGATGAATGTATAGATATTTTAAGTTTAAATGAACTGTATCCAAATAGAATTTTATCAATACTTCTTGAAAATAGTGTAATGTATTCAACTAATAATAGAAATATAAGTTCTAAAAATTATGAATTATTAACTAGTGATATAGATAAAATTAGTTCAAATAATGAAAATATATTTAATGTAAATAAATATGTTAATTCAAATAATGAAGAAGTATACTTTAGTTATCTAGAAGTAGATATTAATCAAAATGAAAAATACTATTCACTTACAGAAAAAATAGATTGGTATATATTATATGAAGAAAATGTTTATGATGCAAGAAGTAGAAGGGTTAAATCAACACTTAATTTCTGCTTTAAATTTGCATTTAGTTACGTTGAAAAAATAATTAATATGATTGCATAGTTTTCTATGCAATTTTATATTATTTTAGTGAAATAATAATTTATATATGATAAAATATTTATAGATATTATAAAAGTGGAGGGAGTAAAATGTTTAGAAAATCTATAAAAGACGAATATATGTTACAAGACACTTTAAGTATAACTATGGAACTTCAACTTCCAACATTTGATGAAGAAGAAATTAAAGACGAAATCCAAAAACCAAAAGTTAGTAAGGGAAAAATTTTAATTTTGTCTCTTATTGCTATTATATCTTTTATTTTTATATATGGTGTTATTTGGATTAATGATTCTTATGAAGGTCTTGAACTTTCTACTAAAGCACTTATAAGTAATGATGAAGTTGAAGTAAACATTAGTAACAATCGCATAGTTTTTAATCCTATACAAGAAGATGTAACTAAAGCACTTATTCTTTTACAGGGGGCAAAAGTAGATGCAAAAGCATATTCTCCACTTGCAAGGGAACTTGCAAATAGGGGGTATAAAGTAATATTACTTAATAATGATCTTAATTTACCATTAGTTAATGAAGAAATAATATCATCAATAATAAGTAATAATCCAAAAATTAATGACTGGGTAATTGGAGGTCATTCACTTGGGGGAGTTGTGGCATCTAGCTTAATAAATAAAAATAGTAATTTAGATGGACTACTTCTTTTAGCATCATATCCATCAGGAAATGAACTGAAATATACTGATAGAGATGTTATGTCTATTTGGGGAAGTAAAGATGGAGTATTAAATTTTGAAAGATTTGCAAAGGCAAAAGAAGATTTACCAAAGTCTACGCAATTTGTTGAGATAGAAGGGGCAAATCACTCACAATTTGGAGATTATGGCTTACAAAATGGGGACAATGAAGCTTTAATAACTAGTGAAGAACAATTACAAATAACAGTTGATAGCATAATTGAATTATTTGATAGTATAAAGAATTAGACTTTCTAAATTTTAGAAAGTCTTTTTTTATTAAATATTAAAAAGTAAACTTGGAAATAATAAAAAAATCAATTAAAATTTGGAGGATTTATGTTTTCATTTGGATTAGTTTATTTTTTCTTATTTTTTGCAGTTTCAAGCATAAGTGGTATGCTTATACCATTTTTGCAGTATAAGGGATATCAACCAGTTCAAATTGGAACACTAATTAGTATATATACTTTAATGGGACTATTTGGGCAACTTGGAGTAGGTTTTTTTTGTGAAAAATTTAGAACAATAAAAAAAATTTTTATATTTTGTTTGGTTATAACTTTAATAACTACAACTTTATCGATACATATTAGAAAAAGTCTATTATTTTATTTATCATTTTATACTTTAGGTGTATTTATTGGTCTTTTGGCATCTCTTTATGATTCTTGGGTATTAGATGGAGAATATAAATGTAAATTTGGTAAATTAAGATCATATGGTGCGCTTGGATGGGCATTTGGTGTTTTATCAACGGGATATATTGTATCTTATTTTGGTTATAAAATTTTAAATATAGTATTTATATTATTTATTACAATTACAATTTTAATAACATTAAAAATTAATGATATAAAAAAAGAAGAAAAAAATAAAATGAAACTTAAAGAAATATTAATAAATAAAGATTATGATTTCTTAGTTTTATCACTTCTTGTAGTTTCAATTTCTTACAGAAGTTATATACAAATAATACCTTACTACATTGGATATATCGGAAAAACAACATCTAGTATAGGGATGTATTATTTTTTATCTGCAATTTGTGAAATGATAATGTTATCTGTTAGTATTAATTTAATGAAAAAGTATAGTCCAGATAAGTTATTAATATTAACACCAATTGCACTTGTAATACAATTTTTAGTACTCTATTTTTCAAAAAATATAATAATTGTGTACGTAAGTTCTATACTGAATTTATTTACATTTCCGATTATATTAATGGTTGGGCGAATAATGGTTGATAGAGTATCAAAAAAAGAAACTAAAACAACATCTCAATTAATCGGTTTTGCCATTTATAATAGTAGTGGAATAATTATTGCATCATTTTTTGTAGGTTTTTTTGTAGAATATTTTGGTATACCAAAAACTTTAATAATTTTAATTTTATTTACAATTCTTAGCTTAATTGTTACCATATACTATGATAGAAAAACTATTGATAAATGTGTTTAAGGAGGATTTATGAAAGAATATTTTTGTCCAGTATGTTTTAATAAAATAGATGTAATGGTTTCTTGAGGTAGTACTAGTTATTATTGCATGGAGTGCAATATGATGGTTTCTAGTAAGAAAATTTTGACTAAAGAGCAAAAAGAAGAACTAGAAAAAGAAAATAATATAAAAGTAGAAAAATAAATGTAATAAATTATTATTTTTGGTTAAAATAAGTATAAATGTTGGAGATGGATTTCATCTCCTTTTTAGGTGATAAAAATGAATAATTCTATATTAAAATTAAAATGTATTAAAAAATTAAATTACTCAAATATTGATTATATAATTAAAAATTATAATCTAAAATATTTTGATGAATATGATTTAAGTGAAATATTAATAGATTCTAAATTAAAAAATAGTAATATTCCGCTTATTTATATTGATGAAATAAAAAGAGCTTTTGATATATCTCAAAATATTATTTTAAAGTCTGAAAAATTAGGAATTAAAAAGATTGAAATAATAGATAAATCGTATCCAAATATATTAAAAGAAATAGATAATAGTCCGCAAGTATTATTTGTGAGAGGGAATGAAACTATATTAAATGAAGATAGTGTTTCTATAGTTGGAACTAGATCTCCAACTGAAAGAGGAATTTATGATGCTAAAGTTTTATCTCAAAATATTGACTATAATGTTGTTAGTGGTTTAGCACTTGGAATTGATACTGTAGCTCACACTTATAGTAATAAAAGTATAGCTGTTATGCCTTGTTCATTAGATACAATTTACCCAAAAGAAAATAAAAATTTATCAGAGAGAATAATTAATGATGGTGGTTGTTTAGTTAGTGAATATATGATTGGTAGTAGTATTAGTCGTTATAACTTTGTTTTAAGAAATCGAATTCAAAGTGGACTTAGTAAATGCGTTATTGTTGTTGAATGTTCAAATAAATCTGGTACTATGCACACTGCAAAATTTTGCGTCAATCAAAATAGAATGCTTGCAGTTTGTAAAAATTTAAGTAGTGGAAATATAGAGCTTTTAAATAAAAATACTTTTATGATTGATAATAATATAAGCGAATTAAATAAAAAAATACATAAATTTGTAATAAATAGTAAAGATGACTATCAACAAATCGTATTTAATATATAAGACAAAATATTAAGAGGTGTTTTATGAACTTTAGAAAAGCAACATTAAACGACATACAAAAAATCGTTGAATTTAGCTTTAATCTTGCAAAAGAAACTGAAAATAAGGAATTAAACAAAGAAATACTAACTAAAGGAACTGAAAATTTAATTAAGGATAGTTCTAAAGGTATTTTTTATGTTGTTGAGAATAATAATGAAATTATTGCACAAATAATGACGACGTATGAATGGAGTGACTGGAGAAACGGTGACTTTATTTGGATACAAAGTGTATATGTTAAATCTGAATATAGAAAGCAGGGTATATTCAAAAAAATGTATAACGAAATAAAAGAAATTTGTGAAAGTAGTGATAAGTATGTTGGTCTTAGACTGTATGTTGAAACTGAAAATGAATCTGCAAAAACTACATATGAATCTTTAGGAATGAAAAAGTGTGATTACTTTATGTATGAATATGAAAAATAAGAAAATCTCAATTTAATTATTGGGATTTTTTTTGTTTAAAAATATAGAAAAAATTTCTAAATATACAAATAAATAGTTGCATTATAATAAAAAAAGTATACAATAAAAGTATATAAATTGTGGAGGATGTGATTTCGTTGCAAGGGCAACATCAAACCAAGGTTAATAAAGAAATTTTGACCAGTACGATACTAATAACAGTAACTATTTTATCACTTATGATATCGAATACTTTTTTGAAAGATGTTTATAATTATTTTATAAATGAAATAATTATTATAGGAGATTTCAATATACATCACATAGTAAATGACTTTTTAATGGCTATATTTTTTTTATCAGTCGGTATAGAAATAAAAAAAGAAATATTATATGGAAATTTATCAAGTATTAAAAAAGCAGGATTTCCAATAATTGCGGCGCTAGGTGGAGTTATTACTCCGGCTATAATTTTTAGTGTATTAACTTATAACACAAATTTTTCGAGTGGAGCAGGAATTCCAATTTCAACAGATATTGCATTTGCGGTTGGTATTTTTACAATTTTTAAAAATAAATTAGACTCAAAACTTAAAATATTTTTATTATCTCTTGCAGTCGTTGATGATTTAATATCAATTCTCGTAATTGGAATTTTATATTCATCACAAATAGATTTATTTAGTTTATTTTTAGCATTTTTAACTATGGGATTGTTAGTTTTTATGAATAAAATGTTAAAACGAGAAAGTATCTATCCATATTTAATTATTGGAATGTTTCTTTGGTATTTTATATTCAAAAGTGGAGTTCACACAACAATAAGTGGAGTTTTACTTGCAATGTGTATGCCAAGTAGTAAAGGTAACGATGATATTTCAACTAAACTTTCACATAAATTAGAACCAATATGTAATTTTTTTATATTACCGCTTTTTGCTTTTATAAATACAGGAATTAGTTTTAATATAGAAATGAATTTTATGGAGGTAGAGCCTTTAATTAAGGGGATATTATTTGGGCTAGTGATTGGAAAGCCACTTGGAATAACTCTTTTTAGCTATATTGCTTGCAAGATGCATTTAGTTGAAAAGCCAAAAAATGTTGATTGGATATCTATAATTCAAGTTTCTATGTTAGCGGGAATTGGATTTACAATGTCAATATTTGTAACAGAACTTGCTTTTGAAGGAATGGAACAAATAATTGATATAAGTAAAGTAACGATTTTAATTTCAGCATTACTATCAGTTATGTTATCTTTTTTAACAATAAAACTAAAACCATATTTAGCAAAGGATAACATAAAAATATTAAATCACAGATAAGGAGAAAATTTTATGAGTTATTTTTTAGATACTTATACAAAGAGTGTGATATATTCACAAAAGCACGATGATTTAGCAAGTATTTGCAGACAGAGGAAATTAAAATACCCTGCAATATATAAAGAAGAAAATGATAATAAATTGGCAGTAGTTAATATTTCATATCCTTCAACAACTGAAATGATAGCAGATTATCTTTCAAAGGACGCAGAGTATATAACTATTTATCACAAAAAATTAAACAGAAAGATATTAATACTTTGTCACGAAGGAAGATACTTCCACGAATTCGATAAGGATCAATTATTTTTAGTAGTTGGAATTTTGTTAAAAGATAATCTAAAAAAAGTTTGTTATGATTTAGAAGACTTTTTAAAATTTAATGAAGAAACTAATGAATATAGATTTATAGAGTATACAGAATAATAAAAAAGTCATATCTTTTAAAGATGTGACTTTTTTTATTTATAAAAAATATGTAAAAATATAATTTAATTTGGTATAATAAATATTCGAGAGGAGTGATTTAAATGAAAAATAGAAGTATCATTTTAGAATTTATAGGATTAATAATTGGATGTATTGTTATGGCAATTGGAATTAATATGTTCCTTAAACCAAATAATATAGCACCAGGAGGATTTAGTGGATTAGCTGTCATAGTAAGTAATGCAACAGGAATACAAACATCTGTTATAATGCTTGCACTAGGACTTCCACTTTTACTATTCTCAGTTAAAATACTTGGAAAGAAAGATACATTAAAAACTTTAATGGGTTTAATCATATTATCTATTGCACTTACAGCTACTGATTCTTTATCACAAATATCAGTTACAGATGATGTTTTATTATCATCACTTTTTGGTGCATTACTTCTTGGAGGAGGACTTGGAATAGTATTTAGAGTTGATGGATCAACTGGTGGGACTGATTTAATAGCGCTTATTCTTCATAGAGCAATACCTGTAGTATCTGTTGGAAACTTTTTAATAGTAATTGATGGATGTGTTGTAATTTTATCGGGTATTTTGAATAAGAATATAGAGACGGCACTTTATTCAGCAATAGCACTTTATGTTATTGTTAAAGTTGTCGATGCAATTATTGAAGGATTTGATTATTCTAAAGCATTTATGATAATTACATCAAAGGAAAAAGAAATAAGAGATGAAATTGTTAATGAAGTAAAAAGAGGAATAACGATAATTGATGCTAGAGGAGGATTTACAAATGACCAAAAATCTATACTTTTAGTTGTTGTAAAGAGAAATCAAGAAGTACACCTTAAAAAATTAGTAAAAAGTATTGATCCATTAGCATTTACAGTTGTTAGTGATGTTCACGAAGTTTTAGGCGAAGGATTTAAAGAACATTAAAAGGGGGAAATAAAATGGGATTTAGTCACTTAAAGGGAGTATCAAAAATTCAACTAAAAGGGAATGTTGGAAAATCATTTATATTACTTTTAGGATATATGGTTATAGTTGCTATACTTCAAACATTAGTACTTATGCCACAGAGTGAAAGTGGTTATTTATTAGTATCATTATTAGTATCACTATGCACTAATGTATTAGGATTTGGTATTAACGTTTATTTTTTAAAAATGGCAAGAGGAGAAAACTTTTCTTTTCAAAGTCTAATATATGGTTTTAATAGTGTTGAGAGATTTTTTAAAATAATAATAATTACGATTTTAATGGGATTAGCAATTACATTTGGATTTATGTTATTTATTATTCCAGGGATTATAATTACATTTTCATTATCTCAGGCGGTGTATATTTTAATTGATAATAAAGATATGTCACCAGTTCAATGCTTACAAGAAAGTGCTAGAATAATGAAGGGTAATAAAATGGACTTTTTTATGCTACACGTATCATTTATAGGTTGGGCTATATTATATGTTATAACTTTTGGATTAGCAGGGATATATGTTGTTCCTTACTACAATCTTTGTTGTATAAACTTCTATGAAGAAATAAAATAAAAACCAGTGTGCCAATAGGCGCACTTTTTTTGTGTTTTATAATTTGTTTCATACATAAAAATTAAAAACGTAGTAACTTAGTAAGTAATTAATTTAATAAACTTATTAGTAAATTAATTTATAAAAAAGGTTACTTAATATTCAGTAAATAATATAGTAATATTATGGTAATAATAAAAAATATTTGAAAATGGGTTTTTTAGATAATGAGAGTTTTAGAACAATTAGTGCATAAGCCAATAATTGGAGTAGATAATTATGATAGAGTTGATTGGAAGTATGAAAATCAGTCTCATGCAAAAGCTTTATCTTTAGGAAAGTCACAATGGAATAAAGAAGAAATATCAGCTAAGATATGGAGACATACAGGGTAAAAATGGACTAGACAAAGTGAAGAATTACCACTACATAGAATTTTAGATTTAGCAATATTAATATTATCAATATATGATAATAAGGAATATTCAATTCCAAGAATAAAAGAATTAAAAGATCTTTTAGAAAAAATAAATATAGTATAATAGGGTATTTGATATAGAGAATTAGTAAATGTTACTAAAATTTGTATTAAAACTTAAAGACTAGAAAAAATACTGAAGTGAGAAATTCGCTTGAGTATTTTTCTTTATAAAATACAATAGATATAATTTATTATATTTTATTAGTTATCTTGATAATCTGTATAGTTTATTTATTATATAAAATAATTTAGATATTATAGAATTAAATGTAAATTAAAGATAATATTTATTCAAATAAACATAAAAAAGGGGGGATAGTATTGGGATTTGCTAATTTAAAAGCAACAGCTAAAAAGCAACTCCAGGGAAATGTTTTAAATAGTTTTGGTTTTTTTTTACTTTGTAGTGTAATAATTTTTGCTACTTAAATATTACCAATTATATTAGAAAATGAATTTATATTCCTTATATTTATGCCAATAATATTATTAGTTAATAATGGTATTGGGATTGGTCTAGCAAAATACTTTTTAAATATGGCAAGAGGAGAAGAATTTTTATACAAAGATCTATTTTATGGATTTAAAAGTATTCATTATTTATTAAAGATAGTAATAATTACAGTTTTAATAAGTATACTAGTTGGATTAGGATTTTTATTATTTGTAATTCCAGGAATAATATTATCATTTATGTTCTCGCAAGTATACTATATTTTGATTGATAATGAAGAAATGTAATCGATAGAATATTTAAAAGAGAGTGTTAGAATAATGAAAAATAAAAAAATGGACTTCTTTATGTTACAACTTTCATTTATAGGTTGGGCAATATTAGGTTCATTTACTTTAGGAATTTCATATATATATATATATTCGATGTCTTATTATATGCTTTCTTGTATGAATTTTTATGAAGAAATTAAGTAAAAGGAGTGTTCCAATAGGTGCACTTTTTTTGTTTTTATAAAAGTTAATTGTAATGTAGGTGTATCAATGTATACAAATTTTAAAAAAAATATCAAAATAAAACTGTGGAAAAGTCGATGTTTTTTATATGAAAATACAATGGTAAAAAATGTAAAATTTAATAAAAATTACATAATGATCCTTAAGCCTTGATATAGTTCACATACGATTTATTTTAGATATAAAGTTTTTTTATAAGGCTTTTTACTGGTTTGAATTTATGTTAATATGGGGTATAGATTTATATAAATTAAACTGAAATTGAGTTAGGGGTGTTTAGTATGAAAGTTATAAAAAAAGACAACAATATTGTGGATTTTGACAAAGATAAAATAATAAATGCTATAAATAAAAGTGCAGAGAGAATGCTAGTCAAGTTAAGTAAAGATGAAGAAGAATTAGTTTGCAAACACGTATTAGAACTATGTGATGATCTTGATAAAATTAAGGTTTCAAAACTTCATCAATTAGTTGAAAAATCGCTTGATAAAGTAAATTCTGAAGTTGCCAAAAGCTACAGAGAGTATAGAAATTACAAAAAAGATTTTGTTAATATGCTTGATGATGTCTACCTTAAAGCTCAAAAGATAATGTATTTAGGTGATAAAGAAAATAGTAATACTGATAGTGCATTAGTTTCAACAAAAAGAAGTTTAATTTATAATGAATTGAATAAGGAACTTTATAAAAAGTTTTTCTTAAATGCAGATGAGAAAAAAGCTATAAGAGAAGGTTATATTTATATTCACGATACAGCAGCTAGACGTGATACTCTAAATTGTTGTTTATTCGATACAAAGTCTGTAATGAGTGGTGGATTTGAAATGGGTAATATGTGGTATAATGAACCAAAATCAATAGATACGGCTTGTGACGTTTTAGGTGACATAATAATGATGAGCGCATCTATGCAATACGGTGGATGGAGTACTAGGGTTGATGATTTATTAGGGCCATATGTTAAGAAGTCTTATGAAATTTATAAAAGAGAATTAATAGAATTTTCAAAGGAATTATCTGATGAAATTAACTATGAATTAATAGATAAAAAAGCTTTAGAAAAAGCTAAGAATGATTTAGAACAAGGGATACAAGGTTTAGAATATAAATTAAATTCAGTAGCATCGAGTAGAGGTGATTATCCATTTACAACTTTTGCAGTAGGACTTGGAAGTGATAAATTTGAAAAGATGGTTTCTGAGGCTGTACTAAAGGTTAGAATGGAGGGTCAAGGTAAAGAAGGTAAGAAAAGACAAGTTCTTTTCCCAAAAATTGTTTTCTTATATGATGAAAATTTACACGGAGTTGGACAAGTTATGGAAGATTTATTTGATTTAGGGGTAGAATGTTCAAGTAAAAGTATGTATCCAGATTGGTTATCATTAACTGGAGAAGGATATGTTCCGAAAATGTATAAGGAATATAAGAAGGTTGTTTATCCAATGGGATGTCGTGCATTTTTATCTCCTTGGTATGAAAAAGGTGGAATGAAAAAACTTGATGAAACTGATGAGCCAATATTTACTGGTCGTGCAAACATTGGAGCTGTTACTCTAAATCTAATTATGATATATCAAAAAGCAAAAATTGAAAGTAAAGATTTCTATGAAACATTAGATTACTATTTAGAAATGATAAGAAACTTACATAAAAAAACTTATGAATACTTAGGAAATATGAAAGCATCTACAAACCCATTAGCATATTGTGAGGGAGGCTTCTTAGGTGGGAATTTAAAGCCTAATGAATTTATAAAGCCGATACTTAAATCATTTACGGCAAGTTTTGGTTTTACAGGGCTTAACGAACTTCAACAACTTCACAATAAAAAAAGTTTAGTTGAAGATGGGGAATTTGCAATAGAAACTCTTAATTATATAAATAAAAAAATTGAAGAATATAAAGTTTTAGATAGCAGATTATATGCAATTTATTCAACTCCTGCAGAGAGTTTATGCGGATTGCAAATTGAACAATTTAGAAAAAAATATGGAATAATAGAGGGAGTATCAGATAAAACATATACTTCAAATAGTTTCCACTGTGCAGTTAGTGAAGAGATTACTCCAGTTGAAAAGCAAGATCTTGAAAATAGATTCTGGAATTTAACTAATGGAGGTAAAATTCAATATGTTAGATATCCTGTTGGTTATAACAAAGAGGCAATAAAAATCTTACTTAGACGTGCTATGAAACTTGGGTTTTATGAAGGAGTAAACTTAGCACTTTCATATTGTGATGATTGTGGTCATAAAGAAGAAGATATGGAAGTTTGTCCAATTTGTGAGAGTAAAAATTTAACTAAAATAGATAGAATGAATGGATATTTAAGCTATAGTAGAGTAAATGGTGATACAAGATTAAATAAAGCAAAAATGGATGAGATAAAAGATAGGGTATCGATGTAGTGGGAGAGAAAAATGAAATATCATAATATAACGAAATGCGATCTTAAAAATGGAGAAGGAATAAGAGTAGTACTTTGGGTTAGTCACTGTGAACATTATTGCACTAATTGTCATAATCCTGAAACTTGGAATAAAGATAGTGGAATACCTTTTGATTTAGATGCTAAAAATGAATTATTTGAAGAATTAAAAAAAGATTATGTTTCAGGGATAACACTTAGTGGAGGAGATCCTTTATCTACTTTAAATCGAGAAGAAATACTTTTACTTCTTAAAGAAATAAAAGATAATTTTAAAGATAAAAATGTTTGGTGTTATACAGGTTATTCTTATGAAGATATAAAAAATTTAAAGCATTTAGAATACATAGATGTATTAGTTGATGGAAAATACATAGAAAAACTTAGTAAACCAAATCCAAGATGGAGAGGTTCTTATAATCAAAGAGTAATTGATGTTAAAAAAACTTTAAATAGTGAAAAAGTTTACGTTTTAGTATAAAAAGTTTTAGTATAAAAAAGCCTCTGATAATTTATCAGAGGTTTTTTATATATTTATGTCTAATATAATTTTACTAAAAAACTTGATTATATTAAAAAATAAGATATAATTAAGATAAGAAATCGTTATCTAGGAGGTATTTTATGTATAAAATAGGTGTAGATGTTGGTGGAATGAGTATAAAGGCCGGTATATTAAAGGATGGAGAAATAATAGATAAGTTAAGTGTTGTAACTAATGTTGGAGATGCTAATATTTTAGCCTATGATATTGAAAAATTAATAAAAAACTTACTTAAAAATTCAAAGATAGAGATAGAAAAAGTAACTAATATAGGAGTAGGGTTCCCTGGAGTAGTGACTGATTATACTAATGTGACTTGTGTTAATTTAAATTTAATAAATGAAAATATAGCAGAAAAACTACAAGATAAATTTAGTAATATAAAAATTAAAATTGGAAATGATGCAAACGTTGCTGCACTTGCAGAACAAAGATTTGGTAGTATGAAAAATTATAAAAATGGAGTAATGATAACTCTTGGAACTGGAATTGGCGGAGGAGTAATAATAAATAATGAGTTAATAGCTGGAACTCACGGAATAGGTGCAGAAATTGGACATACTATAATTGGTCAAAATTATTATGATTGTAATTGTGGGAAAAATGGTTGTTTTGAAACTTTCTGTTCTGCAACTGCAATAATGAATTATGCTAAAAAATTATTAGAAGAAAATAATGATAGCATATTATTTGAAATGTGTGGAAATAATTTAGAGAATACGACTGCAAAGATGGTTTTTGATGCATATAGAAAGAATGATGAATTAGCAAAAAAAGTTTTAAATAGATTTGATGATTACTTAGCAATTGGACTTTCAAATATAATAAACTTCCTAGATCCTGAAGTTATTTGTATAGGTGGAGGAGTATCTGGAGCTAGTGATATAATTCTTTCTAATATTTATGATAGAATAAGAAGGTATATACCGTTTAAAGAAAGTAAAATAGCAAAAATTGTTATTGCAGAGTTTAAAAATGATGCAGGTATAATTGGTGCATCTGAATTATAGATTTTGAGAATGGTTATTTTAATCATTCTTTTTTTATTATCAATTAATAAAGTACTCTGTATACAGAATATATGAAATAATATATAATTAAAAATATAAAATATATGGAAAAATAGGGGGGAGAATATGATTAAATTAATAGGTATATTAATAGTAGTTTTTGGATTCTTATTTAAAGTAGAAACTCTGTTTACAATCTTATTAGCTGGAATTTGTACAGGTTTAGTATCAGGTCTTAGTACTAATGAAATACTTACTATAATAGGAGATTCATTTATATCAAATAGAGCGGTTTCGTTATTTATGATAACTCTACCGGTAATTGGAATATTAGAGAGGTATGGGCTTAGACAAAGGGCAGTTTTTTTAATTCAAAAAATAGAAAAATTAACAACAGGATTAATTTTTACTATGTATATGTTCATAAGACAAATTGCAGGTCTATTATCAATTAGAATGAGTGGACACCCACAATTTGTAAGACCAATAATAAATCCTATGGCACAAGCTGCAGGTGGAAAAAATTTAGATGGGGAAGACATTGAATCTATAAAAGCTTTATCTGCTGCATCTGAAAATTACGGGAATTTCTTTGGTCAAAATTTATTTGCAGGAAGTAGTGGAGTACTACTTATAGCATCAACTCTTAATGAATTAGGTTATACAGTTTCGGCTATTGATATTGCAAAATCAAGCATTATAATGGCATTTATTGCACTTACAGTAGTATTTATTCAAAGTAGAATGTTTGATTTTAAACTTCAAAACAAAATGAAAAGACTAGAAGAGGAGAAAATATAATATGGAACAGTTTATGAGTTTATCATTAGATTTTTTCTATGCACTTATGGGATTTTTAATGATAGTTATTGGAATTAAATCTTTTAATACTATTGAAGGAAACAAAAGATTTAGTACTTTAATATTTTGGACACTTTTATCATTTCCATTTATATTTGGGAAATTAATACCGTCAAATATTGTTGGATTGATACTTGTTCTGCTTAGTTTTTTAACTGTAAAAAAAAGTGTCGTTTTTGCAAAATATGATTTACCAACAGAAGAATTTGGACAAGAGCAATCTGAAAAAATTGGGAATAAAATATTTATACCATCTTTAGTATTAGCGGGAGTTTCTGTAACTATTGCTATGGGATTTAAAGATATTTCAGTTTCATCTCAATTTGCAATAGGAGCAGGTGCAATAGTTGCATTAATTTCTTCATTTAAAATTACAAAGGCAAATCCAAAGGTTTCTGTCGATGATAGTGCAAGACTTCTTCAACAAATGGGGCCTTCAAGTATATTACCTCAAGTATTAGTTGCACTTGGTGCATTATTTACTCAAGCAGGAGTTGGAGATGTTATATCAAATATAATATCGGGAGTAGTTCCAGTTGATAGTAAATTTTTTGGAGTAGTTGCATATTGTGTTGGAATGGCTTTATTTACTATAATAATGGGTAATGCATTTGCGGCATTTGCAGTAATTACTGCAGGAATTGGAGTACCATTCGTTTTAAGTCAAGGAGCAAATCCTGCAATAGTTGGAGCATTAGCACTTACTGCAGGATACTGCGGAACACTTTTAACACCAATGGCTGCAAACTTTAATATAGTGCCTTCTGCACTTCTTGAAATGAAAAATCAATATGATGTTATAAAATATCAAGCACCAGTTGCAATAGTTTTATTAATAATACATATATTACTTATGTATTTCTTAGGATTTAATGTATAAAGGAGAATAATTATGAAAATACTATTAACAGGATTTGATCCATTTGGTGGAGAAATTATAAACCCTGCACAAGAGGCAGTTAAAAAAGTTAAAACTGAAATTAACGGAGCCGAAGTTATAAAAATAACTATACCGACTGTTGTTGAAAAGTCACTTGAAGAAATTGAAAAAGCGATAGAAATCCATTCACCAGACATTGTTTTGTCAATAGGACAAGCAGGTGGTAGATTTGATATGACACCAGAAAGAGTTGCAATAAATATTAATGATTTTAGAATACCTGATAATGAAGGAAATCAAATAATAGATGAAAAGATAAGACCTGATGGAGAAAATGCTTATTTCACAAATCTACCAGTTAAAGCAATGGTTGAAAATATGAAAAAGAATTATATACCTGCTAGCTTATCAAACACTGCAGGAACTTTTGTTTGTAATCACGTAATGTATGGAATAATGTATTTAATAGATAAAAAATATCCAAATATCAAGGGTGGATTTATGCATATACCATATACTACAAGTCAAGTAATAAATAAAAATGATATGCCTTATATGTCGCTTGATGAAATAGTAAAAGGGATTGAATTTGCACTTGAGGCTTGCACAATTCATGATAAAGATATAAAAATTATTGGTGGACAAACTCACTAATATTTGAAAAGTGTTAGAAATACTAACACTTTTTACTATATTTTAATATAATAATATAAATTTACAAAAAAATAAAATTTTATGTTTAAGATGCTAAATACCAGGTATAAATAAAACATAGTAATTTAGTATGAATTAAATCTTGACAAATTTACTATGGTATAATAAAATCTAAAACAAATAAATGTTTTTTATTATAAAGGTGATAAAATGAAGTTATCAACAAAAGGGAGATACGGCTTAAAAGCTATGTTTGAGCTTTCAATAAGTAGTATGAACGGACCTGTGTCTATAAAACAAATAGCAAAAAATCAAAATATATCTGAACAATACTTAGAACAATTATTTAGAACTCTAAGAAAAAAGGGTTTTATAAAAAGTATTAGAGGAGCACAAGGTGGCTATTTGCTTGCTAAAGATCCAATAGATATTACAGTTGGTGATATATTAATAGCACTTGAAGGACCGGTTTCATTATCTGCTTGTATAATAGATGAAGATGCTTGTAAAAACTCAAATACTTGTGTAACTAAAGCTGTTTGGGAGAAAGTTAAAAAAGGTATTGAAGATGTTATAAATGATATAAATCTTCAAGATATGATAAATGATTATAATAAAAATAATATAGATTTGACTAATATATTAGAAATAGGAGATAATTAAAATGAAAAGAATTTATATGGATTATTCGGCGACAACGCCAGTAAAACAAGAAGTAGTAGACGAAATGATGCCATATTTCACACAAAACTTTGGAAATGCATCTAGTGCACATAGTTTTGGTCGTGAAGTGAAAGCAGTTTTAACAAAATCAAGAGAGACAGTTGCAAACATGGTTGGTGCTAAGGCCAATGAAATTTATTTCACAGCTGGTGGAACTGAAAGTGATAACTGGGCAATTCAAGGAGTTGCTTTCGCACTTAAAGAAAAAGGAAACCATATAATAACTTCAAAAGTTGAGCATCACGGAATACTGCACATATGTGAATATTTAGAGAAAAATCACGGATTTGAAGTAACGTATCTTGATGTTGATAAGTACGGAAGAGTAAATCCAAGTGATGTGTTATCTGCAATAAAAGAAACTACAATTCTTATAAGTATAATGTTTGCAAATAATGAAATAGGAACTATTCAACCTATAAAAGAAATAGGACAAATTGCAAAAGATCACAAAATAATATTCCATACAGATGCGGTGCAAGCAGCTGGAAGTGTTAAGATAGATGTTAAAGAATTAAATATTGATTTAATGAGTATGTCATCACACAAAATATATGGACCAAAAGGAATAGGTGCATTATATATAAGAACTGGAGTTAGACTTCACCCAATGATTCATGGTGGAGCGCAAGAAAGAAGAAGAAGAGCTGGAACTGAAAATATACCTGCAATAGTTGGATATGCTAAGGCTTGTGAATTAGCAGTTGAAAATATGGATAGTCATATATCTCAGTTAACAGAAAAAAGAGATAGACTTGCTAAAGAGCTTACTGAAAAAATACCATACACTATAATAAATGGAACTATGGAACATAGACTTCCAGGAAATATAAATTTATCATTTGAATTTATAGAAGGTGAAGGAATATTATTAATGCTTGATATGTTAGGAATAGCTGCAAGTAGTGGTTCTGCTTGTACATCAGGTTCTCTTGATCCATCTCACGTTTTAATGGCAATAGGACTTCCACATGAAATAGCACATGGATCTTTAAGATTATCAGTTGGAGATTTTACAACATATGAAGATATAGATTATATAATAGAAAAATTACCAGATGTAATTCAAAAGCTAAGAAGTATGTCACCACTTTATTTAAATAAACTAAAAGAAGAAAAAACTAATAATTAATTGAAAAACTAGGAGGAAATTAACATGCAATATAGCGAAAAAGTAATGGATCACTTTATGAATCCAAGAAATGTTGGAGAGATAGAAAATCCAAGTGGAGTTGGAGAAGTTGGGAATGCAAAATGTGGAGATATAATGAGAATATATCTTGATATAGATGAAGAAACAAAAATAATAAATGACGTTAAATTTATGACTTTTGGTTGTGGATCTGCAATAGCAAGTTCATCAATATCAACTGAAATGGTAAAAGGAAAAACTATATTTGAAGCATTAGATGTTACAAATAAAGCAGTTGTTGAAGCATTAGATGGTTTACCACCAGTAAAAATTCACTGTTCAGTACTTGCAGAACAAGCAATAAAATCAGCTTTAGTTGATTACTGTAAAAATCATAACGTTGTAATCCCAGAACTTGAAGGATTTGTTGCAGATGATGATCACGATCATCACCACGATATATCACATGTTTTAGATGAAATGTAAATAGATTTATCCTATCCCTTTTAAAATTTAAAAGGGATATTGTATTTTAAAGTAAAAAATATTAAAATAGAGTAAACAAACTAAAAGGAGCGAACTAATGAAAAAAGTAATGATAGGAATGAGTGGTGGAGTTGATAGTTCGGTTGCTGCATATCTTTTAAAACAACAAGGATATGAAGTTATTGGCGTTACAATGAAACTTTGGCAAGATGGAGAAGATAATTTATTAGAACTTGATGGAGGTTGTTGTTCGGAATCTGCAGTAAATGATGCGAGAAAGGTTTGTGAAAGGCTAGATATTCCTTTTTATGTATTAAATTTTAGTCAAGTATTTAAAGAAAAAGTTATAGAACCATTTATAGATGAATATTTAAACGGAAGAACACCTAATCCGTGCATAGCTTGTAATAAGCATATAAAATTTGAAGATTTCTATAATAAAGCACGTCAATTAGGATGTGATTATGTGGCTACTGGGCATTATGCTAAGATAGATTTTGATGGAGAAAGATATCAACTTAGAAAGTCTGTTACAGAAAAAAAAGATCAAACTTATGCACTATATAATTTAACTCAAGAGCAATTAAAACATACATTACTTCCGATTGGAGAGTATGAAAAAGACAAGGTTCGTGAGATTGCAAAAGAAATTGGAATTGAAGTGCATAATAAGCCAGATAGTCAAGAAATTTGTTTCGTAAAAGATAATGATTATGCAGGATATGTAAAAAAACATTCTAAAAAGAGGATTGAAGAAGGATATTTTGTAGATACTAATGGAAATATTTTAGGTAAGCATAAAGGTATAATAAATTATACAATCGGTCAGAGAAAAGGCCTTGGAATTACATTTGGAAAACCTATGTTTGTTGTTGATATAGATCCAATAAAAAATACTATAATCCTTGGAGATAATGAAGACATATTTAAAAGAGGACTATTGGCAAAAGACTTTAATTTAATTTCAATAGATGATATTAAAGGTGAAATGAGAATAACTGCAAAACATAGGTATTCTGCTAAAATATCACCTGCTACTCTTACAAAAATTGATGGTGAAACTATAAAAGTTGTTTTTGATGAACCACAAAGAGCTATAACTAAAGGTCAATCAGTTGTTATGTATGATAATGATAAAGTTTTAGGTGGTGCAATAATCGATAAATCTATTGATTAATTAGCTAAACTTTAGTAATATTAAATAGTAATATAATGTAATTTAAAACAAATTATCGAATAAATTTACTAATAAATTTTTAAATACAATCTAGGAGGCATAATATGCAAAAGATGGGGCTTAATGAAATAAGAGGTAAGTTCTTGAAGTTTTTTGAGGAGAAAGGTCATTTAGTACAACCTAGTTTTCCTTTAGTACCACATAATGATAATAGTTTACTTTTAATAAATGCAGGTATGGCACCACTTAAAAACTATTTTACAGGAGTTGAAACACCGCCAAGTAGTAGAATGACTACTTGTCAAAAGTGTATAAGAACTGGAGATATCGAAAATGTTGGAGTAACTGCAAGACATGCTACACTTTTTGAGATGCTTGGAAACTTCTCATTTGGCGATTATTTCAAGGAACAAACTTTAGAGTGGGGATATGAATTTGTAACTAAACATTTAAATATGCCTGTTGATAAAATATGGGTTAGTGTTTATGAAGAAGATGACGAAGCTTATGAAATTTGGGAAAAGAAATTAAATATTCCAAAAGAACGATTAGTTAGACTTGGAAAAGAAGATAACTTCTGGGAAATAGGTGTTGGAGCTTGTGGTCCTTGTTCAGAAATTCACTTTGATAGAGGTGAAGAATATGGGTGTGATAATCCAAATTGTCAACCAGGGTGTGACTGTGATAGATACTTAGAGTTTTGGAATCACGTTTTTGCAGAGTTTAATAAAACTGAAGAAGGAACTTATGAAGAATTAAAAAACAAGAACATTGATACGGGTATGGGACTTGAAAGAATGGCTTGTATAATGCAAAATGTTGATACTATATTTGAAGTTGATACTATTAAGCATATACTAGATTCAGTTTGTAAAATAACTAATTATATTTATGGAACAGATGCTAAAAATGATAAATCAATAAGAATAATAACAGATCATATAAGAAGTGTTAGTTTCTTAGTTGCAGATGGAGTACTTCCTTCAAATGAAGGTAGAGGTTACGTTTTAAGAAGGCTTTTAAGACGTGCGGCTAGAAATGCTAAACTACTTGGAATGAAAGATTCATTCTTATTCACTTTAGTTGATGAAGTTATAAAAGTTAGTGGAGAGGCTTATCCTGAACTTGTTGAAAAAAGAGATTATATACAAAAAGTTATAAAAATTGAAGAAGAAAAATTCAATGAAACTATAGATAATGGAACAGAAATATTATCTTCATATATAAAGGAATTAAAAGATAATAATAAAGATACTTTAAGTGGAGAAAATGCATTTAAATTATATGATACTTATGGTTTCCCAGTTGATTTAACTAAAGAAATTCTTGAAGAAGAAAACTTAAAAATTGACGAAGATGGATTTAAATCTGAAATGGAACACCAAAGAAAAACTGCAAGAGATGCAAGAGCTAATATGGACGTTGATGGTTGGGTTGAAGATGCAGTATCAGACCTTGACAAAAGTATAAAGTCTACATTTGAAGGATATGAAAAATTAGGTTTAACTGGAGAGGTTAAGGCTTTAGTTTACGAAAATAATTTAGTTGATGAAGTTTCAAATGGAAATTGTATAGTAATACTTGATAAAACACCGTTTTATCCAGAAGGTGGGGGTCAAGCAGGAGATACTGGTTTATTATTAAATGATAATGATGAAGTTGTTGGAACTGTTATTGAAACTAAAAAAGGTCCAAATGATACTATAAAGCATTTTGTAGAATTATCTAAGGAAATAAAGGTTTCTGATAAATTAATTCTTGAAGTTTCAAAAGAAGATAGAATGGCATCTGCAAGAAATCATACAACAACTCACATACTTCATAAAGTATTAAAAGATGTTTTAGGAGATCACGTAAATCAAGCAGGTTCATTAGTGAATAAAGATAGATTAAGATTTGATGTTACTCATTTTGAAGCTATAACTAAAGAAGAAATATCTTTAATTGAGAAAAAAGTAAATGATGTTATACTTGATGCAATAAGTTTAGATTCAGAAGTTATGAATATAAATGATGCTAAGAAAAAAGGTGCTATGGCATTATTTGGTGAAAAATACGGAGATTCTGTTCGTGTTGTAAGTATTGGAGATTTCTCGGTTGAACTTTGTGGAGGAACTCATTTAAATAATACTTCTCAAGTTGGAATGTTTAAGATAATTTCTGAAAGTGGAGTTGCATCAGGGGTTAGAAGAATTGAAGCTATAACTGGAAAAGCTGTTTATGAATATTTAAATAGCAAAGAAGAGTTAATAAATGAAGTTTGTAAAAACTTAAAAACTAAAGAGGATTCATTAAGTCAAAGAGTATTATCTTTAGTTGATGAAAATAAATCTATACAAAAAGAACTTAAAGATTTAAAAACTTCTATGAGTTTAAAATCTGTTGAGAGTTTAGTTGATACTAAAGTTGATGTTAATGGAATAAATTTAATAACTGCTAAATTTGATGGAATGGATATGAATACATTAAAAGAAGTTTGCGATAATTTAAGAGATAAGTTATCTTCTGGAGTTGTAGTATTAGCAAATGTTTTAGAAGATAAGTTAAATATTGTTGCAAGTGCATCAAAAGATGCAGTTGAATGTGGAGTTCACTGTGGAAACATAGTAAAAGAAATTTCAACTATAGCAGGAGGTAAAGGTGGAGGTCGTCCAAATATGGCACAAGCCGGAGCACCTGATACAACTAAGGCTGATGAAGTGTTAGATGCCGTAGTTAATGTATTAAAATCTCAAAAGAAATAGGAGGTAATTTTATGGATAATTTAGAAAAAACAGTTACAATGACTTCTTTGGAAGATGACTATTTAAGTATTGAGCAAGCATTAAAAATAATAAATCAAGCTTTGAAAGAAAAAGGCTATAATTCGATAAATCAAATTATAGGATATGTATTGTCTGGAGATTTAAGTTATATAACGAGTCATAAAAATGCTAGAAATATGATAAAAAGTTTTGAGAGAGATGAAATTCTTGAAGAAGTAATGAATTTCTACTTTAGAAGAAAGTAGGTTGAAATATGAATAAGAAATTAATATCATTAATTTTATCTATTATGATATGTATAATTTCTACTTCAGGATATAGCTTTGCCGATGAAAAAGGCAAAGTTATATTTTTGAGTATGAATAGAACAAATTTTAACGATTTAATACAGATTGACTCTTTAAAAGCAGAACTTTATAAAAGAGGATATGTTGGTCTTATGAACACTAGAGGAGACCAAGGTAATGATGATAGAAGAAGTTATGCTACTATGGGATCTGGAAGACGATCAAGTGTTTCAAGCCAAGCAAATATTGATTTTGTTGAATCAACTGAAACCAATGATGAAATATATTTTGCTAAAACTGGAGAAGAGCCAAAGTATATAAATGATCTTCAAATTAATTTATCGATTAGGGAAAATGAAAATAATGGTCAATATGGAGCTACTTTAGGGTCTTTTGGTCAAACGTTAGTTGATAATAATATATCTAGTGCTATTATTGGAAATAGTGATAAGATGGAAGATGGTGAAGTTATACCAAATAGAAATCTTGGACTTTTCGTTATGGACTATTTTGGTCGTATTGAAGATGGAAATATTGAAGATATAAATATTTTAGATAATTCTATGCCTTATGGAATTAGAACTGATTATGAAAAATTATTTGAAGAAACTAAGAAATATTATGAAGAAAAAGACATAGTTTTTGTTGAACTTGGGGATACATATAGATTTGACGAATATGATTACTACTTAAATGAAAATAGTTACCAAGTTATGAAAGATAGTATTTATGAGTATATTGATGGATATATTTCAAATGTTTTAGAATTGATTGATGAAAATGATATTTTATATATTGTAAGTCCTTTTTATAATCACATAGATAGTGCAGCTAGAAGAAGGCTTGCACCAGTTATTAAATTTGATGGAGATGGAAAAGGATTGTTAACTTCAACTACAACAAGAAGAGAAGGTGTAGTTGCTAATTTAGATATTGGTCGAGATATTTTAAATGAATTTGATTTGGAAAATGTCGATATGGTTGGAAGAAGTTTTGAATATATAGAAAAAAATAAAGCTATTGAATATCTTGATTATGAATTAGAAAAAATGGCTACTATATCTATTAATAGAGCAAATTTTGTTAATACTTTTGTTGGAGTTGTAACCATTTCTTGGATACTTGGAGCCCTTTTAGTATTATTTAGAAAAAAAATTCCGAGATCAAAAGAGATTTCAACAATTTTAAAAGAATTTATAAAACTTGGTTTAATAATGCCACTTGCGCTTTTAGTTGCACCGATATTTAATTTTAATGAAGGTAAATTAATTGGTATGGCGATAGTGTTTGTTACAATATTCTTCTATTTATTGTCAAGAATGTTATTTAAAAATGATGATATAAAGCAGATGGGATTCCTATCAACAATAACGATGATTGTTATAGTTATTGATTCAATGAATGGAACTTATTTAATGTCAAATAATATTATGAGTTATGATGCTATAGTTGGTGCAAGGTATTATGGTATTGGAAATGAATATGAAGGTGTTACTATTGCTTGCGCAGTATTTGCAATGAGTGTTTTAGTAAATTATAATAAACTTCCAAGATGGAGTATGGTATTACTTTCTATTATAATATTAATTACTAGTGCTTTCCCTTCAATGGGTGCAAATGTTGGTGGTGCGATTTCTGAATGTGTTGCATACTTACTTTTTATATTACTTATATTTGATGTTAAACTTGATTTAAAAAAAGTTATTATGATAGGAGTATTAACTGTACTTGTAGTTTGTGGATTTGCAGCTCTTGATTTCTTACTCGATACACAATCACACTTATCATTATTTGTAAGTCAAATATTAAATGAAGGACCAAGTGCAATAATTGAAACATTTTCAAGAAAAATACAAATGAATTTAAAACTTGCACAAACTAGTGTTTGGGCTAATATTTTACTTGTTGGAGTATTAGTTATAGCATCTCTGATATTTAAACCAAAAGGACATTTTATGCAAATATCTGAGAAATATCCAGTTATATTTAAAGGGTTTGTAGCATCGATGGTTGGATGCATAACGACTCTTTTAGTGAATGACTCAGGTATTGTGGCAGCAGCTACAGCATCAATATACATATTAATTCCGATTTTAATAATTAGTATGGATATGATGTGTGAATCAGAAGGAGAAAATTAATGATAAAAGATAGAATAATGGGACTTGATGTTGGAGATAAAACTATTGGAGTAGCAGTTAGTGACTTAATGGGGTTTACTGCACAACCAATAACTACAGTTAGAAGAGTTTCAAAGAAAAAAGATTTAGAAGAATTATTTAAAATAATAAAAGAAAAAGATGTTAAAAAAATTGTTTCTGGACTTCCAAAGAATATGAATGGAACTATAGGACCTCAAGGTGAAAAGGTTGTTAAGTTTTGTGAATTATTAGAAGAAGAAACAGGTCTTAAGGTTGAATACTGGGACGAAAGACTTAGTACAGTTGCCGCTGAGAGAAGTTTACTTGAAGGAGATATAAGTCGTCAAAAAAGAAAAAAAGTAATAGATATGTTGGCGGCAGTTATAATTTTACAAGGTTATTTAGATAGACAAGGAAGATTATAATTAAAAATACCATCGTTTGATGGTATTTTTTTTTTGAAAAGAAAATAAACTATAAGTATCTATGAAATAAAGGAAGTGAGATTATAAAGAAATTTATAGTAATTTTAAATATATTTATGCTAAGTTTTGTTACTTTTTATGAATTTAATTATCTTCCATCAAAAAAAGAACTTAGTATAGTTAGTTATAATATACACAGTGGGCTTGATAAACATATGTTTCCGACTCTTTATGATACTATGAATTTTCTTAAAAATTTGGATGCCGATATAATTTGTTTGCAGGAGGTGAATGAATCTTCAAAGGCAGGTTTTCAGGTTAGTAGTTTTAAAGAAGAGCTTAATATGTATTCATATTTTGGTGCAAATGTATTAAAATCTGGAAATAATTATGGTTTATCAATTCATTCTAAATATCCAATAAAATATGAAAATCATATATATCTTACTAGTAAAAAAGAACAAAGGGGCATGCTACATACTACTATTAGTATAAAAGGAAAAAAGATTGATATAATAAATCTTCATTTAGGGCTTAGTTATGAAGAACAAACTGTTCAAATAGATGAAATGCTTGAATATTTAAAAAGGCTTGATAATCCATATATTGTAGTTGGAGATTTTAATGCTTATAATTTAGATATTGATGAAGGAATTCTTTTAGATGCTGCAAAAGAAACTGGAAATTCAAATACTTTAACACTTCAAGCAGGACTTGAAAGAATCGATTACATATTTGTTTCGCCAAAAATTGATATAATAGACTATGAAGTTTTGATTGAATCTATGTCTGATCATTATCCAATTAAAGCCAAAATAAAATTTTAATATTTATTGTAAAATATGAGAAAATTGAGTATAATAAAATCATACTTATTGAATGAGGTGATATTTTATGGAAGATAACATAGTAAACTTAATAGACGAAGAAGGAATAGAGAGAGAATTTGAAATAATTTTAACTCTAGAGGCAGAAGGAAAAGAGTATGCAATATTGTTACCTCTTGACGAACAAGAAGATGATGAGGCTCTTGTATTTAGAATAGATACTGATGAACAAGGTGACGTTTTAGTTGCACTTGAAGATGAGGATGAGTATCAAATAGTAGTTGATGTTTATAACACAATTATGGAAGAAGAAGGTCTAGATTACGACGAAGAATAAGAAGTTAAAAGGATGCTAAGCATCCTTTTTTTTATTGACAAAATAAATAGATTAAAGTACAATATCAATTAGAACAATTAAAAAAGATTATCAGTTGAGAGGTTAATATATATGAATACTATAGAAATAATAAAAGAAAAATTAAGGGATTTTGGTTTTAAAGTTACTCCACAGAGAAGGGCTGTAATTGAAACTTTAATTGAAAATAATGAAAAGCATTTAAGTAGTGAGCAAATTTATGATTTAGTAAAAGTGAATTGTCCAGAAATCGGAATTGCAACAGTTTATAGAACTATGCAAATGCTTGATGAAATTGATTTAATTTCAAAATTAAATCTAGATGATGGATGTGTAAGATATGAAATTAATTTAGATAAAAATAAATCTCATCATCATCACCATTTAATATGTAAGGAATGCCTTAATATAATCGAAGTAAAAGAAGATTTATTAGAAGAAATCGAACAAAGAATACAAAGTGCATATAAATTTGATATAGTAGATCACGATGTTAAATTTTATGGATTATGCGTAAATTGTAGATAATAAAAAACTACACTGATTTAAGTGTAGTTTTTTATTATAGACTTATTGAAGTGATAAAAATTGATAATAAAAGTATAGCAATAAAGATATACTCAAGCACATTACACCAATAACTACCTACAGAAAAAGGACTAAGTGAAATTTTTTTTGATGAAATTGGATAAAATATAGCAACGCCACTTTTGGTAAAGATATCACCTAAGAAAATATGGCTTGAATAACTAATAGAACTTAGTAGTGCAAGATACTTTATATTATATTTTTCTTCAATATTTTTAAGTAAAAAATAAATTAAACAGATTGCGAGAATACTATGAGAAAATCCTCTATGTTTTAACCAAGGAAAAATGGATAAAAATAATATTAGTACACTAATATAGATATCTTTTGAAATCATATAAGCAATCGTTGATAAAAGCATAAATATCAGCGAGATAAAAAGTTTTCTTAAATTTTTGTTGTTTAATTTAGATTCGTTAAAAATAATAAAACAAACAAAAAGTAGAGAACTCATATAATAGTTGTTATTTAAAGTTATTGAATAAATAAAGATTATTAAACTTAAAAAGAATACAATATTTTTTAAAATTTTTTTTGACAATTTTCTATTTAGAAAAAAACTAGATATAGTAGAACTTGGCTCATCTAAATCTGGTAGTAATGAAAAAAATACAGATAAAAATAATGTTATTACTGAAATTGGTAATTTAAGAAATATACAACTTTGTATATATGCTAAAATACCTACTGTACAATGCGTTTTTCCTCTCATGGAAACTCCTTTTAAATAAGTATAGTATTATTATATTAATATTTTTAAATTTAAGAATATCAAAATAAATATAATTTGTCAAAAAAATAATTTAATTGTATTTTAAATATTACTTAAAAATTATCAAAAAATGTGATACAATATTAATAACTGTTGAATAGTTCGTAGAAAAGATATTATTTTTTAGTTAAAGAGCGTAAATATAGGCATAAAGGAGATGATAGGATGTATAAAAAAAATAACAAAATAAAAGTCATGGCTCTTGGTGGATTAAATGAAATAGGAAAAAATATGACACTTATAGAGTACAAAGACGAAATTATAGTAATTGATGCTGGAATGAGTTTTCCAGAAGATGATATGCTTGGGATTGATATTGTAATACCTGATATAACATATCTTATAAATAATAAAGATAAAATAAAAGGAATATTTATAACTCACGGTCATGAAGATCATATAGGAGCACTTCCTTATATATTAAAAAATATTAATGTAGCGGTTTATGCATCAAAATTATGTATAGGTTTAATAGAAGTAAAATTAAGAGAACATAAATTAGAAAACGTTAATTTAAATGCTATATCGGCAAAAGAAATAGTTAAAATGGGAGCTATGGATGTTGAATATATAAAAAATAATCATAGTATACCAGACGCTTGTTCTCTTGCAATTCATACAGATCAAGGAATAATTTATCACACAGGAGATTTTAAGGTTGATTTTACTCCAATAGATGGAGAAGTTATGGATCTTCATAGAATTTGTGAACTAAGTAAGAAAGGAATACTTCTTTTAATGGCTGATAGTACTAATGCAGAATCACCAGGATATACTGCATCTGAAAAATCAGTTGGTGAAGGAATACTTGATTTATTTAGAAAATCATCAAGAAATAGAATAATAATTGCGACTTTCGCATCAAATATTCATAGACTTCAACAAATAATAAATGCAGCAAAAAGATTTAATAGAAAAGTTGCAGTTACTGGAAGATCTATGATAAACGTTGTTGGGGTAGCACAAGAATTAGGTTATCTAACTGTACCTGATGATATGTTAATTGATTTAAATGATATTAATAAGTACGAAGATAAAGAAATAGTAATAATAACTACAGGTTCTCAAGGTGAGCCAATGTCTGCACTTTCAAGAATGGCAAGTAGTGACCATAAAAAACTTGAGATTAAGCATGGAGATTTAATAATAATTTCTGCACACCCAATTCCAGGGAATGAAAAATCAGTATCTAAAGTTATAAATGCTTTATCTGAAAAAGGTGCAAAAGTTGTTCATGATGAACCAAATATTCACGTTTCGGGACATGCAAAGCAAGAAGAATTAAAGCTTATACAAACACTTGCAAGGCCAAAATTCTTTATGCCAGTACATGGAGAATACAGAATGCTTAAAAAACATGCAGAACTTTCTCACGAACTTGGTATGCCATATTCTAATATATTCATCGGTAAAACAGGAGATGTATTAGAACTTGATAAAAATTCTGCAAGATTTAATGGAACTATTCAAACAGGTCAAGTATTAGTTGATGGACTTGGTGTTGGAGATGTTGGAAATATAGTTTTAAGAGATAGAAAACACTTATCTGAAGATGGTCTTATGATAGTAGTTGTTACTATTTCAAAAGAAGAAGGAAGAATTTTAGCTGGACCAGATGTTATATCAAGAGGATTTGTATATGTTAGAGAGTCTGAAGGGTTAATGGATGGAGCTAAATTAATTCTTAAAAATGTTTTAGATGAATGTGAAGAAAAAGGAATTAGAGAATGGGCATTCTTAAAAAATAGTATAAAAGAAAACTTACGTGATTATTTATACCAAAGAACAAAGAGAAATCCAATGATCCTTCCTATCATTATGGAAGTTTAATATAAGAAAAACTTGGCTAATTTAGTCAAGTTTTTTATTTTATATAAATTAAGTTATAAAAATTAGAATTAGTGGAAAAATAACTACAAATAAATATAAGAGGTGGATTTATGAAAAAAATATTAAGTCTAATTATTTGTACGGTACTTTTTACAACTAATATATCGATATCTTTAGCTGATGAATTAAGTATTTCATCAACTTCTGCAATTTTAATGGACGTATCTAGCGGTCAAGTTATTTATGAAAAAAATTCGCACGAAAAATTACCTCCAGCAAGCGTTACAAAAGTAATGACTATGTTACTTATTATGGAGGCTTTAGAAAATAATAAGATAACTCTTGAAGATCAAGTTCCAATTAGTGAGAATGCATCTAGTATGGGAGGAAGTCAAGTCTTTTTAGAGGCGGGAGAAACTCAAAAGGTAGATGATTTAATAAAGGCTATAGCTGTTGCATCTGCTAATGATGGATGTGTTGCAATGGCTGAATACATAGGTGGAAGTGTTGTAGGTTTTGTTGATATGATGAATAAAAAAGCAACTGAACTTGGAATGAAAGATACAAATTTTGTTAATACTAATGGACTGCCTGTTGAAAATCACTATACTACAGCTTATGATATTGCTTTAATGTCTAAAGAATTATTAAGCCACGATGCAATAAGTAAATATTTAAATACTTGGATGGATACTATTGTTGTTGGTAAAAATAAAACTAGTGTTGGTCTTGTAAATACTAATAAATTAGTTAAGCATTATGAAGGAACAACTGGTGTTAAAACTGGATTTACTAATGAGGCAAAATATTGTTTATCTGCATCTGCAAAAAGAGGCGATACGCATTTAGTTTCAGTAACTTTAGGTGCAACGACAAGCCCTGAAAGATTTAAAGATGCAACTAGTTTACTTAATTATGGATTTATGAATTACGAAACTATAAAATTATTAAATAAAGATTCAGAAGTACAAAAAATAGAGTTTGATAAAGCAGATAGTGATTTTGTAGAAATAGTTTGTAAAGATGATTTAAATCTTTTAGTTAAAAAAGATCAAAGTAAAGAGTTTGTAAAGAAAGTTGTATTAGATGAAAATGTTCAATTACCAATTAAAAAAGGTGATAAACTTGGAACTTATGAAGTTTATCAAGATGAAAAATTAGTTGGAAGTGTTGATTTAATTACTACTAAAGATATTAATAAGGCAAGTTACTTACAAATGTTTAAAAAAGTTATTAATAACTTAATATAAAAATAAAAAGTTATCTATTAATTTAGATAGCTTTTTATTTTCAAAATATATTTGATAAACTATTTTTTTTATACTATAATATTTATTAAATAACTAAAATAGGAGAATATAAAATTGACTAATATATTAGTAACAATAATAGCGATATCAACAGCAATAAGCGTACACGAATTTGGTCACGCATACGTTGCCCATTTACTTGGAGATGACACAGCAAAAGCATATGGAAGAATGACTTTGAATCCTATGAAACACCTTGATCCTATTGGGCTTTTATGTATGATAGTATTTAGATTTGGTTGGGCAAAGCCTGTTCCGGTTAACTCAAATAATTTTAAAAATTATAAAGTTGGAAATACTTTAGTATCATTAGCAGGTGCTTTATTTAATGTTATATGTGCAGTAATTTGCTTTATAATAGCAAAAAATGCACCACTTCAATCAATTTATTTAATAGCTAGTACAACTATGAGTTATAATGTATTTTTTGCATCATTTAACTTACTTCCACTTCCACCACTTGATGGATGGAAAATAATTTCACCATTTATTCCTTATAAATATAATGATTTTGTTTATAAATATGAAGATTTAAGTACTGTAATATTTTTAGTACTTATAGTTAGTGGAATGATGAGTACATTTATTAGTCCAATAAGTAATTTCTTATTTAATATAGTATTTACTTTGGGAACACTTATTTAGTATGAAATATGAAATTCAACTAAACATATATGAAGGTCCTCTAGACCTTCTATATGACTTAATACATAAACAAAAGATTGATATAAAAGATATAGCTATAAAAGAGATAACTATTCAGTATATGGAGTATTTAAATTTATTAGAAGAAATGAACCTTGAAATAACTAGTGATTTTTTGATTATGGCGACAAAACTTCTTGAAATAAAATCTAAATATTTACTTTTTAAACAAAGAGATAATGAAGATGAAGTTGATCCAAGACTTGAGTTAACACAAAAATTAGAAGAGTATAAAAAATATAAAGATGCATTAAATAATTTAGAAGTTAATTATCAAAGTGAAGTATTTTTTAGGAAAAAAGAAGAAATTGTTGAAGAGGATACTCTAGATTTAAATACAATATCTATTAAAGAAATCCAAAAAATATTTAATAGATTATTTATAAAAGAAGAAGTATTGGAATTTGATATGGAGTATATCGTTCGTGAAAAAATAATTTCAATAGAGGAAAAAATAGACTATATAAAATATATTATGAAAGATAAAGATGAAGTAGATTTTTTATATTTAGTGAAAAATAATGATAAAAAAGAAGTTATAGCTACATTTTTATCTGTACTTGAGCTTATAAAATCGAATTATTTAACTTTTTATCAAAATAATACTTTTGATAATATAATAATAAAAAAATTAGAGGAAAACTAATGAATGATGACGAATTAAAAAATATAATAGAATCACTTTTATTTTCTTATGGAGAGCCAATTTCTATAAAGGATATAAAAAATGTTTTGGAAAATAGATTTTCAATTAAAGAAATAGAGAAAGAAATAGAAATATTAGCTAATGAATATGATATTCAAAAAAGAGGTATTTCCATTTTAAAATTAGAAGATAAATATCAAATGTGTAGTAATAAGATTTATATAGATTATAATAAAAGATTACTTGAGCCTAAAAAAAGAAAGACTTTAAGCCAAGCAACTCTTGAAACTTTAACTATTATAATTTATAAGCAACCAATTACTAAGGTTGAAATTGAAGATATTAGAGGTGTAAAATGTGATAAAACACTTCAAACATTACTTGATAATAATCTTATATTCGAGGCAGGTCGATTAAATAAAATAGGAAAACCTATAATTTATGAAACTACAACAGAATTACTTAAGCTATTAAACGTTGAATCTTTGAGTGTACTACCTAATTTACCAACATATTAAAGTTAAGGTAAATTTGAGTAAATTACATAGTAAAAAAGTTTCACGTATGATATAATTAAAAATGTACAAGATATACATATATAGGAGGATATTTTTATGAAATTAATAGAAAAAATTGAAGCTAAAAAAATAGCAAAAGAAAAAGCATTAAAAAAAGAAAAAACACAAGCAGCAGCAGCAGTAGGGGTTGCAGCAGCAGCTGCTGGAGTTGCAGCGGGTGTATTATTAGCACCTAAATCAGGAAAAGAAACTAGAGATTCTATAAAAGAGGCTGGAACTGAAGTTAGTGAAAAAATATCTCAAAAAGCTACTGAAGTAAAAGAAAGTGCAACTTTCAAATTAGAAGAAAATAAAGCTAAATTTGAAGAATCAAAGCAAAAAATAAAAGAATATATAGACTCAAAGAAAAATACTGATGAATCATTATTAGAAACAGAATTATCTGATGAAGAAGTTGTTGAATTACTTGAAATGGAAGAGGAAGATAAATAATGTATATTGATTTTCAATTTATACAATTATTATTAAGTATTTCTTTAATAGTATTTGTTGGATTTTTAATATATACTCTTGTAAATATTAATAAAATAATAAAAAATGTTAACGATATGTTAATATATAATGCAAAAAGCATAAATGATTCGCTTGATAATGTTCCTAAAATAATTAGAAATGTTGAAGAAATAACTGATAATGCTAAAGATGTATCAGATGTAGCAACAGATATAGCAGCAGATATAGTTGTTACTAAAGAAAGTATAAAATCTAATACTGATATAGCAATGGATGTTGTTACAATAGTAAAAAATATATTTATGAAATAAACTAGTGACTTAGTCGCTAGTTTTTTTTGTGTTTAAATATTTGTTTTGTAACAAAAACTCTATATTATTAATAAATTAAATATATATTAAAAAGTTAAAATATCATTTGGGGGAAGTGGGTAGGTTGAATAAGAATAAGATACAAAATTGTATTGATTCAGGAGGAAAATACTGTCCATGCCCTCTTGCACATTCAAAAGATTGTGTTAGATGTAATATGCTAAATTGCAAAAGAAATTGTGATTGTGTATGGCAGGGGGTTTGTATTTTAAATGAATTAAATCACAATAATTGTAAGAATACAACAGAAAGAGAACAACATTTATGCGATGTTATTTATATAGAAGAAATTGAAGATGAAACATATCATATGAAGATTAAAATTCCAACACATATTGGAATTGACCTAAAAAAACCAGGGTCATATATAATGTTAAAGAGTCAACTTAGTGATATATTTAATACTCCAATTTCAGTTATGGATGTTAATGAAGATATACTTGAAGTTGTTGTTAAGGCTATTGGAGTTAAAACTAAATCAATTGTTAAGGAAAAAAAGGTATACGTTAAATCACCATATTTTAACGGAATTTTTGGTTTGAAAGAAATAAATGAAGCTAAAAATGAAAATTGTGTGGTTATGTTAAGCGGTCTATCCCAAGTAAATGCTATTAAAGTTATTAAAAAATTAGTAGAAAATAATAATAAAGTTGATGTTTTTATTAATAATGGTGGGATTGTTATAAAAGATGTTATTGAAAAGATAAATGAATTAAAAGTTAATATGTATTATTTTAAGTTTGAAGAAGAATTAGACTACTTAAGGGGACACATTAAAGAAAATGATATTTCATTTGTTTATAGTGCAAGTAGTATGATAGTTAGTAAAATTTTAATGGATCAAATAGATTCTATTGACAAAAGAATAAAATATAGCATTGCAAATAACAATTTAATTTGTTGCGGTGAAGGAATTTGTGGTGCATGTGGTATTAATATTGATGGAGAAATAGTTAAAACTTGCAAATCACAAGTAGATAGTAGAAAATTTTTAAAGGCTAAGTTTTAGGGGGGATTTTATGAAAAAGATAATTGTAATAGGAGGAGGTTGGGCTGGATGTGCTGCGGCTATTCAAGCCAAAAAAAGTGGTGCTGATGTTTTAATTCTTGAGAGAACGGATATGTTATTAGGACTTGGAAATGTTGGTGGAATAATGAGAAATAACGGAAGATATAGTGCATCTGAGGAAATGATATCTCTTGGTGCAAATGAATTATTTGATATTATTGACACTAACTATACTCACAAAGATATTGAATTTCCAGGACATAAACATGCAACAATTTATGACGTAATGAAGGTTGAGAGAGTTGTTAGAGATAAGGTTTTAGAAATGGGAATAGAAGTTAAATTTATAAGTAGGGTTATTGATGTTAATTTAGATGATAATAAAATAATATCTGTAGTACTTGCAAATAATGAAGAAATTTGTGGAGATGCATTTATTGATACAACTGGTACTAGTGGGCCTATGGGAATTTGTGAGGCTTATGGAAATGGGTGTTCAATGTGTGTTCTTAGATGTCCGGCATTTGGAGGAAGAGTTAGTATAACTGCAAAATGTGGGTTAACTGATATGATTGGAAAAAGAAATACAGGAGAATATGGTGCATTTAGTGGTTCTATGAAACTTTTAAAGGAAAGTTTAGGACAAGAAATACAAGATGAACTTAATGAGAAAGGATCTTGTGTTGTTCCAATTCCTGAAAATATGAGAAATGAAGAAAAATTAGATATAAAAGTTTGCCAGCAATATGCACTTAAAGAATTTTCAGAAAATGTAGTTTTAATTGATACAGGACATGCAAAACTTATGAGCCCTTTTTATCCAATTGATAAATTAAGAAAAATACCAGGATTTGAAGGAGCTATGATAGTTGATCCATATGCAGGTGGAAAAGGAAATTCTATTAGATATGCAGCGGTTGCAAAAAGAGATTCATATATGAGGGCTAGAGGAATTTGTAATTTATTTGTTGGAGGAGAAAAATCAGGATTTTATGTTGGACATACTGAGGCAATATGTACTGGAACTATGGCAGGATATAATGCATCAAGATACTGCGCAGACGTGTATTTATTTAAACTACCAACAAATATATTAATAGGAGATTTCTTGTCATATTCACTTGAAGAATTTAATAAAGAAGATGGGAATATGAAGAAATTTACTTTTGCAGGAAGTATATACTTTGAAAGAATGAAAGAGTTAGATTTTTATACTATAGATAAAGAAAAAATTCAAAATAGAATTGAAGAATGTGGTCTTACAGATATATTTAAAAAGAAAGTTTTATAGAGTATTTTAGAATGTAGATAATTCTACATTCTTTTTTATATAAAATAGTAAATATAAGATATATAAATTTGTAGAAAAGAATGATATATAAATATTTAGTTTTAAACTAGTAAACAATTATATATAAATTCATCTTTGTAAGATGTATATTTTTATTTATATTCTTACTGTACGTACTATTAGACATATAATTTGAATATATTGAATGAAGGGGATTATATGTTTAAGAATATTAGTTGTATGAAAAATAAAATTTTTAGAACTTGTAAAAAAATAGATTTAGATATATTAAGTCATCAATTACAAATGATACAAATGAATAATGACAATGTAGTTAAAATCAACTTATCTCTAGATAAATTATATAGTGATTTAAAGTTTTATGATATAAATGATTTAAAGAAATTTGATAAACAAAAAATATCTGAAAGTGAATTTGATTTTGATTATTATGAAAATATAGAAAAATGTAAATTAGATCCACAAGTATGTGAAATAAATATTAGAATTAATAAGGAAAGATTAGAAAAGTTAAATAAAGAAACTAAAGATAGTATAATTAATATTATATATCGTTATAATAAATTTTTATCAGTAGTATATCAAGTAAAAGATTACTATAATATATTTGATTATGAAAGTAAAAATATATATTTAAAGTTTCATCAAGATGAAAACAATAATTTAATAGCATTATATTTTAATATAGATACATTTATAAATAATGGTTTATCGACTATATATTTATTTTCAAAATATGGAGATTTATTAGATAAGTCAGTTTTACATATTAGATATGAAGATGAGTATCCTACTCCATACATTAAAATATGTGATTTTATGGTTTTAAGAAGAGGTATTGGACATGGTAGCTTTATGTTGTCTAACGTTGAATCGATAGTCAAAGAAATAAATAAGATTATTAAAACTAAATATGATATGAAGGAAGTATATAAAATAAAAGGAATATTATATCCATTAGATGATGAGTTTAGAGAAAAATTAATTAACTTTTATAATAAAAATGGATATTATGTATTAGATAATTATATATGTAAAGATTTGAGATAATAAATATTATATTGATAAAATAAAAAATAAGTAAAACCCAATTAAGGGCTTTTACTTATTTTTTATGCTTTTTATTGTGTCCTGCATGTTCACCGAATACACTAAGTCTTATTTCTTCAAGTTGTGCTTTTTCTTCGTCAGTCATTGATTCAAATAAAGATTTGTGTTCTTCTTTTTTATCTTTTATTTCTTCTTCAAGAGCAGTTTTTTCTTCGTCAGTTAAAGCCTCAAATTCTTCTTTAGTCAATTTTTCAGTTTCATCTTTTTTAAGATACTTATCGAATAAAGCTTTTTGTTCTTCAGTTAATTTACTGTAGTTTTCTTCAATAGTAGCTTGTAATTCTTGTTTTTTGGTTTCTATTTCAAGTTTTTGCTCTTCAGTTAATTCAGTTTTTTCTTTTTTAGCTTTTTTGTCAGTTTTTTCAGCACCTTCTAATTTATCTTCTCTAGGAGCACCTTTTTCTTTTCTACCTTGTGCTACTTCTTGAGTTACAGGAGTAACTACTTCTTCAGAAGTTGTTTCGTCTGCACTAGCAAATCCTGTCATAATGCTTAATCCAAGTAATGATGTTAATGATAATGATAATATTTTTTTATTCATAATTTTATATCTCCTTTTAAATTTTATTTATGTTAAATTCATATTTGTTATCTTCTATAAATTTATTATATACTTTCTTTGTTACAGCTCTGTGACAAATGGAAAGTTTTTTTATTTTTTGTGATTTTTATTTTGGCAACCACTTTCACCGAACACACTAAGTTTTATTTCTTCAAGTTGTGCTTTTTCCTCATCAGTCATTGATTCAAATAAAGCTTTGTGTTCTTCTTTTTTAGCTTTTATTTCTTCTTTAAGTGCAGTTTTTTCTTCATCAGTTAAATCCTCAAACTCTTCTTTAGTCAATTTTTCAGTTTCATCTTTTTTAAGGTATTTATCGAATAAAGCTTTTTGCTCTTCAGTTAATTTGTTGTAATTTTCTTCAATAGTAGCTTGCAATTCTTGTTTTTTAGTTTCCATTTCAAGTTTTTGTTCTTCAGTTAATTCAGTCTTTTCTTTTTTAGCTTTTTTGTCAGTTTTTTCAGCACCTTCTAATTTATCTTCTCTAGGAGCACCTTTTTCTTTTCTACCTTGTGCTACTTCTTGAGTTACAGGAGTAACTACTTCTTCAGAAGTTGTTTCGTCTGCGCTAGCGAATCCTGTCATAATACTTAATCCAAGTAATGATGTTAATGATAATGATAATATTTTTTTGTTCATAATTTTATATCTCCTTTTAAATTTTATTTATGTCAAATTCATATTTGTTGTTTTCTATAAATTCATTATATGATGTGATTGTTACAACTCTGTGACAAAGAAAAAGTTTTTTATTTTTTTATAATAAAATAGAATTCAACACCATTATCCTTATTTAAAACACCGAAATTAAAGTTATGCATAGAAAGTATTTCTCGGCAAATTGATAGCCCAAGACCTATTCTATTTGAAGATCTTGATTCATCTAATTGAGAAAAAGAATACCATATTTTATTAATATCAGAAATTGTATCTCCAGTATTAAAAACTGAAATAAAAATATCATCTATATTTTCATTTACTGAAATTTTTATAGTATTTTCATTATTAATATGATGAATTGCATTGTCTAAGTAATTATTTATAACTTGTGAGATTCTAAATTTATCACATTCAATTTCAACATTATCAGTTTCTAAAACTAGATTTATATCATTTAATCTATACTCAAATTTTTTACTTATTTCATGAATCAAGTCTTTTAAATTTACTTTTTCAATTTTTAATTTAGAAGTTCTAGATTCTAATTTATAAAGTTCTAGAAGTTCTAAAACCATTTTTTCCATATTATTAGATTCATTAAGTATCGTTTCTAAGTAATAGTTAATACTTTCTTTATCCGTTATAATATTTTCAAGAAGTGCTTGAGTATATCCGCTAATTATTGTTATTGGAGTTTTTAATTCGTGACTAACTCCACTCACAAATTCACGTCTAAGTATTTCTTTTTGTTCTTTATCGTCAATTAGAATTTTTAAATCTTGATTTTTAACTTTTAAATCTTTAAGAGATTTTTCAATTTCATTAGATAGTTTATTAATATTATTTCCGAGAGTTTCAATTTCATCATCAGTATTAATATTTGATTTTTTATTAAAATTTAATTTAGAAATCTCATCTGTAATATTATTAAGTTCAATTATTGGCTTAGTAAATCTTTTTGATAAATAAATTCCAAGTATTATTGATACAAGCATTATTGGAATAAATATTATCATTAAAAATTTAAGAACTGTATTAATACTATTTTTTATTGATGCAATTTGAGTTCTAATATTTATGGTATAAAGTTCACTTTCTGTAGTATATTCTACAATTAAAAATTCAACATTTTCTCTATCTTTACCTATGTAGGAATGATATTTTTGATTATTAATACTTCTAAGAGTATCGTATTCAATATTTTTTTGTTTACTTAGATTATCTTTGGTACTAAGTAGGAAATAATCTAAGTTTAATTTATTGGTAAAAACAATTTTTTTATCAATATTATCAATTATATCAATACTTATATTTTCGCCCTTTACAATTTCATAAATTGAAACTCCATTAATTTCATTATTCAAAGATTCAATTTTATTTTCTATCTTATATATTAGATTATACATATTAATTGAAAGTTGTTTTATGTAGTAATTTTCAAAGTTAAATGTGAAAAAAAGAATTCCAATTAATATTAAAGAATTAATAAATAAGATAGAACTCATTAATTTAGTTTTTATTGATCTCAAATTTTCTCCTTATATAGAAAGTTTATAGCCATAACCTCTAATAGTTTTCAGATATTCTGATTTATTTTGTAATTTTTTACGAAGTCTTGTTATATGTGTATCAACAGTTCTTTCATCTCCTTCATAATCATATCCCCAAACAGTTTCAAGCAAATAATCTCGGCTAAAAGTATTATTTATATTTTCCATAAAAAGTTCAAGAAGTTCAAATTCTTTTGGTGTAAGATTAATTTCTTCATTATCTATCTTTACTATATGTGAAGTTTTATCAATTTCTATACCATTAAATTTAATACTTTTGCTTTCAAATCTTTTTGTAAGATTTTTAACACGTGCTAGAAGTAAATTAATATTAAATGGTTTAGACATATATTCATCACACCCAATGTCAAAGCCGAATAATTCGTCTACATCTTTGTCTTTTGCAGTTAGCATTAAAACAGGTACATCGCTATTTTTTTTGACAAATTTACAAACTTCCCACCCATCAACAAAGGGCATCATAACATCTAGTATACAAAGATTAATATCATTATCCTCAAATAGTTCAATAGCTTTTTGTCCATTGTCTACAACTAAAACGTTATATCCATTTATTTTTAAAAAATCACTTATTAATCTGCTTATCTTTTGATCATCTTCTGCTAATAATATATTCATAAAAAATCTCCTTAATTTTTTAGAGTAATTATATATCAAAAAAAAATTAATAAAAAGGGTTTAATAAAAATTATATAAATAAAATTAGTGTATATTGTTAAATTAATTATTTTTAGGTATAATAATAAAAAACACCTAAGGAGAATCAGATGATAAAATTATACGGATATTCGAAGTGATCCACTGTTAGAAAAGCCAAGGTTTGGTTAATGGAAAATAATTTAGAATTTGAAGAAGTTGATATATCAAAAAATATACCTTCAAAAGAAGAATTTAGAGAAATAAGTGAAAAAAGTGGTCTTGACATTAAAAAAATGTTTAATACACTTGGTACAAAATATAAAGAACTTAAATTAAAAGAAGTTATAAATGAAAAAAGTGAAAATGAATTATTAGAACTGTTAACTAGTGATTATATGCTTATAAAAAGGCCTATGGCTTTTAATGGGAAAAAATTATTACTTGGTTTTAAGGAAAAAGAATATATAGAAAATTTATTATAAGGTGTAGATTTTATCTATACCTTTTTAGATACAAAAAGGAGTAGAGATGATAAAAGTAGTTAATTTTACTAGAAAATTTAAAGAAAAAGTAGCGGTTAATAATTTAAGCATTGAAGTTAAAAGGGGTTGTATATGCGGTTTTATTGGGCATAATGGGGCTGGGAAAACTACAACTATAAAATCTATAGTTGGAATAAATAATGATTATGAAGGTGAAATATTGATTAATGATATTTCAGTAAAAAATTATCCAAATCGAGTAAAAAAAATAATAGCATACATACCAGATAATCCAGATATTTATGATTTTATGAAAGGTATTGATTATCTGAACTTTATAGCCGATGCATATCAAATGACTTACTCAAAAAGAAAGAAATTAATAGAGAAGTATGCAAGTCTATTTGGTATGGAAAATGTATTAAATGATTTAGTGAGTTCTTATTCTCACGGTATGAAACAAAAATTAGTTATAATTTCTGCATTTATTCACGAACCAAAAGTACTTATATTAGATGAACCATTTGTAGGACTTGATCCGAAAGCTAGTCATATTCTAAAAAAACTTATGAAAGAAATGTGTGAAAATGGAGGAAGTATATTTTATTCAACTCATGTTTTAGAGGTTGCACAAAATTTATGTGATAATTTAGTTATAATAAAAAATGGTGAATTAATAGTAAGTGGTGAAACTAATGATGTATTAAAGGATAAATCTCTTGAAACATTATTTCTTGAACTTACAGAATAGGAGAATTATATGTTAGGAAATTTACTGAAAAATGAATTTTGGAATATGGTTGGAAGTGTTTTATCTATAAATAAATCGAATAAGAAGACTTTTATATTCGTAATAAGTGTAATTATTATTAGTATTATTATGTCTAGTTTTTCTTATAGTGAAATTATGATAAGTAATTTGAAAACTGTGAACTCTATTGACATAGCACCACTTTTAATGTTTTTTACAACTTCTAGTATAATTTTTATATTTGGAATTTTATATACTAGTAACAATCTATTTACATTTAAAGATTATGATTTTCTTTTATCTCTTCCGATTAAAATAAGAACAATAATAACTTCTAAACTTCTTTTTATGTACATATTAAATTTAATACTTTCACTACTTATTATGATTCCTTTAATATTAGTTCTTAATTCATACATAAATTTAGGAAATATAAATATATTTTTATCTATTTTAAGTATATTTTTACTACCAATAGCACCAATGTTTCTGTCAAATTTAATAGGAATTATAATTTCTTATTTTTCAAAAAATATGAAAAATAAGAATATATTTATTTCAATTGCAACATTTATTGTTTTAGCAATAATAATAATTCTTCAAAACAATGTTGTTAACATTTCAGAAGTTGCAAATTTTTCTGAAGAAATAAAATATAATATATACATAGTTTTACCAACTAGTGTTTTATTTATGAATGTTTTAAAAGGTGATGCTTTTTCACTTATAATATATTTTGCATTATCATTTTTAACTACTTTCATATTTATAGTTTTAGTTTCTAATTATTTTTTTGACATACATTCATTCCTTGTAAACACAAAACAAGAAGTTAAAGTATTAAAAAACTCATTTAGAAAAAGTAAGGTTTTTAATTCTTTAATAAAAAAAGAAATTAAAATGCTACTTGCAACACCTGTGTATACTGTAAATACACTTTTTGGAGTAGTGACTGCAGTTGGACTTTTAATTTATGCCAAATTTTTTAGTGGTGATATAATTCAAGTTGTATTAATCGAAAGAAGACTTATAGTTTTTGTTCCACTTATTTTAGGATTGTTATTTAGTATAACTCCAACAACTACTTGTAGTTTATCCCTTGAGGGAAATAAATTTTGGATACTAAAGAGTCTACCTATTCCAACGAAAAAAATTTATTTATCAAAAATTGCCTTTAATTTAGTAATAAATTTACCGATATGTATTCTTTGTAGTTTATTTAGTGTATACATATTTGAATCTAATTTTATTTGGTCTATAATAATAATTTTATTCCCACTTATGCTATGTATTTTTAGTAGTTATTTAGGAACTATATTAAATATATTATTTCCAAATTTTGAATGGACAAATCCTGCAATAGTAGTTAAACAAGGACTTCCAGTTTTATTTAATCTATTTGGAATAGCATTATACGTTTATTCACTTGGATTTTTTGTACTTAAGGTTTTTGAAGATATAAAAATGTCTGAGATGATTTTTGGTGTAAATATAGTTTTACTTATTTTACTTACAGGAATTCTAGATTTAATACTTGGAATAATATCAAAAAGATAAGGATAGTAAGAAATGGATTTTATGATATAGGTATGAAACTTGGATTAAAAAATCCATTTGTTGATGTTTTATCAACTGATAAATATTTCAATAGAGAAAAATGTAGGAAATTAATTAAATTTATACACTTAATATATGCGATTAAAGGCTTGAATTTTAAGTCTTTTATTATTTATACAAATTAATCATATATATTTAAATAAAGATGAATTTTGATAAAAAATAGTAATATTATTTAATAGGGGTTTAAATATTGTTGACAAAGAAATGAAAATAATATAAGATACTAAGTGATAATGAATATCAAATAAAGGAGAGAATAAATGAAAATTTTGAGTATGTTATTAATTGGGTTAATGGTATCAGGTTGTACTTCAACAGATGCATTAAATGATGATACATTTGTTATTACAACATCTTTTAATCCAATAACCTTATTAACTAATGAAATAACTAAAGATGCAAAAAATGTTTTAGTTGAGAGTTTAGAAAGTGAAGGAGTTGGTTGTCTTCATGATTATACTTTAACGACTAATGATATGAAAAAAATTGAAAATACAGACGTATTAATTATAAATGGTGCAGGAATGGAAAGTTCTATTGAAAAGGCTATTTCGGGTGTTTCAAATATTATCGATACTAGTGTAGGTATAGATATTTTAGTTAATGATTACATACACACACACGAAGATGAATGTTGTGATGAAGATCATACAGAAGAACACGTACACGAAGACGATTGTTGTGATGAAGAACATGTAGAAGAACATGTACATGAAGACGATTGTTGTGATGAAGAGCATGTAGAAGAACATGTACATGAAGACGATTGTTGTGATGAAGAACATATAGAGGAACACGTACACGAAGACGATTGTTGTGAAGAAGAGCATACAGAGGAACACGTACACGAAGACGATTGTTGTGAAGAAGAGCATACAGAAGAACACGTACACAGTGAAGACTGTGATCACGAAATAAATCCACATATTTGGCTTAATATAGAAAATGCAATAAATCAAGCAGAAAATATAGCAAATGAATTGATTAAATTAAACCCAGAAAATGAAAAAGTATATACTTCTAATTTAGAAAGTTTAAAAATAGAATTAGAAAGTTTAGATAAAAGGTTTGAAGATGAACTTAGTAATGTAAAAAATAATAATATAGTAACTTTCCATAATTCATTCGTATATTTAGCAGATGCTTATAATTTAAATATAGTATCAAATATTCAAGATGAAGAAAATCAAGAAGTTAGTGCTAAAAAGATTGAAGAGATAATTGATTTAATAAATACTAATGAAGTTAAAAGTATATTTACAGAAGAACAATTCACACAAAATACTGTTGACGTAATACAAAAAGAAACTAATACTAATGTTTATATATTAGATACTATGACTTTAAAGAATGATAAAACTTATGTTGAAGCTATGGAATATAATTTAAGTATTTTAAAAGAGGCTCTAAACTATGAATAATAGTTGCGAAAAATGCGGAAGCGATTTTTGTTTAACTAAGATAAGTAATTTAAGTGTGAAAAAAGGAAATAACACAATATTAGAAGATATAAATCTACATCTTCATTGTGGGGAATTAGTTGCTTTAATAGGAGTTAATGGTTGTGGTAAAAGTACTTTATTAAAATCAATAATTGGAGAAAATGAATTTAGTGGTAGCCTAGAATTTTTTAGTGAAGACGATAAGCAAATAAAAAAGCCAATTATAGGATACGTTCCACAAAAACTTGATTTTGATTATACATCACCAATTACTGTTAATGATTTGTTTAATGCGACGTATGGAAATAAGTCATTATTATTTTCAAAAAGAAATAAAGAAAAAACTCTAGAGGTACTTAGAAAAGTTGATTCTGAAAAATTAATAGATAAGAAATTAGGTTTCTTATCTGGAGGAGAACTTCAAAGGGTATTATTAGCTTTATCATTAACACCTTTACCAAATATATTACTTCTTGACGAACCAGTTTCTGGAGTTGATCAGGCGGGACTTAAGATATTTTATGAAATAGTTTCAAATTTAAGAAATATTAATGATTTATGTATAGTTCTGGTATCTCACGATTTTAGTTTAGTAAAAGAATATGCAGATAAAGTTGTATTTTTAAATAATAAAAGTGTTGAACTTGTTGATACTCCTCAAAGGGTTTTCAATAATAGAAATGTACAAGAAATTTTTAGATTAAATTTTGGATAGATTAAAGAAGGTAGGTATAACTTTTGTTTGAATATAGTTTTATGAGAAATGCATTTTTGGCAATACTTCTTATAGCACCAATGTTTGCAATACTTGGAACTATGGTTGTAAATAATAAAATGTCATTTTTTTCAGATGCCCTAGGCCATTCCTCACTAACTGGAATTGCAATAGGAGTATTATTTGGAACTAGTAATCATTTGTTTTCGATGGTTATTTTTTCAATAATTTTATCAATAATAATACTTAAATTAAAAGAGGCAAATACTTCATCAGTAGATACTATAATAGGGGTTATTTCATCAACATCAGTTGCACTTGGAATAGTTATATTATCAAAAAATGGTGGATTTAATAAGTACTCAAGCTATTTAATAGGTGATTTATTAAGTATAAGTCAAAATGATTTAATTTTATTATTAGTTAGTTTTATAGTGGTATTAGTTATTTGGAGTTTATGCTTTAATAAACTGTTACTTGTTAGTATCAATCAAACCTTAGCAAAAAGTCGTGGTATAGATACTAAGTTTTATGAATATTTATTTACGATTTTAGTTGCAGTAGTAGTTACCGTTTCAATAAAGTGGGTTGGAATGTTGGTTCTGAGTTCACTTCTTATACTACCATCTGCTAGTGCTAGAAATATTGCAAAAGATGTTAAATCTTATCACATATATTCAATAGTTATAGGGCTACTATCTGGGATTATAGGACTTATGGTTTCATATAAGTATGGATATGCAAGTGGTGCAACTATAGTTTTAATTTCATCAATGTTTTTCGTGATAACATTTATAAAAGGGAAATACTTAAAAAGCTATGCCTAAGGCATAGCTTTTTCTATTTATCGTATTTAATTCCTTGATAAGAATTTCTAATCTTTAGAGTATCGTCAATTTTATTTAAAACTTCCCATTTTTTAAGACTCCAAAGTGGTCCAACTAAATCTTCTTTTTTTCCATCTCCAGTTAATCTATGAATAATCATTTCAGGAGGAAGAATTTCAAGTTGATCACAAACTAAATTAACATAGTCGTCTTCATTCATAAGTTCCATCATACCCTTATTTAACATATTTGCCATAGGGGTATCTTTAATAACGTGGAGAAGATGAATTTTTATTCCATCGACTTTAAGTTTTGAAACGGCTTTAGCAGTTTCCATCATCATTTGATAATCTTCACCGGGAAGACCATTTATTATGTGAACAACAACTTTTATATTTCTATTATTTAATTTTTTTAAGCCATCTAAAAATATTTCATAGTTATGACCACGATTTATAACTTTAGCAGTTTTATTATGAATAGTTTGGAGACCAAGTTCAACCCATAAGTTAGTTCTTTTATTTAATTTTTCTAAATAATCTAAAACATCATCTTCTAAACAATCAGGTCTTGTTGAAATTGAAAGACCAATAACATCATCAAGTTCTAAAATAGTTTCATATTTTTCCTTTAAAACTTCAACAGGTGCATAAGTATTTGTAAATGCTTGGAAATAACCAATATATTTTGCATTAGGCCATTTTTTGTGCATCATATTTTTTATATCAAAAAATTGATTTATTAAATCATCGTTTGGATTTCCTGCAAAATCTCCACTTCCTTCTTTACTACAATACGTACAACCACCGTAAGTAACTTTTCCGTCTATATTTGGGCAGGTAAATCCTGCATTTATTGAAACTTTAAAAACTTTTTCACCAAAAGTATTTCTAAGATAATAATTCCAAGTGTGATACCTTTTATTATCAAAAGCATATTTAAACATTTTCTCACCTCAAATATATATTACCACTAAAATAATACATTTTTCAAGACTAAAAGAATTGAACTTATTTAAGATAAATTCTGAATATTATGATAAATATAAAACTTATTTCATAAATTTAATAAATGTTATATAATGTATTAAAACGTTAAGGGGAGTGATTAGTTTGGATATAAATGAAACTAGAGGCGAATTAATTGAATGTAGTCATAGAGTACATATAGCAGTTGTAAGAGATAATACTTTACTTGCGTATAACAATGATTGTCACAAAGTTATTTATGCAAGATCTTCAGTAAAGCCAATTCAAGCACTACAATGCGTAAAAAGTGGTGCATATGAGAAATATAATATTTCACAAAAAGAACTTTCTTTAATGTGTGCATCTCACATAAGTGAAGATTTTCACGTTGAATCAACTCAAAGTATACTAGATAAAGCAAATATTGGTGTTGAGTTTTTAAAGTGTGGAATTCATATTCCAGAGAACAGCTATATTTATGAAAAAATGATTAGAGAAAATAAAAAGCTATCACAACTTAACAATAATTGTTCGGGAAAGCATAGTGGAATGTTAGTTAGTGCAAAAGCTAAAAATGAAGATTTAGATACTTATTTAGACATAAATCATTCACTTCAACAAAGAATAATTGATGATATTTCACATATTTGTGAATATGACAAAGAAAAAATAATAATCGGTAGGGATGGTTGTGGTGCACCTGTTCACGCACTTCCAATATATAATTTAGCACTTGGATTTAGTAAATTAAGTGATAATAATAAATTAAAAGATAAAAGACAAGAAATTGAAATTATAATAGATGCAATGACTACATATCCAGAAATGGTAAGTGGCACAGACACTTTTTGTACAGATTTAATGAAGGTATTTAAGGGTAGAATATTTGGAAAATATGGAACTCAAGGAGTTTATCTTCTTGGAGATAGAAAAAGTAATATTGGAATATGTATTAAAGTTGAAGATGGACATAAAGCATCAATTTTTTGTGCAGTAGTTGAAACCTTAAAACAACTTAATTTAATAGATGAAGTAGAACTTAAAAAATTAGAAAAATATCATAATCCTAAATTATTTAATTCTAGAGATGAAGTAATTGGAGAAATGAAAAGTAATTTTAATTTAAATTTTATATAAGAGGAGATAATCTCCTCTTTTTTATTTTATCCAAAATGGAGCAGTAACAGATATTTTATCATTTTCTTGATAAATTTTCACATAGTAAAATCTATTTTTTATAGAATCTATGTTAAATTCGATTTTTGCATAGTTTGAATTAAATTTTTCTTCTTTAATTATTATACCTTTGTTACTAATTATCTCAATTTTATCTATTAAGGTATCTTCGTCAATTGCACTCACATAAAAGTTAAGTTTTGAAATATTATGGAGAGTTGATCCCATTGGCATGTTATTTATATTAAAATCAATCTTTATATTCTTATCATTGGTAGCATAGACTCTCATATTTTTTAGAGCATCAAATATTGCATCTTGAGTTAATTTAGTTGATAAAATAACAGTTCTAAATTCGTTTGAAATTCCAAAATCAACTCGATGATTATCTTGATTTGCAGTTGGCGCTACGTGCCATCCTTTATCAAGTGCATCTTGGTATTTATCAAGTGCGACTATATTTTTTGTGATATCTTCATTATATCCATTATAAACTTCGATTAATGAAATTATTTCATCGGCTTTTTTATTGTATTCTAGATTATTAAAATCTCCGAATTTTTCACAAGGATGATTAAATTGTCCGATAAGTTCATCATTTTCATAAATAATATCATAAAACTTTTCTAAGGTGAAATGAGGATTATTAGTCGATAAAAATCCTTCAGAATTAAATATATTTATATGACCAATTAAATTATCTCTATAACTCATTTCAAATCCTTTTAATGCTATAAAATTATCGTCAACATTAAACCATTTTTGAGATTGACTCAAATCATTCCACTTTTGACTCATACTTGCATCAGATAAATTAGCATTTAAATTATTATCTAAAAGATCTGAGTGTTCAGTTATAGCAAAAAAATCTAAATGTGATTTTTCTTTTGCCATAAAATATGCATCATTATATGTTCCGTGACCATCACTATTTATAGTATGAGAGTGAAGAAGTCCGTAGTAATGAGAAAAGTTTGGTATTCCAACTGTAAAGTACCATTCCTCACAAATTTTATTTTTAAAAGTATCCTCAATAATTATTTTTACAATTTGATTTCCAGCTTTTAATTTTTTACTTGGAGTGTATGAAATTGAATTATTAGAAATAATACAATCACTGGTCACATCTTCATAGTTTAGTAAAAATGTAATATTTGAAATTTCATTTTCATTTAAATAATTGATTTTAATAGTTGGAGTTCTAACTATGTATTGTTCAAATTTTTCAGGTGAAACATTTTTAATTATAGGTGCATTCTTATTTTCTATATTGTTTATAGTTTCTTGTGTAGTATATTGAAAATTAGTAAATATAAAATATGAAATAAAAATGGATAAGATTATTTTGTAAATTTTAAACACCACCTTTTAATTATTATGTGTACTTTTGAAATTTGAATACATAAAGATGTAGGGTATATTAGTATAATTTAGTATTGAAGAAAAGGAGGATTTTTATGAAGATAGAAGTTGTTGAAGTTTTGGAAAATAAAAATGAAATAAAAAACTACATATCACACAAGCTACCCTTATTTAGTAAAGTGTCACAATTTAATGAAGATATAGATAGCTTATATGTTGAGTATGTTGAACAAAAATTACTTTCGTATGAAGTTTTTGTTAAAAAGGAGGGAGGTAGTCTATTTAGAAAAAATATTCAAAAAGAAAACTTATCAATTTTAGTTAATCCTAGAAATGGTCTTAGTCAATCAATTGAAATAACTAATCCTAAAAAATTATTTGTAACAAAAGACAATATAATTAAAAGTGAAATAGATGAAGAAAAATTAGTTTCTAGTGTTGATAAGGAATTAAATAGTTTTTTTAGGCGAAAAGATAACAATATAGATAAAATTAATTTAGTTAATGTTAGAAGTATATATAAACCTGTTTGGATTTTTAAATACAGAAAAAGAAAAATAATTTTGGATTAAAAAAGAGTGCTAATGCACTCTAATCTGAAATTATTATATTATTGTTTTCTTTTTTATTATCATTTTTATCAACTTTATTAGTTAAGTAATCAAGGGATTGGATTTCATATCCTTCATTTTTCCAATGAGTAATAACTTCATCAAGAATTTCTGTATTAGTTTTTGAATTTGGATGAAGTAGAACTATTGCACCTGGATGAGTTCTTGAATAAATTTTTTCCTTAGCATATTCGTGAGTTGGTTGATTATCATTAAACCAGTCAACATATGCAAAGCTCCAAAATATTGAACTATAACCTAAGTCTTGAGTTAATTTAAGCGATTGTTCGCTAAATTTTCCCATAGGAGGTCTAAAGTATTTTGGCATTTCTTTTCCTGTAATTTCTTTAAAAGTTTTTTCAACACTAAGAAGTTCTTCTTTAAATTGTTCAACATCGTTTATACTTGCCATTGAAACGTGATTTTTTGAGTGATTACAGACCAAATGTCCTTCGTCAACCATTCTTTTGATTATTTCTGGATTATCCTCTATGTATTTTCTAACAACAAAGAAATTACCAGAAACATCGTGTTTTTTTAAAGTATCAAGGATACTATTTGTAGTTCCATTTTCATATCCTGCATCAAAAGTTAAGTAAATAACTTTTTCGTTAGGATCACCAATATAATAAGAGTCATATTTTTTAAAGAATTCAGCCTCCTTTATAGGTTCTGGTTGTTTATTGTCATCTCTTGGATTAAAGTACCAGTTATATTCCTCAGTATAGGGAGATCTTCTTGAAATATTTGTTGATGATTTATTTAGAATATAAAAATTAGTTACAGCAAAAACACCAATTACTAGAAAAATTACAACTATTAACCCATATTTGTTTGCTTTCATACTTTTCACCTATTTTTTTAAGTCGAATGATTTATTTATAAGATCGTAAGTTTCATCTTTATTAAGTATTTTTATAGATTCAATTTTATTGTTTTCGTTAGTTTTAACTGCTAATGAAGTTGATGAATAATTAGTTGAATTTTCGTAATTTATTTCATTAACATGTTGTATACTATTGTTTATTGGATTTATTATTGCAGTATTTGGTTTTGTATTAATTTGATAATTAACATTTAAACTATTATTTATTGCATTAGTAGTAGTTGGATCAAAGTTTACTAAATTATAGAAATATATGTTAGAGTTATCATTTATTTTAGTTGCTTTAAAGTTTGATGTTACAACTTTATATGCATTATTAAATTCATTTATATTTTTTCCAATATATAAATCTCTTGCATTATTTAGATTAAAAGTTTCTTTATATATTGAACCTTTGTTTTTGAAAAATTGTAGTCTATAATCTGCATCTTGTATCTTTTCTTTTGGAAGTAAAGTTTCATCTGTAAACTCTCTCATACTTCCAACACTTGCATCTTTAACAACTCCCTTATCAAAATAAACGTGTAAGAATTTAGATTCTTGATCTGGATGTCTATAAATTGAAAGTGCAGTAACACTATCTTTTATTTCTTCTGCATCTATTTCATCTAGACTTTGATGCATAAATTTGTCTGCATCAATATAGTAAATAGAAGAATGGGGAACTCCAAATCCACCTTGAATATCTTTGTAGTTAGTGTTTATAAGTGAATCGGTGTCTTTTGATGCCATTTCTACATATTTATTGATTTGAGATTGATTTTGGTTTACACAACCAATAGATAATGCTGACATAAATACAAGTAATCCCATAGTTGTCTTTTTCATTTAAAGTCTCCCTTCAGTTTTATTTAATTTTATTATGCCAATAAAACTTAAAATTATTATAAAATTAAATGTTTTATAAAATAAAATATGATAAAATAAATTGAAGGATGTGATTTTTATGGCAAAGAAGTACTATGCAGTTAAAAAAGGCAGAGAAACTGGAATTTTTTATACTTGGGATGAATGTAGAAATTTGACTCAAGGGTTTAGTGGTGCAGTTTTTAAGAGTTTTGAAAATATTGAAGATGCAAAAAGATTTTTGAGTGATGATATAGTTAATTTTAAAATAAAAAGTTCTAAGCCTAAAGAGGTTAAAAAAGAAATTAATTGTATAGAAAGTTCTAAAAAATGTAAAAATAGTAATAATGTTTTAGTTTATGTTGACGGAAGTTATGAAGACTCAATTAAGAATTATGGAAGTGGAGTAGTCATATTAAAAAATGATGAAGTAATAAAAACTTTTAGTATACGTGGAAATGATAAGGATTTAGTTAGTATGAGAAATGTTTCTGGAGAAATTGAGGCATCAAAAATTGCAATGATTTATTGTATAGAAAATAAAATAGAAGAAATTGATTTATACTTTGATTATGAAGGAATAGAACATTGGTTAACTGGAAGGTGGCAAACTAAAAAAGAGGGAACTAAGAAATATAAAAAATTTTATGATAGTATAAAAGATGAATTAAAAGTAAATTTTGTTAAGGTAAAAGCCCATAGTGGGGATAAATATAATGATATGGCGGATATATTAGCAAAACAATCACTTGGCATAATATAGTTAATAAATTGTAATTAATTAGAAGTAGATTTTTTTAATGGAAATACTTATAATTAATTTATGTAAGAATTGACAAGAAAGAGGGGATTATATGTCGAAACTAACCTTTTCCTCAAAAAAGAAACGTAGTAAAACTAAACTAACATTTTCTTCAAATAACAAATGTAGTAAAAGTAAGATTTTAGTTTTATTAACTATATGTATAATAGGTTTTGTTGGAATAAAGACTACTAGCTTAACTATTAATTATGCAAACTTAAAGAAGGAAGAAATCGAATTACAAAAAAGAGCAAAAGAAATTATGCTTGAAGAAGAAAAAGAAATAGAGCAAAAAGAGCTTAAAGAGAGATTAAAAGAAGAACAAAAAATAGTTGGAATTAAAGATGATTTTAAAGAGTTTAGTTATGATGCAAAAATTATACAACGTAAAGTAAACACTAATGATTTTTATAACAATGGCGAAAAAATAGTTTTTCTAACTTTTGATGATGGAACTTCAACAACAGTAACACCAAGAGTATTAGACACTTTAAAAGAACACGATGTAAAAGCTACATTTTTCTTAACAGGTATGAATATACTAAAGCACGAGGAGGCATCAAGAAATTTAGTTAATAGAATTTTTGATGAAGGTCACGCAATTGGAAATCATTCATTTACCCATGATTATAGCTTTTTATATCCTGATGGAGTATTTGATTTAGATAATTTCAAAGAAGACTTTGGGATGATGGATAATTTACTTAATGAAATATTAGGTGAAAATTTCGAAACTAGAATAGTTAGAATGCCGGGAGGGGCTATGTCTTGGCAAGGAATGGATATATTATATTCATATTTAGAAGAAAATAATATGGCATCAATTGATTGGAATGCATTAATTAGAGATGCAGAGGGGCATAGAAAAAATGCACCTGAACTTTTTAAAAATGCAGTAGATACGTCAAAAGGCAAAGAAATGGTAGTACTTCTTATGCACGATATGTATGGTAAAGAAGAAACTGCTAATGCTTTAGATGATATAATTAGGTACTATAAAGATATGGGATACGAATTTAAAACGTTATCATAAAAGTCTTCAATTTAAAGGTTTTTTTAAAATAATATAGTATAAAGGAGAAATTTTATGAAAAGTAAAATTTATGGGATTAATACTCTAGTTAAAACAAAGTTTGTTAGTTTGTATGATGTAGTTTACAAAAATAAAGTTGGAAAAGAAAATCATTGGATGGTAGCATCTAGAAAAAATGAAAAAGATTTAAAAGAAATATATCTAGAAAATAAGGAAGATAATGTTGATGCAGTTGTAGTAGTTTCATATCATAAAAAATATCAAAAATTAGTTTTAGTAAAACAGTTTAGAGTACCTATTAATAAATTTGTTTATGAACTTCCAGCAGGACTTGTTGATAATAATGAAGATGTAATTGATTCAGTAAAAAGAGAACTTAAAGAAGAAACTGGGTTGGAAGTTTTAGAAATAAATCAAAACTTCGAAAAATTATATTTATCTCCTGGTATGACTGATGAATCGGTATCATTAGTATTTTGTACTTGTGATGGTGAGTTAAGTGATGAAAATTTAGAAGATGATGAAGAAATAATTCCAGTTTTAGTATCACAAGATGAAGCTAAAAAGTTGTTAGAAAATAAAGAAGTTATGGATATAAAGGCCCTTTTAGTTTTAAAGAGCTTTGTTAGTATGGGTAGCAGATACTTTATAGATTAATTATTTTACTGACAATATATATAATATATGGTATATTAATAAAAAAATAATAAATTGGAGGCACTAATGAAAATTGATTTTAATAAGAAATACACTACAATTTCTATTTATTCATTCATAGTAGTTTGTTGTAGTATATTATTCGCATCTCTCATAAGAGAAGTTGATAAAGTAGTTGAAATATTTTCTGTTTTATCAGCAACACTTCAGCCTTTTATGATAGGATTTGTAATAGCGTATTTACTTAATTTTATAATGGTATTTTTAGAAAATAAGATTTTAAGTTTAGAAACATTTAGTAAGATAAAATCTAAAAGAGCATTTTCGATAATATTTTCATATATTATTACAGGATTTACATTATACTTATTTATGTTATTTGTCCTACCTCAATTGATGAATAGCTTAATGGGGCTTGCAAATAGCATACCAGATTATTTAAGGAATGCAACATTATTTATTAATGAAATACTTGCTAGAATCGATAAAAATGTTGATATAAGTCAAGAATATTTAGATTTATTATTTAATCAATGGCAATCATTTGTTGATATGGCAGCGGGCATTGTAAGTAGTGCAATTCCTATGATTGGAAATTTTGTGACAGGTGTTGCATCGAGTATTTGGAATATAATTATAGGGATAATAATTTCAATTTACATATTAATTGAAAAAGAAAAGTTTATAGGGCTTGGTAAAAAAATAATATTTGCAAATTTACCTCAAAAAGAGTCAGAATATATTATAAACTTAGGTAGAAGAAGTAATAAAACATTTGGAGATTTTTTAAGTGGAAAAATATTAGATTCTGTAATAATTGGTATATTAACATTTATAATTCTTACAGTTTTTAAAATGCCATACACTCTACTTGTGTCTGTAATAATTGGTATAACTAATATAATACCATTCTTTGGACCGTTCATTGGAGCAGTTCCTGCATTCGTTATAATAATGTTTGTGGATCCTGTAAAAGCATTATGGTTCTTAGTTATAATATTAGTTATTCAACAAGTTGATGGAAATATAATAGGTCCAAAAATACTTGGAGATTCAATTGGTATATCTGCATTTTGGATATTATTCTCAATACTTGTAGCAGGAAAAGTTATGGGTATACTTGGAATGATAGTAGGGGTTCCGTTATTTGCAATAACTTATTCGGTAATTAAAGAAGTAACTGAATTTAAGTTAAAGGAAAAAGGACTGCCAACTGAAACTAAAGATTATATGTAGTACTCTAGTTTTTACTAGAGTGCTTTTTTATGGTATAATAAATAAAAGTAAATTTTTAGACTAAGGAGAATTTTATGAACGAAATAAAAATAAAATTGACTAGAGATAATTTTAATTTTAAATTTAAGCAATATGAAGGAAGTTTTTTTATTGCAGATATAACTAATAAAGAAGTTGTTAAGTATAAAATAATGAAAGATGATAAATTAAAAGAATTTGGAAATACACATATAAAAGAAGAAGATATGTTATATATTCCTCAAATTGAAGCATATATTGATTTAAAAAGTGTAAAGTAGGTGATATTTTGAATAATAAATTTACATTAGGAAAAATAAAAGAGCCAATAGTTTCATACACTAAGGGAATGTTTCTTGAAAAGATTGGGAAAATAGATCAAGCGATTGAACAGTATAAAATGGGATCTGATGAAAATCACGAAAAAAGTCAATCTGCATTAGGTAGAATTTATAAAGAGGCAAAGCAGTATTCGCTTTCAGAAACTTTTTATGAAAAATCATTCAAAAATGGAAATATTGAATCGGCTTTTGAAGTTGGTAATATGTATTTTGAAAAAATGAATTATGATTATGGTATTTATTGGTTTGAGAAATCTGCAAGAGAAGGTCATCTTTACTCACAAAATAATTTAGCAATTTGCCATTTTAAAAAAGGGGATTATGCACGTGCTAAAAAATGGCTAAGTATTTGCAGTGAAGAAAATTTAGATGAAGCATTATTTAATTTAGGTTTTTTATGTGAAGTAGAAAATGAAATTGAAGAAGCTAAAATGTTTTATAAAAAGGCTATAAATTATCCAAATGCAATATATAATTTAGCTATAATTAATTATTATCAAAATAATATTGAAGAATCTATTAAACTTTATCAAAATCTTTATAAAATAGGGTTTGATAAAGCTTGTTATAATTTTGGTCTTATTTTAGAGTCTAAAAAAGAATATGAAGATGCTAAAAAGTATTATCAAAAAAGTGCGGATCAAGGTCATATAGAATCAACTTATAGACTTGGAAATGTATATGATAAGATTCAAGAATATGAAGAAGCAGAAAAATATTATAAAAAAGCAGTAGAAAAAGGACATTTATTAGCAAAATTTAAACTAGCAAATTTATATAATAGAAAAAGTAACATAATAGAGGCTAAAAAATACTATATGGAAAGTATTGAACTTCCTGAATCAAAAAATAATTTAGCAAGTATTTATTTTGAAGAAAAAGACTATCAAAGTGCAATAAATTATTATCTTGAAGCGAGTAGTGAAATATCTGTAGCATTTGAAAATTTGGGGGATTTATATTTAACTATTGGACACATTGAAAGCGCGAAAGAATATTATATGAAAAACTCTACGGATGTTTCATCACAAATAAAACTTGGTAACTTATATGAAGAAGAAAATAATTATGAAAAAGCAATTCAATGGTATCAAAAAGCTTGTGATAATGATGATTTTGAATCAGCATATAAAATAGCACAAATATTTTTAAAACTTGATAAACCATATGCCGCAAATGAATATTTAAAACTTGCAGCAGAATATAATCACGTTAATGCAAAAATTTATTTAGCACGAGAATTTTTTGACAAAAAAGAGTATTTTGATGCTAGAAAAATGTTTGAAAGTGGTGCAAATGAAGGAAGTACATATTGTCAATGTATGATGGGAATTATTTATCAACTTCATAATGAAGAATATGATAATTCTAAGTATTGGTATGAAAAGTCTAGAGAAAAAAGTTTAGATGCACTTTATAATTTAGGACTTTTATATATGGAACTTAATGATTTTGATACTGCTAAGAAGTATTTTAAAGAGGGACTTAAATTAAATGATAAAAAATGTGAGTATATGATAGCACATATTTATTTAAAAAGAAGTGAGGATATGTTTAGAAAATTATCTCTTGAAAATTATGATGATAGTTTAGTAGTTTATAATCAGATCCCAGTGAAAAAGATTGATACAAAAAATCTTTCAATACCAAGTTTTGAACTTATTGAAAAAAATATTAGTAAAGAAAGTTATATACCAAAATATGCTTTAGAAATAAATGAAAATTTAGATAAATTACAAGAAGGAAAAATAACTAAAATGATATCATTATAGCCATCAATAGATGGCTATAATAGTTTCTTCCTAAGCATAAAAAATGTAACTAAAAGACATATTAAAGCTGTATAACTAAGTACTATCCAAAAACCTGCAGGGTGTTCGAAATATGGAATACCCTCAACATTCATTCCAAATAAACCTGAAACTATAGTTGGAATAGTAGTAATTAAAGTAATAGATGTTAAAAGTTGCATAACCCTATTTTGATTATTACTAATAATAGCACTAAATGCGTCCATTATACGACTTAATATATCTCCATATATTTTTGCCATTTCAACTGCCTGTTTATTCTCGATAATAACATCTTCAAGTAAATCTTCATCTTGTTCGTATTTTCTAACTTTTTGAGTCCTAAGAATTTTCTTTAATACAAGTTCATTAGCTTTAAGAGATGTCGAAAAATAAACTAAAGATTTTTCAAGTTCTAGAAGTTGTATTAATTGTTTGTTTCTCATTGAAGAATAAATTTCTTTTTCAATAGTTGTTGTCATTTTATTAATCTTTCTAAGATAAAATAAATAATAACTTGCATTTTTGTGAAGAATTTGGAATATAAATCTAGTTTTCATAAAAGTATAAAAATCTTTTATATTGTGAGTTATAAAATCATTTATTATGTTAGTTTTTTTAGTACAAACAGTTATTATACACTCATCAAGAAGTATTATGCCAAGTGGAATTGTAGTGTAGTGAACAGATTTTTCATCACTCTCATCAAGTGGAATATCTATTAAAATTAAAGTATGATTATCTTCAATTTCAAGTCTAGATCTTTCCTCCTCATCAAGGGCTGACTTTATACTGTCGCTATCTACATCAAAAAAATCAGATATAAATTTAATTTCTTTGTAGGTTGGGGAAGTTAAGTTTACCCAACATCCTCTTTCATAACTTGGAAGTTCAGTTATTTTGTTATTAATAGTTTTGTAGTAATTAATCATTATTTCACTTCCTTAACTTTAGAAATTTGAAAAATATTAGGACACCAAATAAAAGTTTTGATACTATAATAAAAAGATGATATAATAATTAAATAAATTTAAAAATCATATTAATATAATTTTACTATATTAATTTATAAATACAAGAGTTTATTTTTTGGAGGGAATTTTATGGAATTAAAATGTGAGTGTGGGAGTAAAGAAATTTGTATGGTAAGCCGTAGGAATTTTGAACTTTATGGATCAAAAGAGGGATATAAGGGATTTAGATACGTTTATGTTTGTAAAAAATGCTATAAATCAAGCATAGTAGAATATTGTCAAGATAAGCCTAAAACTAAAGTTATAAAAGTGAATGTATAATCGAAATATTTTTAAAAAGTAGTGCTAAAATATTTTTAGCGCTACTTTAATATTCTTAATTATATAAATATTGAAAAAATTTACAATAATATTGACTAAAAATTACTAATTTAATATAATATTAACATTAATTGTATTTTTTATGGTTGATATAAGTTTTTTTATTGTTTTATAATAAAATTTATATCAGTTATAAAGGTATAAAAGTATAAATTATAGAAGTTATACTTTATTAATATTTTAGGGGGAATTATATGTCGACTGCTTGTAATATTTTACAAAAAAGTAGCATTGAATATATAATGATAGATATAAAAGATATACAAGGTGTATATTCTTTAGAAATTGTCTATTTTAACGAATTTTTTAAAAAGTGTTATGAATTCAATTCAATGGATATGAATGAAGTCTTAGGGATAAGCTTTAATAAAGAGGAAATAGATAATATTTTAAGTAATGAACAATTAATAATTAGGAAAAATAAAGAAAAAAATATTTTGAAATTAGAATTCTTTAAAGAAGAAAAAAATAGGTATTCAGTAATAATAAGTAGAGAAGAATTAGAAAATAGTATAGATTTTATTGCAACTATTTCTCACGAATTAAGAACACCGATAAATTTAATTTTAAGCTCTCTTCAAGTACTTGATTTAAAGTTAAATAGTGAAGAAAATATAAAATATAAGATAGAGGTATCAAAATATTTAAAAATTATTAATCAAAATGGATTAAGACTACTTAGACTAGTTAATAATATAATAGATAGTAGTAAAATTGATTATGGAAAATTTGATTATAATCCTAAAAATTATGATATAGTAAACGTTATCGAAGAAATGTGTATTTCTACGTATGATTTTGTAAAACAACAAAATATAGAAATTATATTTGATACGGATGTCGAAGAACATATTGCTGCTTTTGATATTGATAATATGGAAAGAATAATACTTAATTTATTATCGAATGCTATAAAGTTTAATAAACCAAATGGAAAAATAGAGGTAACTCTTAGTTGTGTAGATGAAATTGTAATAAGCATTAAAGATTTTGGAGTTGGAATTCCAAAAAATAAGATAAAGTCTTTATTTAAGAAGTTTGAGCAATTAAAAAATAGTTGTAAAGTTGAAAAACAGGGAAGTGGTATAGGATTATTTCTTGTAAAATCACTTGTTGAATCACAAAATGGTAAGATATTCGTTAATAGTATCGAAAATATTGGAACTGAATTTATAATAGTTTTACCAAATTCTAAAATAGAAGATGAAGTTTTAGAACAAAAATTTGATATTAACTGTAATTTAAAAGTTGATAGAATGAAGCTTGAATTATCAGATATTTACTAGAGGCAAAATAGCCTCTTTTTATATTAAGAAAAATTTGATATACTTATACTAAATAAAATAGTAGAAAGCAGGACGTAAAATGAAAAAATGCACACTTGTATCACCTTGTTTTTTTGGTATGGAGAAAATGTTATCAAGAGAAATAAAAGAACTTGGATTTAAGATACTAAAGACTGAAGATGGACGTGTAACTTATGAAACAGGAGTAGAAGGAATTGCAAAAGCTAACATTTGGCTAAGATGTGCTGAGAGAGTTCATTTAAAGGTTTGTGAATTTGAGGCAAGAACTTTTGAAGAACTTTTCCAAAATACTAAAAGTGTTGATTGGTCAAGATATATTCCATATGGTGCTAGTTTTCCAATTTCTAAAGCATCGTCTATAAAATCGAAATTATACAGTAAAAGTGATATTCAATCTATTGTTAAAAAGGCTATAGTTGATAATTTAAAAGATGCTTATCTGGAAAAAGGAATGTTAAGAGAAGATAAAGAGAAATATCCTATATATGTGTTTATACATAAAGATAAAGTAACTATAACTCTAGATACAACAGGAGATGCACTTCATAAAAGAGGGTATAGAGCAGTTGCAAATAAAGCACCAATTAGAGAAACTTTAGCGGCTGGAATAATGGATTTAGTTCCTTGGAAACCAGGTAGAACTTTAGTTGATCCAATGTGTGGAAGTGGAACTTTACTTATTGAGGCTGCAATGAAGGGGCTTAATATGGCATCTGGTCTTAATCGTGAATTTATATCTGAATCTTGGAGAAACTTAGACAAAAAGATTTGGGTAAATGAAAGACGTGATGCACTTTCAAAAATTGATAATGATATAGATTTTAAAATTTATGGATATGATATAGATCCTGATGTTATTGAGATTGCAAAAAGAAATGCAGAAATAGCATTTGTTGATGAGTATATTGAGTTTAGAGTTGGAGATGCACTTGAATTTAAGAGTGATGAAGAATATGGCTTTATAGTTACAAATCCTCCATATGGAGAGAGGCTTGATGATAAAGAGACTGTTCAAACTTTATACAAGGATTTAGGTTATACTTTTAGGAATTTAAAAAATTGGAGTTATTATTTAATAACTTCTTATGAAGAGTTTGAAAAAGAATTTGGTAGAGATTCAGATAGAAAAAGAAAGTTATATAATGGAATGCTTAAAACTTATCTTTATCAATATGTTGGACCTAGACCACCTAAGAAAATGGATTAATATTAAATTACAGAAAGTTTTGGAGAAAGATTATGCGATCAATAAATTTAATTAATAGATCTATAATATTTTTAGTTATAATAAGTGTTATGTATACAGGTCTTGATTTTGATGTTTTAATGCTTGCACCAATTTTTACAGTAGTAATTCCATACTATATATTAAAAGATGGTGTTAACAATGATAAAACTTATAAATCACTTCTTACATTTAATACATTAACATTTTATTTATCTATGGTTATTTTAGATAAAACTAGTATATCTCTTGGAAATATTGTGATTAATTTACTTATATCATTAATATATTTCATTGTAGTTAGTAAACTTGAATATAATAAGAATATATTAATAAATGACCCACAAAAAATACACGTTAAACTAGTTAAAAGAAAAGAAAGTATGGAAAAATTACTTGATAAAATGGAAGAAACTATGAGTGAGTCAAAAGATGATAGGACTAAAGAGAGTATGAAACAAAAAGAGATTGAACTTAAGCTTAAATTACACAATTTAGAAAATGAAATAAAAGAAGTTGAAAATATAATTAACTTACAAAAAAAATAAAAGTCTTTGTAGTGAAATAGAGGAGGTTTTTATGAATAAAGTGAAATTTATTTATAATCCAAATTCAGGAGATAAAAGCATAACTAATAAATTGGACATAGTAATTAGTACATATCAAGATAATGATTTTTTAGTTGTACCATTTAGATTAGATAAAAAGAACGATATAGAAGATTCTCTAAAAGATTTAGATGATACTTATCATCATATATTAATTTCTGGTGGAGATGGCAGTATTGATAGTTTAATAAATGCTATGAAAAATAATGATATTGATTTACCAGTTGGGATACTTCCTCTTGGAACTGCAAATGATTTTGCAAAAGCACTAGATCTTGAATGTGACGTTAAATTAGGAATTGAAAAAATAATAAATTCAGTTCCCAAAAAAATTGATATTGGTAAAATAAACAATAAATATTTTATAAATGTTGCAAGTTGTGGAATGTTTACAGATGTTTCTCAAAAGATTAATACAGAACTTAAAAATTATATGGGAAGGGCATCATATTACATAGTTGGAATTGAACAAGCATTAAATTTTAGAAAATATAATATAGAGGTATCGTCTGATGAAATAAATTATAAAGGTGATATGTATTTAATGCTTATATTTAATGGGAAAACTGCGGGAAATATGAATATAGCATATAAATCTAGCTTAGACGATGGACTTTTAGATGTTGTTATATTTAAGGCTATGCCTATTCCAAAATCTATTTCACTTTTAATTAGAGTTTTAAGGAGTGAGCATTTAGAAGGATTTAATGAAAATGAAATATTATATTTCAAAACAAAGAAATTACATCTTGAGTGCAGTGATGAATTAACAACTGATATTGATGGAGAAAAGGGACCTGATTTCCCACTTGATATTGAATGCATTGATGGTGGGATTTCTATTCTTGGAGTAAACTAAAAAGCCTTCATTTGAAGGCTTTTTTTATAGTTTAAATGAACTTTTAAGTGGTACAACTCTATTAAATACTAACTTTTCATCAGTAGTATTTTTTGGATCAACTGAGAAGAAACCATTTCTAACGAATTGGAATTTATCTAGTTTTTTAGCATCTTTAAGTTGAGTTATTTCACCAAAACCATTTAATATATTTAATGAATTTGGATTTATTTGATCTAAGAAGTGCTTTCCTTCATTTTCTGGACAATCATCAAGAATTAAAGGTTCATAAAGTCTAAATTCACAAGGTATACAATTTTTTGCATCTACCCAGTGTATAGTAGATTTTACTTTACGAGCATTAAATCCTGAACCACTCTTAGTTTCTTTATCATATGTACAATGAACTTCTATAACTTCACCGTTTTCATCTTTTATAATATCTGTACACTTAATAAAGTATGCACCTTTAAGTCTAACTTCATTTCCAGGGAATAATCTAAAATACTTTTTAACGGGTTCTTCCATAAAGTCTTCTTTTTCGATATATAATTCACGGCTAAATGAAACCATTCTAGTTCCCATACTCTCATCTTTTGCATTGTTTTCAACTTCAATCATTTCGCTTTCATTTTCGTCATAGTTTGTGATTATAAGTTTTAGAGGATTAACTATTCCCATTGCAAGAGAAGTTTTCTTTTGAAGATCTTCTCTAACGAAGAAATCAAGCATTTGGCTATCAACTGTTGAGAATGATTTTGAAATTCCAATTTCCTGACAGAAATTTCTAATAGCATCTGGTGTATATCCGCGACGTCTAAATCCTGATATTGTAGGCATGCGAGGATCGTCCCAAGAATCAACTATGTTGTTATCAACTAATTCTTTTAATTTTCTTTTACTCATAACAGTATTTGTCATATTAAGTCTTGCAAATTCTATTTGCCTTGGAACTTTTTCCATTTCACATTCCTTAACAAACCAATCATAAAGAGGTCTTTGATCTTCAAACTCAAGAGTACATATTGAATGCGTTATTCCTTCAATAGCATCTTCAATAGGGTGAGCAAAGGCATACATTGGGTATATACACCAAGTATCTCCTGTGTTATGGTGAGTTGAATGCGAAATTCTATATATTATAGGATCTCTAAAGTTTATGTTAGGAGATTTCATATCAATTTTTGCACGAATAACCATTTTACCGTCTTCGAAATCTCCATTTTTCATCTTTTCAAATAATTCTAAGTTTTCTTTAACACTTCTTTCGCGATATGGAGAATTTTTTCCAGGTTCAGTTAATGTACCACGATATTCTCTCATTTCATCAGGAGTTAATTCACAAACGTAAGCAAGACCTTTATTTATTAATAAAACTGCTTTTTCATACATCGTTTCAAAGTAATCTGATGCAAAGTATAAATTATTCCATTTAAATCCTAACCATTCAACATCTTCTTTTATTGAATTAACATATTCAACATCTTCCTTAACAGGATTTGTATCATCAAATCTTAAATTAACACTTCCATTAAATTCATTTGCTAAACCAAAGTTTAAACAAATACTTTTTGCATGACCAATATGTAGGTATCCATTTGGTTCTGGTGGGAAACGTGTTATTATACTGTCGTGCTTTTTGCTTTCTAAGTCATTTATAATAATGTCTTTTATAAAATTATTGCTCATTTTTTCACCTCAAATTTAAATTAATTCATATCATTAATTTTAAACCAATATAAATAAAAAATAAAGATATAAATTAAAAGTAATTATAAATATATTAGATTATGTCCAATAAAATATAAAAATATTGAACAAAAACTAAAAATATGATAGAATAATATTCTTGAATTTATTTATAAGGGGGTATGATATGAAGAATATATATATAGTTATGACATATACTGGAACAGTTTTATCATATTTGATAAAGAATGTAACTAAAACTCCATATGCCCACGTTTCAATATCACTAAATAAAGACTTAAAACCTATGTATGCATTTGGAAGATTAAATCCAAAGACACCTATATTTGCAGGATTTGTTGAAGAAAACATTAACGAAGGATTATATGCACTAAGACCAAACACTAGGTGTAGGGTCTATAGTCTTAAAGTAACTAATACTCAATACGAAAATCTACAAAAGAATATAAATATATTAAGTAGTAATAGAGATAGATATTCATATGACATACAAGCATTAATTAGAGTTCCTCTTAATAAAGCAAAACAAAGAGATTATAGATATGTATGTTCTCATTTTGTTGCGGATATGCTTAAAAAAAGTGATATAAATGTATTTAAAGAAGAACCACATGAAGTTATTCCAAATAACTTTTTCGAGGTAGAAGAATTTACACTTGAGTATGAAGGACTTTTATCTAAGTATCACGAAAGAGATAATATTTATTTCCAAAATATATTGACAACACATTAAACACTTCTTTTGCTGGAGTGTTTATTTTTATATATAAATTGTGTATAATTAATAATATATTTATTTTGAGAGGAGAGCAAATGAAAAAAATAAAAGTTTTTGGTGTAGCGTTAATAGTAGTTTTAGTCTATTCATTCATAAACCTACCTGTAATTAGTTTTAATTTTTTATCAACAATTTCTTTATTAATAGTATTTTTACTAGCAGTTGGAGTTATTGATATGATGTATGATGATGGAGATAAAACTTCTAAATTATCAAAGAGAAGTTTCTTTATTTCTGGTTGTTTGATAGTTTATAGTAGTGTTGTTCCATTTTTCTTACAACACCCAATTTTTCACGCAAAAGATTATAGAGCATTAATTGGAAATGTGGAAGAAAGTGATTTTTCAACTGATATAAGTCCTGTTAGTGTTGAAGATATTAGACTTGTTGATGAAGATATGGCAATGCGACTTGGGGATAAAAAATTAGGCGAGGATCCGGCACTTGGAAGTGTTGCAAAACTTGATAAATTCCATATTCAAAATGTTAATGGAGAACTTTATTGGGTAGCACCTCTTGTACATAGAGACGTTATAAAATGGTTTACATCGCCAGATGGAACTAATGGATATGTAATGGTATCTGCAAGTAATCCGCAAGATGTTAGACTTATTCAAGAGTTAGATGGAGAGCCTGTAAAAATAGTTTATCAACCTGAGGCATATTTTATGCAAGATTTAAAAAGACATATGTATTTAAATGGCGTAGTTAATAAAGGTATGACAGATTTTACTTTTGAAATTGATGACCTTGGAAATCCGTTTTGGGTGACGACTCTTTATGAAAATACTATTGGATATGGTGGATCAGATGCAGTTGGAGTTTGTACAGTAAATAGCCAAACTGGAGAAGTAAACACTTATAGTATTTCAGATGCACCTTCTTGGATTGATAGAATTCAACCAGAAAATTTTGTTGTTGAACAAATAAGAGACTGGGGAATTTATGTTAATGGATTTTTAAATGCAGTTATATCTGAAACTGGAGTTTTAGTTCCAACACAGGGAACATCTTTAGTTTATGGAAATGATGGACGTAGTTATTGGTATACTGGAATAACTTCAGCAGGTGCAGATGAATCAACTATTGGATTTATATTAGTTGATACTAGGACTAAAGAGGCTAAGTTATATAAACAACCGGGTGCAACTGAAACTGCAGCTATGAAATCAGCTGAAGGTAAGGTTCAAGAAAAAGGATATGATGCAACTTTCCCAGTAACTTATAATATATTAGGAAAGCCAACTTACGTATCATCTTTAAAAGATAAAGCAGGACTTGTTAAAATGGTAGCATTCGTTAGCGTTGAAGATTTTAGTGTTTTAGGAATTGGAGATACTAAAGAAGAGGCACTTAGAAGTTATAAAGATGCACTTTCATCAAATGGAAATGATATAGACCTTAATGAATATGATGATAGTATTTCAACTGAGGATACAGTTTTAAGAATTAGTTCAGACGTTATAGGTGGAGATACTTTCTATTATATGACACTTGAAAATGAAGGAACTAAAATATTTACTGCAAATGCTAGAGTTTCTAACCAAATGGCTTTAACTGTTAGCGGAGATAAAGTGAGTATTGATTATCAAGAAGAAAGAAATGGAGTTTGTGAAATAGTTTCATTTGAAAATATATTATTAAGTGAAATCATAGAAGAGGTTCCACAGGGAGAAACTACTGAAGTTGAAGAAGATGTAGTTACTGAAGAAGTTGTTGAAGAAATATTTGAAGAAGAGAGTATTGAAGATTTTTCTGAAGAAGAGTTAACTGATGAAAATAATGAAATAATATAGTTAAAATAAGACTTCGAATTTGAAGTCTTATTTTAAAGTTATGCTATAATAAATTATATGATTTTAATTTTGTGGGGGGTAGTATATATTTTTATTGGATTACAATGCTTATTTACTATAGGTTTATCCGTATGGATAATTGCAAGGATTTATATTCTTATGGAGAATAGAAAAAAGGGTGAAAAATTTAATTTGAAAGATGAAATTTTAACAAATTTATTTATTTTATACTTATTTCTGCTTGTTGGCATAATGATGTTTTCTATATCTATAGGTACCAATACATATTTACAAGAATTAAGTTTTATAAGAAAATGTAATATGAATCTTGTACCTTTTATAGATTATTTTAGTGATTATATGATTTTTAGTGTGGCAGTAAGAAATATAATTGGAAATACATTATTGTTAATGCCATTTATATTATATCTATGTATAAAATATGAAAAATTTAGAAGTTTTAAGGTATCTACTATGACCGCTTTTTTATATCATTATCAATAAAATTATCTCAGTTAACAATGAATATATTAGAATTGGCATATATGAGAGTGGTTGATGTAGAAGATTTAATATTAAATACATTTGGTGGAATTTTGGCTTGGTATATATTTAAATTTATTTATAAAGATAAAGTAAAAAATATAATAGATAGTATATATCAGGATGATGAAGTTTAAGAAGTTGATTAAAATAAAAAAATGGCTACTAATAAATTATTGTAGCCATTTTTTTGGTTATTTTATAAATAGTATATTATCATTAGTTTCAACCCAAGATTTAAGATATTTATTTAAATCTTCTAAAGGATTAATTATATTTATAGATTCAAAAAAATCTTTATTTGCAGTGTGTAGAGTATCCCCAATAAATAGTATTGGCTTATCCTTTTCTCTAGCGAGTTTTAAGCATTCAAAGGCATTATTATCTGTGTATGGCCAAGATATTATTAAAATATCAAAATCATAAGTTTTTATTGCATCTAAAGCATCAATATTTATTACTTTAGTCCAAAGATTATTAAAATTAAAATTTGACCAAGAATAATTGTCTGTACAGGTAATATCAACTCCAAAATCTTTTAATCCCTTAGATAAAACTCCAGTACCACCCATAATTTCTAAGCACTTTTTATCTTTTAAGAAAATAGAAAGTTCATTTAAAAATTCTTTAGATATTAATGAATAATTAAAATTACTTATAACAAAATGCCTAAGAGTGAATGATAAAAGCAAATCATCACTATATGAAGTTGGTATTATTTTATTATTTATATCATTAATTAAATTTTGTATTTCTATTTTTAAGCTTTGTTTTTGTTGTAAGTTTAAAAATTTATCGCCTATATTTTTAGGATTTATTGCTTTTTCAAACTCTATTTCTGAAATTATTTTATCAATATTCATAAAGTACACCTACTTATTTATTTTTCTTGCGTGAATAACAGTTCTTGCATCGTCAAATTCATAACTACAAGTAGATAATGTTAAAATTTCACTATTTCCAGATACAGTACCGCTAAATTTGAACATAGAATTAACTAAAATATCATTTATATATTTATTAAATTCTAAAACACTATCAAATTCAATATCTAGGTAGTCTGTATTAGATTCTGAAACGTAAACTGAAAAAACTTCATAATATTCTATACTATCTTCAGTTGAAATTTTAATTTTATTATTTTGTATAAAAAATTCTTCTTCTTTAAATTTTTCTATTTGATTAAACATAGTTTTATTTCTCATATTATGTCCATATAAGATAGTATTTCTATCATTTAAAAAGTCATTTCTATAATCCATAAAAATACTTCCAGAACCAGAATAATCTTTATTAAAATCGCGATCTAGATAATATTCATTGTCACTACTTTGAACTACTGGATAGTCTATATTGGTATTTTCAACTTCAATCCAAAACTGATAATCAGGATTTTGCATTGCTAAGTATTTTATATCTATTGTATCGTCTTCATTTTTAGAGTTTTCCTTTACTTCTTTTAGTTCATCATAAACATTTCCTGCAGCTTTATAGTCCATTAATTTTTTATAAATTTGATAACTACAAACTAGAAGTATACTAATTAGTACTATGTTTATTATTAACTTGAAAAATTTCTTCATAATATTCCTCCAAATAATATAATAGATTTATTATACATTAAATTTTTATATAAAAATAGACTAAAGAAAGTCCTTAGTCTACTTAAAAAATTATAAAGCTTTTAAAGCTATTGTATTTAATAAACTCCAAGGCTTATTAAAGTGTGGTTGGAAGAAGAAGTCAGTCATTGCAAGTTCTTCAACAGTCATTTCATTTTGAATTACAACTGATAATGTATTCATATATTGAGTTAAGTCAAGCTTAGAAACTATTTGACCACCTAAAACTTTTCTAGTATCTTTATCAAATACTAGCTTTATCATAGCTTCATCAAAATCAGGCATAAATTCTGGTCTATGATTATCTTTTGTTGTAACTGAAGTTACGTTTAAGTTTGTAGTTTTATTAGCTACTTCTTCAGTCATACCAGTTGATGCTATACATAAATCGTATATTTTAATACCTGAAGTTCCTTGAGTTCCCATATACTTAAGAGTTGGATTAACTAAGTTTTTAGAAACTAAAGTTCCCATTCTTACAGCATTAGTAGCAAGAGGAATGTATCTGTTTTCATTTGCAGGGTTGAATCTAACAACACAACAATCTCCAGCAGCGAAAACATCTTCTTTACTAGTTCTCATATACTCATCTATTATTATAGCTCCATTTGGAAGAGTATCAAGTTTATCTTGGATTAACTTAGTGTTTGGTGCAAATCCTATACATAAAACAACTAAATCAGCTTCATATTCTCCGTTATCAGTAACAACTTTAGAAACATTTCCGTCATTTCCTTCAAACTTTTGAACTTTTTCACCTAAAACAAGTTTAACACCTTTTTCAGTGAAAGCTTCTTCTGCCATATCAGTAAAGTCTTTATCTAAATATTTTGCCATTATTCTTTCTTCAGCATCTATTAAAGTAGTGTTTTTTCCTTGCATTTCAAATGCTTCAGCAAGCTCAACACCTATGTATCCAGCTCCTATTACAACTGCATTTTTGATGTTTTCACTTCTTTTTATTATTTCTTGAGCGTGGTCGTGGTTTTTACATAAAACTATGTTTCCAAGATCTCCACCTTCAAATTTAGGAACTATTGGCCAAGAACCTAAAGTTAAAACTAATTTATCGTAAGTATCAGTAACAACTTCATTAGTTAAAAGGTTAGTAGCAGTTATAGTTTTAGTATCAAAATCTATATTAGTAACATCGTGTTTCATATTAGTTTTTATTCCAAGGTTAGTTAAGTTCTCAGGAGAGTTATAAAATAAGCTCTTAGTATCTGGAACAACTCCTCCAACGTTTAATGCTATACCACAAGATAAGAATGATATATTATCATTTCTCTCATAGATAGTAATTTCACTATCTGGGTAAGTTTCTCTCATATTAACAACAGCAGCAGTACCTGCATGTGTACATCCAACAACAACTATTTTCATAATTGTCCCTCCTTTTGGTTATTTTATTAACAAACATTATATATATACCCAATAAATTAATTATTAAACATAAATAATAAAAAAATTAATAATAAAGTTTAATAACATTTAAGACAAGCTCTATAACCTTGATCGATAGCTTCTTGTTCAGTCATTTTTATTGCATCTTTCATACCGTGAGCATCACTAGTGTCGTGATATATGTTTGAAGAAGATGCTCCACCATTTGCATAAACTATTTTTTCTGAAGAATTATTAGAAGTTGTATCTTTTATTTCATCAGTAGTAATTGCCACTTCGTCATTAATATTGTTGTTAGAAGGTTGGTTGGTGCTAGAAGAAGTTTGATTATTACTTGAAGTATTTTGAATTTTATCAATATCAAATCCATCATTAGTAACGTATCCATCAACAGACCAAATATTTACTTTATTTGCTTTTGCAACATCTTGTGCTTTATTTAAAAGAGTTAAATGTTTAGTTTGACTATAAATATAACCAACTCTTGCAAGACCTTCTTTAACTATTTCTTCATTATACATTTTATATGTTCCATTATCTTCATACCAAAGATATCCTAAATATCTTCCGTATCTATCTGTTTTAGTATTTCCATCCAGTTCAAAATATGCAGTATCCCCTTTAAATAATACTGATTCTGCAAATTGAGATGCCTCAGGACCATACGGTTGAACTGGAATAGTTGGGTGTTTTGTTTCTGGTGTATCAATTAATAGAAGTCTAGTACTAACTTTTTCTCCATCTGGAAGTATAATTTCAACAGTATCACCATCAACAACACGTTCGATAGTTACCTTGATAGAATCCTCTGGAATACTAGTAGGTAAAGCTTCTTCTTTTGAATTTTGATTATTTTCTGAAGAAGTTTCACTTTCTACTTTTTGAGTATTTTCCTCGGTAGTATTTGATGAAGTATCATCATTAGTATTTTCTTCAGTAATACTTAATGAATCATCGTAATAATCTTCATTAATTTCTTCATTTAAATCAAGGTTACTACTTACATATTGATTCGAATTGACACTTGATTCAACTTTAGTTTCGATATTTTCTTCACTACATCCACCAAATAGTAGTGTTACTAAAGTTAATAATAATAATTTTTTAGTTTTTAAAAATTTCACTTAATCACCTCTCAAATATAATAATACTATAATTTGAAAAAATATTGTATAGGAAAATAGTTTTAATAACTAAAAAAATGTCAATAATTAAAATTCGATAGTAATTTATTCTAATTAAATTAAAAAAGTGTTATAATAACTTTAAAATAAAAGAGAAAGAAGGAAATTTATGAAAATTATAGGTGTAGGACAAAGTGGAATCGATAAATTAAATCAAATTAACGACGAAATAAAAAATTATTTTGAAGTTGAATTTATAGACAAAGATATTGATAAAGATACAGTTAGGAATTTACTTGATGATGTTGAAGTATTATTTTTAGTTTATGATAAGAAAGATTCTGATGCATATCAAATAGTTAATGCAGTTTCATTTATGGCAAAAGAAAGAAATATATTAAATATCGGATTAACATTAACTGAAGATAAGAAAGAAATTAGTTTAGATAATGAATTTTTATTTGAAGATAGAATAATTGAAACTATGAAGATGATGTCAAATTCTTTAAATTGTGAATTAGAAATTGATTTAAGTGATTTAAAAGAAGTATTTATGACTGATAAAAAAGTAATATACATAACTAAAGAAGATAGTGACAAAGATTTTTTAATAAAAGATTTTAAAAAGCATCTTAATATAAAAAATAATAAAGAAGTTTTATTTATTGAAGGAAATTTAGAAATAGAAGAAGTATTTGAAATTTATAAAAGTATAGCAAATGATAACACTCTGTTTTCATTTAATAAAACTAGTGATGAAAAAATTAAATTAGGGGTTATAAAAAATTAGGAGATAGGGAATGAATTTAAAAGAACTCTTTACACTTTTTTGGTCTTTTTTTAGAATTGGTGGCTTAACTTTTGGTGGGGGTTATTCAATGATTCCTATGCTAAAAAAAGAAGTTGTTGAAAAATATAATTGGATCAGTGAAGATGAACTTCTTGATTATTATGCAATAGGTCAAGCAACACCAGGGGCTATTGCAATAAATACTGCAGTATTTGTTGGAAATAGAAAAATGGGGATATTAGGTGGCATATTTGCAACCCTTGGAGTAGTAACTCCATCATTTATAATAATTATGTCTATTGCATCAATTATTAATGAATTTTCAGGATTAATAGTTGTGCAAAATGCTTTTTCAGGAATTAGAATAGTAGTTAGTGCGCTTATTTTAAAGTCTTTACTTGATATTATGAAAAAATCAATAAACGATAAATTTGGAGTAGGATTATTTATATTTTCATTTTTAATATCATTTATAGTATCACCAGTTTATCTAGTTTTAACTTGTGGTTTAGTTGGATTTTTATATTACAGAAAAAAGGAGGATGAATAATGATTTATTTAACTCTTTATTTAGAATTTTTAAAGGTTGGACTATTTACAGTTGGAGGAGGTTTGGCGGCACTTCCGTTTTTATATGATTTAATTGAAAAATATAATTGGTTTGATAAATCATTAATGGCTGATATGATTGCTATATCTCAATCAACACCAGGGCCTATAGGTATTAATATGGCAACATTTACAGGTTATACTATGGGTGGATTTTTTGGTGGAATAATTGCAACACTAGGATTTGTAACTCCATCTGTAATAATAATTACTATAATATTTAATTTTCTTCAAAAGTTTAAAGAAAACCCAATAATTGAATTTATATTTAAAGGAGTTAGAGTTTGTGTTTGTGCACTTATTTTTATTGCATTCCTTGATATAGCAGAAATTTCAATATTAGAGTCAAATAATAACTTGGTTCTTATGGGACTTTTCTTGTTATTTTTCTATTTAATTAAGAAATTTGATAAACACCCAGTATTTTATATTTCATTAGGTGCATTAATTGGAATAATTTTTAAGTTATAAATACACATAAATCTCATTTTTTAATATATTAGAAATATACTAAAAATTTGAGCAGGGGCGATTTGACAATGGTAGGCCTAGAAAAAGACATTTTATTACTCATAAGTAAAGTTAGGTGTATTACTGAATCACAAGTTTCAAAGGTTGTTTGTACAACAAGAAAAAGTTATTTTAGAAAACCTGTAAAGCAAACTTTAAAGAAAATGTGTAATGAATATACTTTAAAGAAATATCCAGTAAACATAAGTTATCAAGGATATAGAGAAAATTCTTATGTTTACTATTTAAATGGTGGTAAAACTTATAAAGGGAAAGAATTATTAAAAGTTATTATGGGTTCTGAAATTGTAATTAAATTATCTAATTCAGGGTGTAGAGTTAAAAGAATCTTTAGAAATCCTAAAATAGATAATAGGACCTATGATATTTATATAGAATATATCAATAAATACTGTGAAGTAAAGCAGATTTTAGTTGATATTCAAACTGATAAATTTATCCTTTCAAAGTATGAGAATATGGATAGAAAAATTGAAAAATCAACTATTCCATTTATTGAAACTCCAACAATTTTTGTAATAACTAATGAAAATTATGAAAGATGTTTGGAAAATAGAATAGACCTTGATATAAAGTTTATTGATTTTTCATTAGATAAACTAAATAAGTACTTATAAAAGACTATCAAATTGATAGTCTTTTATTTATATATTTTTGAATTAAATATTTTAATATGGCAGTTATTGGAATGGATAAGAATACTCCTAAAAAGCCAAATAACGACCAACCAATTAATACTGCACAAATAATACTAAAAGGACTAAGACCAACTTGATCTCCAAGTATTTTTGGACCGATTAAATTTCCATCTAGTTGTTGAAGTAAAATAATAAAAATTAATATCCAAAGAGCCTTTATTGGGCTATAAGTTAAAGTCATAAATATTGGAAGTATAGCACCAATAAATGGACCAAAATATGGAATGATATTTGTTAGAAAAACTATAAATGCCAAGAATAAAGAGTTTTCTATTATAATTAAAAACTTAAATCCTAAAAATGCCAAAACTCCAATTATTAAAGAATCTAATATTTTACCAATTATATAGTGATAAAAAATATTATGGCAAACATTAAAAAATTCAATTATTTCTTCAGTTGTTTGTTTAGAAAAAGTTGCATAAAGAAGCTTTCTAATATTTAATTTTATACTTTCTTTTTCGTGGAGTATATAAATTGATAAAACTATTCCCATTAAAAAATCTAATAAAATTGATGTGAATTGAAGTAAATATTTAGATGAATTATTAGAAATTGTAGAAAAAAGAGTTATATATTTATTTATTAAATCGGTTAAATTTTCTTCAATAAGTGGAAGATATGAAAAATATGATGTTGATTTTTCACTTATTTCAGAAATAAATTTTGGAACCTCTTTGTATAAAATATTTAAAGTTTCAATTAATAGAGGGAAAATTAATTTTATTACAAAGGAAATACATAAAAAAGCTATTATTATTGAGATTAGTATGCTAAGTAGATTATTGATTTTAAGTTTTTGGTTAAAAAAATTAACACAAGGATTTAAAATTAGTGCAATTAATAATCCAAAGAAGAATGGACTAAATAAACTGAAAAAATTATTTATGTAAATAGTTAAATCATTTGGAGAATCTATTAATTTAAAAATTAAAACTGATAAAAAAACTAAGAATAAATTCGATTTTAAGTTTTTCAAATAAAAACATCCTTTCCTAAGTAGTATCTATTAATTATATTAACCAAAAATAGAAATATTTATTAAACTTAGTTAGTTAATTTAATGTAGTATTTATTTATAGATATTGATAAAAATACTTCTTCGTTGTATTATAAATAATAAAACGATTTGGAAAGGTAATAAAATGAGAATAAATAAATTTATAGCATCTTGTACTTCTTATTCAAGAAGAAAAGCTGAGGAAGTTATTTTAGATAGACGTGTTAAGGTAAATAATGAAGTGGTAGAAACGTTGTCATATAGTGTTAATGAGGATTGTGACGTTGTTGAAATAGATGGACAAGTTATCCACAAGGGTACTAGTTTAGTTTACATAATGTTAAATAAACCAGAAGGATATATTACAACTGTAAAAGATCAATTCGATAGACCAAGTGTAATTGACTTAGTTAAGGACATTGAAGAAAGGATTTATCCAATTGGAAGACTTGATTATGAAACTAGCGGACTTTTACTTTTAACTAACGATGGAGATTTAACATATAAGTTAACTCACCCAAAGCACGAGGTTGGAAAAATGTATATGGCAATAGTTAAAGGAATGCCAACTGAAGAAAAACTAGAAGAATTTAGAACAGGTTTATATATTGAAGATTATAAAACGGCACCTGCAAAAATCCAAGTTGTAAAAAGTGAGCCTGAAAAATATCAGTCTATTTGTAAAGTTGAAATTCATGAAGGTAAAAATAGACAAGTTAGAAAAATGTTTAGAGCTATAAATAATCCAGTTTTAAGGCTTAAAAGGGTTTCAGTTGGAAAGATATTTTTAGATAAAGAGCTTCCTTACGGAGAATACAGACATTTAACTAAAGAAGAAGTTAATTATTTAAAAGGAATTAAATAAATTATGAACAATCTTATTAATAATGTTGGGCAAGTTAATAAAATCTTTTTAAAAAGTTTTGTTAATGAAGGAGATATAGTTATTGATGCTACAGTTGGAAATGGTCACGACACAGTTTTTCTAAATTCTTTAATAAAAAAAAGCGGTAAAATATATGCATTTGACATTCAGGAAGATGCAATTAATTCAACAAGAAAACTCCTTATAGAAAATAATATAAATAATGTAGAATTAATTAATAATGGGCATGAAAATATTGATAAGTACGTTTTTGACAAAATAAGTTGTGCAGTTTTTAATTTAGGATATCTTCCAACAGGAGATAAAACTATCGTTACAAAATCAGAAACTACGATAGCTGCAATAAAGAGTTGTTTAGAACTTTTAAATAATAATGGGATAATTAGTATTTCAATATATAGTGGTCATGAAGGTGGAGAAATTGAAAAAAGTCTAGTGTATGAATTCGTTAAAAGTCTTGATCAAAAGAAATTTAATGTATTAAGTAATACTTTTTTAAATCAAAAAAATACACCTCCAGAACTTATTTTAATAGAAAAGAAAATAACTAAATAATATAAAAGGAGAATAGAGATGAAGTTACAAGGAACTATGAGTGTTAAGGGGAATAATTTATTTATAGGAGGGGTTGGTACATCTGATTTAAAGAAAAAATACGATACTCCACTTTATATTTTTGATGAAGAGTTAGTTAGAGAAAATTGTAGAGAATATACTAAATATTTTAAGGTTGATGAAAGAAAAAATAGAGTAGCATATGCTGGAAAAGCATTTTTACCACTTTATATGTGTGGGGTAATAAATGATGAAGGAATGTATTTAGATGTTGTATCACTTGGTGAACTTTACACTGCACATAAAGCGAATTTTCCAATGAATAAAGTTTTATTTCACGGAAATAATAAGACATTAGAAGAAGTAAATCTTGGAATTGATCTTGGAGTATCGAGGTTTGTAGTAGATAATTATTATGAACTTGAACTTTTAGATAGAATATGTGGTGAAAAAAATAAAACTCAAGAGATATATTTTAGAATAACTCCAGGAATTGAGGCACATACTCATGATTACATAAAAACCGGTCAAATAGATTCAAAGTTTGGTTTTACACTTCAAAATGGGGATTTATACGAGGCTTTTAAAAAAATAAAAGACTATAAAAATCTTAAATTAGTTGGACTTCACGCACATATTGGATCTCAAATATTTGATGTTAAGCCATTTTTAGATGAAGTGGAAATTATGATGAATTTAGTAAAAGAGGCTAGAGAAAATTATAATTTAGATATAAAAGAAGTTGATTTAGGTGGAGGAGTTGGAGTTTACTATACTAGTGAAGATAAGCCGAAATCTATAAAAGAATTTTGTGGTGAAATAATTAAAAAAGCAGATGAAGTATGTGAGAAAATAAATATTGATTTACCTATTTTAGTTATAGAACCAGGAAGATCAATAGTTGCAAATGCAGGAAGTACACTTTATACAGTAGGTTCAATTAAAGAGATAAAAGACGTTAGAACTTACGTTAGTGTTGATGGTGGAATGACTGATAATATAAGACCTTCTCTTTATAATGCAGGGTATGAATGTGCAGTTGCAAATAAGATGAATGGTGAAAAAGGAAAGTTAATAACTATTGCAGGGAAATGTTGTGAAAGTGGAGATATTTTAATTGTTGATGCAGACATTAATAAAATTGAAAGTGGAGATTTATTAATAATGGCATCAACTGGTGCATATGGATACTCAATGTCATCAAATTATAATAAAATATTAAGACCCGCAGTAGTAAGTGTTTTTGGTGGTGAAAGTAAATTAATTTGTAAAAGACAAACTTTAGATGAATTACTTAGTCTTGAAATAAATTATTAATAATTATCTAGAAATTATAATATAATTAAATGTAGCTATTATAATTTTTAGGAGGCCTGTTTTGCTTAGAAATAATTTAAAAAAAATGTTTAGAGCTAAAAAATCAATTAAGAATAAATCAACTGAAAAATACGAAGAAAATTACAATGAAGTAATGTTAGATGATGCAGTATTTGAAGAATTAAATATTGAGAATGATGAAAGAAAAACTAAGAAAACAAAAGAGCCAAAGAAAAAGAAAAAAGAAGATCATAACGAAAAAGAAAAGAAAAAAAGTCCAAAGAAAACTATTGGATTTAAAAAGAAGAAAAGACCTAAATCAAAAGAAGAGCTTAGAAATTCTGATGAAGTAGAAATAAAAGAAGTTTTAGAAGATAATAATTTAGATAGAAGTAGTATAGAAAATGACAAAGAAGTTTCAGTAGACGAAAACTTATAACAAATAAATAAAAAGATGTTAAAATAAAAAAATAATGCTACAATTAATAGAAGTCTTCCAGACTTCTATTTTTTAATAAATACTTACTAAAAATATGATAAAATAAGAAAGGATAAAAGATGTTTAATACTATAAATGAAATACTATTAAAAAAGGACAACCCCTCACTTGAAATAAAAAAATTAAGAGAAGAATTACTTAAAAGTCCTTTAAAGGGAATTATTGAACTTGAAGAGATTGATCAAAATAAAACTTATCATCCTGAAGGTGATGTTTTAAATCACGTTTTGTTAGTTGTAGATAAGGCATCAAATTATAAATTTTATTCTAAAGATCCAAAAGTTTTTATGTGGAGTTCACTTTTACACGATATTGGTAAATTGACTACAACAAAAATTATAAATGGAAAAATTAGTTCACCAAATCACGATATTGTTGGTGAGAAGATGGCACTTGATATTTTAAATGAAATAAATGATAACTTAGAATTTAATATTAAGGTTTCAAAGTATGTTAAACATCATATGCAACCATTATTTTTTAATCTTGACAAGAGAATGTTTAAAAAAGAAGAAATACTTTCTGAAGTTGATTATGAAGAATTAGCACTTTTATCAATTTGTGATAGATTAGGTAGAGGTGGATTTGATAAATATCACGAAATACAAGAAATAAATTTAGTAAAAGAGTTTTATGATTTTATGAAAAATAGATAGGAGGTGTTATTTTGAGGATTTGAACTTTATTTTTATTGCTGTTATTAGCTGGATGTAGCAGTCAATCTCCGGAGCAGTTAATAAATAAAAAGCCAATTTATAACGAAGAAAATTATATTTTATTTAATAAAATAAAAGGTGTTATACCAAGCATAGAACAAACGGCTACTTTACCTGAAAATAGTAGTGAAGTTTCTAAAATAAATAAGATTGATGTGGATAATAATTTAAAAGATGAGATTGTTGTATTTGAAAAAATTCAAACAATACTTGACGATAGCGAAGAAGAAACTAAAGATGAGATAGTAGTTAGTCTTCTTTGTGAAGATAGTAGCGGATATATGCAAAAAGTTTCAACGGTAGTTGAGGAGGCAAATTACATAAAATATGCTAATTTTTATGATTTAAATAATGATAATATAAAAGAAATGGTACTAGTATTAAGATCAAAAGATAAAGTTAATATGTATATTTATGAAATAAAAGATGGTAATTTTAATAAAATCCATTCACTAAATTTATCTCACTTAGGAATTGATAGAGATTTACAAGATATTAGAGTGGAAATTATTGATATTGATGAAAATAATCTTCTTGATATGATAATTTTATCTCAAAATAAATCAAATAGTAAAATAAATCTTACATTAATAGAATACGATAAAGATTTTATGGTAAAAGATACTATATTAGTTCCACAAATAAAAACTTTAAATGGAGTTTATATGAAAGTTGGAAAGATTAGTTCTGATAGAAAAGGAATAATAATTGATTACCCAACACTTGAATCCTCAAGTTATAATACAGATATACTTTTATTTGAGGATAAAAAAATAGTTAATTTATTTGACGAAAACTATTCAATACTTATAAAGCATCATTATATTGAAAGTGTGGATATTAATGATGATGGTGTACTTGATTTTCCAGTTGTTGATGATGAAAATGATACTTCATCATTTAAAGTAGATTGGTATAGATATAATAATTCTATTGAATTTGCGGATATGATGTTTTTAAATCAAATATATTATAATTATAATTATAGTTTTAAATTTATAATACAAAATAATTTAGTAAATAAAATTGAAATAACTGAAGATCACGGAAGTGATTTTGCTTTAATTAAATTTCACTTTGTTGAAAACTTTAGGTATAGTGAGTTGTTTTCAATAAATATATCAAATAAAACTAACATAGATGATGTTGATAGTAAAACGAAAACTAATATAATTATTGGTGAAAATCAAAATTATACATTCACACTTTTAATAAATAATAATGAAAAATTTGAAGAATTAAATTTAAGTATAGATGAGATTAGAAAAAATTTTTCATATATAAATTAGGGAGGAACTTTTATGAAAGAGAAAATACTTGTTTTAGAAGATGAAGTTGGAATTAGAAGTTTTGTATCTATTAACTTAAAAAGAGAAGGTTTTGAGGTTATAGAGGCTGAAACTGGACAAGATGCAATTTATAAAATATCTAATGAAGATGATATAAAAATTGCATTACTTGATGTAATGCTACCAGATATGAGTGGTATAGAAGTCTGTAAATATATCAGAGAAAAATTTGAAAATACAGGGATAATAATGTTAACTGCTAAGTCTCAAGAGGAAGACAAAATTGAAGGATTTATGAATGGTGCAGATGATTATATGACAAAACCATTTAGCATAAATGAACTTTTAGTTAGAATAAATGCCCTTTTAAGAAGAGTAAAATCAGAAATCAAAGCACAAAAAGGAAACGTAATCGAAATTGAACCGTTCGTTCTTGATTTAGACAAAAGGAAATTATTTAAAAATGATAAAGAAATAGAGCTTACGCCAACAGAATTATCAATAGTTAGATATTTAATGGAAAATACTAAAAAATCGCTTAGCCGTGAAGAAATACTTGATAAAGTTTGGGGAAATAATATTTTATATGATTTTAAAATAGTTGATGTGAATATTAGAAGAATAAGAAATAAATTAGAAGATGATGCATCAAAACCGAAGTACGTTCAAACAGTTTGGGGATATGGATACTGTTTTAAAAAGGACGATGTTAAATGATAGGTATTAGAGGTCTAAAAAAAAGAATTATACTTAATTTTTTCATAATAATAATGATAACTATAACTCTTTTTATAAGTATATTTACATTTTATATTCAAAATTATTATTATGAATATGTAAGGCAAAGTCTGAAAAATCAAGCACATTACACTAAATTAACTTATAATTCTTTAACTGGTCTTGATAATGCAAGTTTTGAATATAAAATAAAGGATATAATAGAAAAGCAAAGTGTTGATGATCAATTAAGAAAATTTTCAATTCAAATTATTGATAGTAATAGAAATTTAATAATTGATCAATATGGTTTTAAAGAAAACATAGAGTTAAATTATGAAGATATAAACAGAGCTTTAAAAGATGAGAAGAATTTGGTTCCATATACATACAGAATAAGAGAAACTAACGAATATGTTATGAGTATATCGGTTCCAATAAAACTTAATAATAAAATTGAAGGGGTAGTAAGATATACTATTTCTTTAACCCAAATAAATAAAACTGTAACAAATATAACTTTTGGAATTTTATTTGCATCATTTTTAATACTGTTAATAGTAATAAGCATTAGTATAAGACTTGCAAATACTATAATAAATCCAATAGTAGAACTTAGACAATTAGCAAATGAACTTGCACATGGGAATTTTAATGTTGAACTTGATAAAATAAAAATTAGTGATGATGAAATAGGTGACTTGGCACATACTCTAATTTATATGGCATCAGAAATTGATAAAAGTGAAAAGTTAAAAGAAGAATTTATATCTTCAATTTCTCACGAATTAAGAACGCCACTTACTTCAATTAAAGGGTGGAGTGAAACTTTAGGATACGAAGAAATTAGAAAGGAAGAATTAGATCTTGGGCTTTCAATAATTCAAGATGAAACGGAAAGACTTATAAAATTAGTTGAAGAACTTCTCGATTTTTCAAGATTATCATCTGATAGAATAAAACTTAGAATAGATACTTTAAATTTAAAAATACTTTGCCTTAGTGTTGTTAATCAATTAAAAGTTAAAGCTAATAAAAAAGGAATAGATATAAGTGTTAATTTTTTAGATGAAAATATTGAAAATATACAAGGTGATAAAGATAGATTAAGACAAGTTTTAATTAATCTAATTCAAAATTCGCTAAAATCAACTAATGAAAATGGTTTTATAAAAATCGAGGTAAATCAAGATATAGACTATACAACGATCAAAGTTATTGATAATGGACATGGAATTGAAAAGGAAAATCTAAAAAAAGTCTTAGACAAATTCTTTCAAGAAGATTATAATAAAGCAGGAAGTGGGCTTGGACTTGCTATTAGTCACGAAATAGTAAAACTTCACGGAGGAAGTATGGATATAACTAGTGAAAAGAATATCCGTACAGAAATTAAATTTACTCTGAAAAATAAATTATAAAGGAAAAATTATGAGAAATATAAAATTAGTAGTTAAATATGACGGAACAAGATACAAGGGATTTCAAAGATTAAATGATAGCAATACTATTCAAGAAAAACTTGAAGGTGTAATTAGTAAAATGGTAGATGAAAAAATTGAAATAAATGCATCAGGAAGAACAGATGCTGGAGTTCATGCAATCGGACAAGTAGTAAACTTTAGAACAAATTCTGAGTTATCTGTTAAGAAAATAAAAAGTTATATAAATGAATACTTACCAGAAGATATTTATGTTAGTGAAGTTAGTGAAGTTGAGGAAAGATTCCACAGTAGATATAATGCTACAAGTAAAGTTTACTTATATAAAATAAACAATAAAGATTACAATCCAGTTATGAGAAAATATGAAAACTTTGTTGAGAAAAGACTTAATGTTGGAAAAATGAGAGAGGCTGCAGAAATTTTAGTTGGAACTCACGACTTTACAAGTTTTGTATCTTCAAAAAGTAAGAAGAAATCTAACGTTCGTACAATAAATTCAATAGTTATAAATGAAACTAATGGACAAATAGAGATATTTGTTGATGGAGATGGTTTCTTATACAATATGGTTAGAATCATAGTTGGAAGTTTAATAGATATTGGACTTGGTAAGAAAACTAAAAATGAATTAATTGAAAACTTAGAGGCAAAAGATAGAAGTGTTTGTTCTGAAACTGCAAAAGCAAAAGGACTTTATTTATATAGAGTTGATTATAAGTAATAAAATAAGCCGATTAATAATCGGCTTAAAAAACATGGTCTAAATCTAATTTTTCGTATTGAATTATATTATCTATTGCCATTTTAATTTTTTCTATATATTCAAATGAATTAGTAAAATTTTTATGTTCAATACTATGAGTTAAAATTTTTGAATAAAAGTAAACATCATCAAAATATTCGTGATTTAAAAAATAATACCAAACCTTACTTTCTTTTTCCCATCTTTCTGTAAAAATTTTTGATAATTCATAAGCATTATCAAAATTTTCATCATACATTTCTTTATCAATAACCTCTAGTTGATTATTAAAACTTTCAGATAATTTACCCATTCTATTTTCAACTTCTATACCAAAAATTAAAAAGCAAATACTCCAAATTACTACTATAATAAAAGATTTCATAGACTCTCCTTTATTTTTTTTGAATAAAAACTTTATCGTTGCCATCTAAAACCAAAAGAAGAACTTCTTTAATATTTTTTATATGATTTGCATTTAAAACTCCTTCGAGCCATAAAGTATCTTTTGTAGATTGGGCTAAGTTATTTTTCATAAGTATACCATCCACAATTATTGAAATTGGAAGATGTTTTAGTTCTTTTGATGGAATATCTTGATAATTTGGTGAAGGTAGAACACTTAAAGTTCCATCGGCCTCAAGTATTGCATACTGAACATCTTTTAAATTAAAAAAACCTGCTATTCGAAGTTGTTCAAGAAGTTCATTTATAGTAATTCTTTCTTTTTTTAAACTATTTTGATTTATTTGACCTTTATCAACCAAAATAGTTGGAGCACCACATATAAAAGAATCAAATTTTTTGAATTTTAATGATAAAAAAGATATTAAAGTTTGAAGTAAAGTCAAACCAGTTATTGCAGCGATACCATATATTAAAGGTACATTATTATTTTCCATTGGAATAGATGCAACATCTGCGAGTAAAAGAGTAATTACAAGGTCAAAAGTATTCATTTCTGCAATTTCACCCTTACCCATAATTCTAAGTGCAATCAAAATACAAAGATATAATAATATACTTCTAAAAAAAATTATAAGCATTTTTATTCCTTTCTATCAAATAGTATTTAGAAATATTATTTACAAAATTTTTAATGAAATACATAATATATGAAAAATAAAAGTTAATATTTAAAAATTTCCAAAATTTTGGTATAATAAATATATTTATGTAAAAGAGGGGGTTGTGAATAAGTAAAAGAAAACAAGTTTAAGTTTCTTTAGAAAAAATAGAAGAACAAAATAAATTTATTGAGGTAATCAAAGGGTAAAGTAATAGATTTTTTGCCTATACATAATCAAAAATGAAATATATAATATAAGCTTTTGATTGCCAAATGAATAAACACAATTTAGAAAAATTATCTTCAATACTTGCATATATGAGATATGAAAAAGGATTTTTTTCAAAAAGTATGTGTCATTATTATATATAACACTTGTGTGGTTCGTGAAAATGCAGAACTTAAAGTTTATGGAAACTTAGGAGCACTTAAAAAGGAAAAACGTAAAATTCGGATTTAAAAATTGCAGTTTGCGGCTGTATTATGCAACAATCTCATATTTTTGATTAAATAAAGAGTAAATATAGACACGTCGATTTAGTTTTGGTACTCACGATTTTTATGAATTTCCAAAATTATTAGTTGAAAGTAGTGATAACATAGGATTATTAGTTGATTTTTTGGGACATTGATGGAGAGATTGTTGAAGTACTTAGAAGTAATAGAAAGTTTGATCTTAAAGCATTCGTAAATATAATGTATGGTTGTAATAATTTTTGTACATACTGTATAGTACCATATACTAGAGATCGTGAAAGAAGTAGGGAAGTTAAGTATATAATAGACGAAATAAAAGAACTAGTTAAAAATGGAACCAAAGAAGTAATATATGCAATTAGAGATTGTGAAAAAGTGTGTGAAAATATTCATCTACCAGTTCAATGTGGAAGTACTTCACTTCTTAAAAAAATGAATAGACATTATACTAAAG